>JAICTU010000078.1 GCA_025936205.1 Polyangiaceae bacterium | reverse complement strand
CTTCGACCTGCCCGAGCTGCTCCGCAGGCGTGCCCTGCCTCAGCTGAGCGTCGAGCCGCGCCAACTCGGGGAGCTGGAACAGGTGGCGCATCAGCTGTGCGCTGCCGCTGCCCTGGGGACCGATGCCGATGCGTTGCCCCCGCAGCTGGGCGAACTCCGTGAGCTGATCCGCGCTCTTGCCCAGGAAGAACACCGACTCGGCCTTCGCCAGTCTGCCGATCAGCTGCAGCTCGCCCTCGGCTCCCCACTCCGAGCCGTCCTGCGCGAGCCCGAAGCCCAGCTCGCAGGTCCCCCGCGCTTTGCGCAGGCGCTCGATGTTGTCCGTCGAGCCCTCGCTCGGCACCTCCCGCAGCCGCCCTCGTTGCTGCGCGGCGGTCTGCACCAGCGCCTCCGCGATCGCGTGATAGTTGCCCTCGGGCAGCCCGGATAGAAACCCCGTATTCAGCCGGTGCAGGTCATGCTCCAGGTCGAGCCGCGACACGCACAGGCCCAGCGCGGCCAGCCCGATCACGAAGCGCAGCATCGGCCGCGAGCGGGGTCGATCCGAAGCAGCCTGCGGCGCCAGGCGCCGTTCGAGGTCTGGGGTCATGGGCCGCAGGCGCGGAATACATCACGGATCGGCTGCAGCCAGCAAAAGACACGCCCGCGACGGCCTCCCAGTGGCCGTCGCAGGCGTTTGCTAGTTGCTGACTAGGCGCGGTTGTCCTGCTGCGGGCAGGCAGTGGACATCGGCGAGTCGTCACAGGCGGGGCTGAGCTGGTCCTCGCCTGTTGCCGATCTGCCGGCGAGCAATCTGACGGCAACGAGCGGAGCGCCGGCTGTATCGTCCGGGCTGGCTCTCGCCGGGCACACGATCGCGTGGCCCAGGATCGCCAGGCACACGATCGCCGAGGCGCCAAAGCACGTGCTTTGGACGCTCCTCCGCATCTTCCTTCGGTTCGTCACAGAGTCCTCCTGGAAGGTATGTTGGGGGGGTCTTTGGGTGTGGGTTGCTTCAGGTCCTCTCGTCGCACGATGGGAACGCCTTCGGCTCCGGCGAGCGGTTCCGAGGTCGGGGGAACCACGCGCCGGCTCCGTTTTTACGGATGCCGAAAGCGCACAATGGACGGCATGAGCGTGCCGCCCAGATCACAAGTACACGGCGCACCGAGATCTGGTCACACTGCAACACGCGCCAGGCGCCACTCGAGTTCGGCTCTCAGCTTCAAAAGCTGATGAAACACGAGCAGTTGCCGACGCGCCGCGGCAGCGAATTTATTTTCGCGGCAACGCCGACCGCAATCGGCATGCCTGGGGCTCGGAACCGAGCCCCCCCGACGGCACCAGGATGTGCCCACCTCGTCAGCGCGTCGTCGCGGCCGCCACCATCTCGTCGGGACGCAGCGGGATCACGCGCGTGGCGCTCGGCACGTCGGGGTTCGAGGGATCCTCGCGCACCAGCACGATGTCGGAGTCGCGGATGCGATCGACACGCCAGTTGATCTCGTAGTCCGCTCCGGAAGCGCCACCCTGCACGACCTCCGCGCGCCCCACGAACTGCCCTTCGTGTACGACGTGCCCCTTCTTCGTGGGGTCGATCAACATGGCGCGCGCGGGGCGAATGCCCGTGACTAGCCCGGCCAGCTTGAGCTCATCCAGACCGTACTGGTCGAGCACCACATCGCGCTGCGATCGCACGCGCTTCTTCGCCTCCTCGGCGAACTCGCGCGCGTACGACAGGAACGGGTCGCGCAGGTTGGAGCTGTCGTTGAAGTCGATGGGCGGTCCCACCGGCGCCACTGTCTTCTCCGGCGCGGCGCTACCCGCCTTGGCGGAGGCCCGCGTCTTCGCGCCGCCCGCCTTCGCAGCCGGCTTCTTCTCGGCTGGCTGATCACCACCGCAAGCGACGCTGGAGACTGCCAGCGCGCCGCACACGATCCAAAAGAGGGGGCGCACGCTCACTTGCCTCCGCTCTCGCCGGCTGCCGGCTTGTCTTCCACGACGTGGAACGCCGTCGCCAGCGCTTCCGTCTTCAGTACCATTTCGTCGTCGACCAACCGTGGGTCGGTCATGGAGATGTTCTCCATGTTGATGATCCGATCGAGCTGACCGACGTTGTAGAAGAAGCGCGCGATCTGCATGAACTTGCCGCTGAGCTCGACCTTCATCGGCACCTTGGCGTAGTACTTTTCCGGCACCTTCTCGCGTGGGGTCCAGGCGGCCAGGCTCACGCCCGAGATGTTGGCCGCCGACTGCACGGCGCTCAGGAACGCCGGATACTCGGTAGTGGCCGGCAAGATCTGGTTCAGCTCCTTCTGGCGCTGCTCGCGATCCGCCAGCTCGGCGAGGTCCTTTTGATAGGCCTGCTCCGCCGCCCGGGCCTTGCTCAGGTCCGAGTTCAACTTCGTGTTCGCGGTGCGCGCCTTGGTCAGGCCTTCCTCCACCTCGGAGTGGAAGACGAAGTAGTAACCAGCGCCTACGAGCGCCAACGCACCCGCGCCGATCCCGAGCTTGGCCGGCAGCGCCAAGCGGCTCAGGGTGCCACGATTGATGGCCATCTCAGTACCTCACCTTGGCTTCGAGCTTGAACGACACCATCGGCAGCCCGCTCACCTTTTCCGTCTCCCGCTTGGCGGGCAACAGCTGCACGTCGTTGAAATACGTCGACAGGTTCATGCGCCGCGCGAGCTCGCTCACGTCCTCACCGTCGCGCGCCATGCCTTCGAGCCGGACCGTTCGGTCCTGCTCGACGAACCGGGTCAGCCACAGGCGCCGCGGGTCCCAGTTGCCGTTGTAGTCCTGGGTCGGGTTCTCGCGCCGCACCTTGGACAGCTCGTTCGGGTCGACGCTGGGACCGCGCCCCGGCGTCAGCAGCCGCGCCACCTCGAGCAACATCGCGGTGGGGCCGCTGCGCGCGCTCTGCAGCTTGGCGATGGCTTCCTCGCGGTCGCGCAGCGCGGCCAGCTTCGCCTTGATCTCTTCGTGGTTCTTGGAGACGTCGTTGATCTGCTTGATCTGGGCGTCCAGAGCCTTGTTCTTGTCGAGCTGCTGGCTGAGCTCGTCTTTCTTTTGCCCGTAGAGCACCAGGCAGCCGACCACTTCCAGGGCGACCGAGACCAGGCACGCCACGAGCCACAGCTCGCCGCGCGCACTGCCGCCGCCCTTGCGCCGCTTCTGGGGAAGAAGGTTGACGCGAATCATGCCCGGATCTCCCTCTCCTTGCGCAGCGCCAGGCCCAGGGCCACCGCCAGCTGCGGAGCGCGCACGCCAAGCACGCCCAGATCCACCTTCTTGGAGTCGATGGTGAGGCGCTCCGTGGGCGCCCAGACCTCCACCGGCACGCGCGCCCGCCGCTCGATGGCCTGCGAGAGCGACGGGATCTTGGAGGAGCCGCCCGTCACGTAGATGCGGGAAATCTCGCCGTCACCGCTGGTCGCCATGAAGAAGTCCAGGCTGCGCTGGATCTCGGCCGCGATACCGTCGCTGGTCGACTCGATGATCTGGGCCACCTGGGGCGGCGCAGGACCATCGGCGGTCCCGCACTTGTAGGACTCGGCCAGATCAAACGGGATCCCGAGCTGCTTCTGGATCTGCTCGGAGATGGCGTGCCCGCCGTTGGCGATCTCGCGGGTGAAGGCGCTGATGCCGCCCGAGATGATGTTCAGCGAGGTGAGGTTCGCCCCTACGTTGATCAGCGCCACGGTCTGGTCCGGGGGCAGGCCACGCGAGAGCTCGAACAGGTTCTGGATCGAGAAGGCGTCGATGTCGCACACGATGGGCTTGAGCCGCGCGTCGCGCGCCAGCTGCGCGTAGTCGTTGATCTGGTCGCGCTTGGCGGCCACGAGCAGCAGATCCATCTGGCTCTGCTCGGGGTGGCGCCGCAGCACCTGGTAGTCGACGTGCACATCCTTGATGTCGAAGGGGATGTGCTGCTCGGCTTCCCACTGGATCTGCTCCTCCAGCTCTTCCGCCGTCATCATCGGGATGGTGATCTTGCGGATGATGGCCGATTGCCCCGAGACTCCGAGGCTCACTTCGCGCTGGCGGATCTTCGCGGAATGCCAGATCTGTTGCAGGGTTTCGGCCACGGCGTTGCCGTCCATGACCTGGCCGTCGACGATGGCCTGGGGAGGAAGCGGGGCGTACCCGAACGCCACCAGGTTGTAAGCCTTGCGGGTCTCACGAACCTGGCAGACCTTGATGCTGCTCGAGCCGATGTCGACCCCGATCAGATTCTTGCCTTCGCGCATGTTTCTCGCTCTCGATGGCGCTCGGCTGGTTCCAGCGTTCGGCTTTGGACCAGGGGGCACCAGATTTTGGTTACCCGGATTTGAACGGCGCGAGTCGGCATTCCCGAAGGGGTACGTTCAAGGGGTGACGGGCATCGAGCCAAAATGCAGGCCCTCCGCGCTGCTCCTCCTACAAACCAGCCCAAACACAGCCCCAAACCGACGCGCATGTGTTCGTGGCGTCGTCGATGGCGCCGCACCGCCCTACATATGACCCAGGGGGGTCGAGAAATACCCCGGGTGATTCCTGCCCGCGCGGGCTCATCGAGAGCGAATCAGGGAACTCCGAGCGAAGCTAGAACGCTCGATCCAGGCTGATTCAGCCCATCCGTGATGATTCTACGCTATCCGTCCTCAGCCCTTATCAATCCTCGCGCCCTGGAAGGCAGGGTAAAAATTGACCCCCTGCAGAGCTCCACACCTTCAAAAAAGCGCTTATAATTTCAGCCACATATAACGTGGCACGCGCCGTGCTTAGGAGCCTCCCCGGAGGTAATCAATGGCGCAAGAGCGAGTGCAGTCCGAGGGGAGCGAAACCAAGTCCGTCGAAGTGTCCCACACCGAGGCGGCAGACGCACCCCCGGAAAGCCGCATCCGTCGGGTGACTCGCTCTCGAGCTGTGCCGCCGGCCACCGCCAAGCGCCAACGCCGCGCCAAGACCCCGCAGGAGACCGCGGAAGAGCAGGCCCGCGCCGAGGTCTCGCGCGTCCTGATCACGAAGTACAGCGGGCTCGTGCGGCAGATCGCCGGCGGCTTTCAGCGCAAGCTGCCGCGCAACGTGCTGCGCGATGACCTGATCGCCGCGGGCATGAGCGGTCTCTGGGACGCCGTCCGCAAGCACGGCCACGAGCAGACCGAAAACTTCGACTGGTACGTGCGCGTGCGCATCCGCGGCGCCATCCTCGATGAGCTCCGCGCCCAGGACTGGCTGCCGCGCCGCGCGCGCGCCGCTGCCGCCGAGGCCGCCCAGGCCGCGGGCAAGCGCCCCTGCACCCCCGTGGTGCTGCGTTTCGATGACGTGAGCGAGACCGAGCAGGCGCGCTGTCTGACCGCCGGCGAGTCCACCAACACCGAGAAGACGGTCGAGGCCCGCCTGGTCAAGGCCACCCTGACCCGCGCCATGGACCAGTTGCCGGAGCGCGAGCGCCGCATTGTATCGATGCATTATTTCCGTGGCGTGAAGTTCAAGGATCTGGGCGAGATGCTGGGCGTGAGCGAGCCGCGCATCTCGCAACTGCACTCGCGCGCGATGACGCGCCTCAAGGGCATCCTGGAAAGCGCGGCCTGATCCGGCCGGCGGTACCGGAGGCGTCCTCGACGCCTCCCCCGATGTCCTTTACAACCGGGTAGGCGGGCAGCCTAGACTCGGCGGTGTGGAGGAAACGGCGCTGCGCGATGCGTACGCTCGAGGGAAGCGAGCGTATCCGAGCATTCAGCTCGAGTTTGAGACGTTCCGAGCGCACTGCGAGCGCGTCCTCGGTCCCGCACCGGAGTGGGACTGGACGCGCTTCGGTACCGAGCTGTACTTGTGCTGCGCTTGTGCACAGGGGGATCCAGAGGCGATGCGTGTGCTGGAGTCGGACACGCTGCCGCAGGTCGTAAAGGCCATCTCCCGCATCGACTCCGACTCCGAGTTCATCGAAGAAGCGTTGCAGACGCTGCGCGCTCGACTGCTGGTCGGGCCGCGCGCGAAGATCGCCGATTACGCGGCGCGCGGGCCGCTGGTGGCGTGGCTGAGCGTGGCGGCAGCGCGCGTGGCGCTGGACGCGATTCGCTCGCGCAACGCGCGCAAGCTGCACCACGCGGATCTGCCGGATCGGCTGGCGCAGACCGAGTCGAGCCCCCTCAACGACATCGTCAAGTCGCGCTACCGCGACTCGTTCCAGCGCGCGCTCAAGAACGCCATCCATGCCCTGCCCGCTCGCGAACGCAATTTGCTGCGGCTACAGCTGGTGGGGCGCTGCAGCATCGACCAGCTGGGGCGCATGTATCTGGTCCATCGAGCCACCGCGGCGCGCTGGCTCGAGGCGGCGCGCAATCGCGTGTTCGAGTCGGTACGGCAGCAGATGAAGGCCGAGCATCACCTGAGCGACGGCGAGTTCGACAGCATCGCGCGCGGCGTGCGCAGCCAGCTCGATCTGAGCATCACCGCCACGATCAGTGGGCTATCCAGTGGCGCCGCCAACAACGAAATAGAACCGCCGGATCCGGACCCAGGCAGCGAAGGCGGCTCGGCGAGTCGGAAGAAGAATGGCTAGCGCCCTCGGGCAGGCGCGCGGAGAGCAAGCCCTGATCGCCCTGCACTAGCCCGCTGAGCAGCCAGTACAGCCCCTCCGCCGAGGCCTCGGGCGACTCGTTCAGCTGCTGCTCCGGCTCGATGCGCACGAGCTCCAGCCGCGCCTCGCGTGTGTCGAGCAGCAGCTCCCGGCTGCCGTGGCTCTGCCGCTCCAGACTCCGCGGGAAGTCGCGGCGCTGCCGCTTCACCTCGACCGATGCGGCCCGGGCCCGCCCGGCGAGCGCTCCCGGTTTCTCGATGCGCACGTCGACGCGCTGCACGCTGGCGTGAATGCCGAGCAGCATCGCTGCCACTTCCTCCGCCGCCATCTCGATCAGGTGGTAGCGGCGGAAGCTGAGCAGCGCCGCCACCTCGTGCGCGACCTGATCATAGTCGGCGGTCAGGCTGATACGCCCCGTGCGGCCCGCCTGTGAGACGTCCGCGTGCAGCCCCAGATCCAGCCGCACGCGCTGCTCGACCTCACGCTCCGAGGGACGGATGCCCACGATGCAGTCGAGCTCGAGCCGATGGATGCGAATGACGTCCATGATACTCCCGGCTCAGTGGGTCACGCGCGGCCGCGGATCGAGCTGGTACAGCCCGATCGGCCAGGCCGCGGCCTGGCGCTGCCAGCTCTGTTCTTCACGCAGGCCCTGCCCCCCGACCCAGCGCACGTCGACCTGCAGCGTGTACTGGCCGAGCACGGGTGGATACGGCAAGCCCAGCGTGCGCACGCGAAAACGCGGCGCGCTGATGCGATGCCGAAACACGTCGCTCAGGGTCTCGAGCCCGCTGTCTGCACACAGCGCAAAGCGCAGCTCGAACTCGCGATTCACCTGCACTTCCGGCAACTGAAAGTAGGCGTGGATCTCCACCGGAATCAAGCCGCTCGGCGGCGGCGGCGAGTTGGGCGGCAGGTTGATCTGCTCCACCAGCGTGAACAAGGACACGTTGTTCGACTGGCGATCGATCGACGATCCAGTCGTCACACACAGGAGATAGCAATGCGCCAAGGGGCCAGATCCTTCACAGCCTTTACAGCCTCTACAATGCGGGCAGCACCGAGCCGGTCGCGAGATCGATGATGATCAATGCTCCGGCAGCAAACAGCGTGAAACCGCCCAGCACACACGCGCGCCCCAGGCGCTGGCGCCGCGCTGGCGCAACCAGACCCCAGCTCAGGCTCGCGTGATAGAGGCCCTGCGCCAGATGCACGCTGGCCGCGGCGACGCCGAACAGATAACCGAGCGCGACCAGCGGCACGCCACCGAACGCGGTGCTCGACAGGCTCGCGCAGAGCACGGGGAAGAAATCGGCGCGCCGCAGCTCCCCTGCCCACAACCTGCCTTCGAATTGCCAGACATGCAGGACCAAAAACACGAGCAGCGCGAGCGCACTGAGCCGTTGCAGGGCGTTTCCCCATGACACCGGCCAGTTGCCGTCCCGCTCAGCGCCGGCGGGCAGGCTCGGCGAGCGCACGCGCCACAGGCCCAGCGCGGCATGAGCCGCGAGCGGCACATACACGAGCATCAGCTCCAGCGAGAGCGCCAGCGGAGAGCGCTCCAGCAAGTCCTGCAGCCGTCTCTGCAGTGGGCTGCCGCTCAGGCTCAGAACCTGCCCCACGAGGTGCAGCAGCAGGTAGCCGGCCAGCGGAACGGCACCCAGAAGTGCTTGCCAGCGAAGCCAGTTCGGGCTCATCCAGCCAGTCACGGAGCCGAAGGCATTAGCAAACCCCGCCGGCGATCGGGTAGGTTTTCGGGAGCGAGCTGGATACTGGCTTCGGGCGCTGCGGTGGCGGCCGAGATGAGGCAAATTTCAGGAGTATGAGCCGGGCCCCGCTGTTGTCTTCGTTGGCGCTCGGCGGAGCGCTCGCAGCGAGCTCGCTGCCGGGGTGCGGCGCCGGCAAGCACACCGGCCTTGGACCCGAGGTATCTCTCGCGAGCAGCCCCGAAGCGCAGGCGCAGTTTCGCGCGCTGCGCGAGCAATGGACCAACACCCCGCCGGACGCCCGCGTCGGGCTGGAGCGCGCGTTCACCGCCTTCATTCAGCGTTTTCCCGATGATCCCGAGGGCCGCTGGATCCGCATCTATCTCGCCTGGATCGCGCTCTCGCGCGGCGACCTGCCACTCTCCGAGCGCTGGCTCGGGCTCGCGGACCCCGGTCCCTACGGCGCCGCCAGCGACCTCGCGGAGGTGGTGCGGGCCTCGATCGATCTGGCAGCAGGGCGTGCGCCGACCGCTTACGCCAAGCTGTTCGCGCTCGAGGGGCGCCTGATCGATCCCGACGACCGGATGTTGTGCCTGGATCGGCTCGTGCTCGCCTCGCTGGCGGTGCGGCGCTACGAAGACGCCGTCCATCAGATGCTCGAGCTCGCGGCGCTGGCCGCGCGCCGCCATCGCGAACGGCTCTGGCGCACGCTGGAGCCGCGCCTGGCCGAAGTGCCGCTGCCGGTGCTGGAGGCCACCCTGCCCGGCCTGTCCGTGAACGCGATCGAGAGCCCCTCGGTGCGCCCGGCAGAGCGCGCGGCGGCCGTCGACTGGATGCGGCAGCAGATCCTGGAAGTGCTCTCGCGCAGTGCGATCACCCATCAGGACGTGGAGCTCGCTCAGCGCCTGGTCGCGAGCGGTCCGATCGCCGCGGGCAGCAGCGCGGGCGGCGGCACGCTCGCCGGGGCGCTCAGCGGCAAGAGCGCGCCCGCTCGCTCGGAGCTGCTCTGGCTGGCCACGCAGGGCAGCCTGACCCCGAGCGTCCGGGGGCGTACGCTCGGCCTGGCGCTCGAGCTCGGGGATCCGGTCACGCGCCAGCGCTCGCTCGACGTGGCGAGCGGGATCTCCGTCACCCTCGCTCTGGCCCAGCGCGCGGCGGAAGCCCAGGAGCCGCAGCTCGAGACGCGGCCCGTCGACGGCGGCGCGCTCGGCGATACGCTGGCGCGCCTGGCAGGCGACGGCGCGGCACTGCTGGTGGCCGGCCTCGATGCTCACGGTGCCGCGGCGGCTGCCGAATTTGCCGCCTCGCATGCGATTCCGGTGCTGCTGCTGGAGGCACCCGAGGGCGGCGGCGAGCTGCCGCCCTTCACGTATCTGGTCGGCGCCGACGACGCTGCCGCCAGCCTGGCGCTGCGCAAGGCGCTCGAGCCGCGCACGGACGCGCTGCTCAGCGTGGGTACGAGTACGGCTCCCTGCAGCGATCACGCCTCGGAGCTGCCTCCGGAGCTCTCGCAGGCGCAATCCGAGGTGAGGCGCCCCGGCTTGCTCGTGCTGGGCGGGACGGAATGCAGCTCGCTGCTCGGCGCGCTCGATCGGCGTTGGACCATCGGGCTCGGGCTGAGCGCACTCGGGCTGCCGCTGGACGATCTGCGCCGGCACGATCTCTGGACGATCGTGGCGGGGCGCCTGCCGCGTCTGGACCCCACGCAGGATCCCGATGCCAGCCGCTGGTTCTCGAAGAAGGGCCACGCGCCCAGCTGGTACGAGGCGCTGGGGCACGACATCGCGCGCATCGCCGAGGCCGCATTGCCCGAGGCGGCGCAGGAAAGCGTGCGGGATCCGGCGAGCGTGGCAGACGCCCATCGCCGGATCGTGGCGGGGCTGGACACGCTGAGCCAGCGCGAGCTGTGGACCAGCTCCGAGGGCAAGTTCGAGCGCCGCAAGCTGGTGCGGCAGCTGAGCGCGCAGCGCGTGGAGCCTTCGGTCGCGCCATGACCACCGAGGCCAGGAGTGCCGAGGACGCAGCGCTCGGCTCCGCCCGCGTGGAGCTGCCCAACCGGCGCGCCACACGCCGCCTGGCGCGCGCGATCGCCGCAGCGCTGGCGCCTGGGGATGCGCTGATCCTGAGCGGCCCGCTCGGCGCAGGCAAGACCTTCCTGGTGCGCGCGCTGTGCCGGGCGCTCGGGCTGCCGGAGCGCGAACCGGTACAGAGCCCCACGTTCACGCTGCTGCGCGAATGGCCGACGCTGCCGCGCATCGCCCACGCGGATCTGTATCGCCTGAGCAGCCTGGAAGAGGCCGAACAGCTCGGCTTGCTGGAGCTGCGCGACCAGGGCGCCGTGTTGATCGCCGAATGGGGCGAGCGCTTTCCGTCCGCGCTGGGGCGTGATTGCCTGTCGCTGCGCCTCGAGCTCGGACCTCGCCGAGCTGCGCTGAGCGCCGATGGGCCGCGCTCCGGCCAGCTTTTACAGGCCATTTGCGCGAACAGTGATAAATAGGGTGCGAATGGCACCCGACACCTCGCGCAGCGAATCGCTGGGACAGCCTGGCGGGGAGAGCGGGGGGAGCGGGGCCGCGCCCTTGCTGGCTCGGGCGCTGAGCCCCGCCACCAGCGCGCTGGAGGGCCTGGGCCGCTTCATGACCCTGACGCTGGACACGTTGCGCTGGCTCGTGCTCCCGCCCTTCCGCGTGGGTCAGCTGATGAACGCGATGGAATTCATCGGCGTCCAGTCGCTCTTCATCATCATGCTGACGGGTACCTTCAGCGGCATGGTGTTCGCACTTCAGAGCGTCAACTCGCTGCGCGAATACGGCGCCGAAGGCGTGGTGGGCTCCGTCGTGGCCATCTCGCTCACGCGCGAGATCAGCCCGGTGTTCTCGGCGCTGATGATCACCGCGCGCGCAGGCAGCGCCATCGCGGCGGAGCTGGGCAACATGCGCGTCACGGAGCAGATCGACGCTTTGACCACCATGGCGGTGAGCCCGGTTCAGTACCTGCTCTCGCCGCGTCTGCTGGCAGGCGTGCTCATGTTCCCGCTGCTGTGCATCGTGTACAGCTCGGTCGGCATGCTCGGCGCCTGGATCGTGGCCGTGAAAGGCCTGGGCATCGACCCGGGCGTCTTCATCGCCAACATCCAAGAGTACATGCAAGCCAGCGACTTCTGGATGGGCGTGATCAAGGCCGGCTGCTTCGGCTTCCTGGTCACGGCGATCTGCGGCGAGCAAGGCTTCTACGCGAGCGGCGGGGCGCGCGGGGTGGGTCAGGCCACGACCCGCGCAGTCGTACAGAGCGCCGTCGCCCTCCTGATCGCGAACTACCTGATCACCAGCGTGCTCACGCCGATCTGAAGGGCTCAGGGGGCCAGGGAAGAAAGAATCCGCCTCGTCCGCGCCCCGAAGCGTTGACGACAGAGCTCCTTTTTTGGCGCGAAGTGAAGTTCCTCGAGGAACATGAAGTTTTCAAAAAAGGGGCGCTGCCGCGAGCGGAAAGAATCAAAGGGGAGGCGAAAAGAGGAGGAATCGCGGCTCGGCCTGCACGGCACCCGCCGGCGCCAGGATGAGCCCAAAAGTTCGCTGCGCCGCAGAGGACCCCAGCCACGCACTCGTGGCGCCACTGGTGCTCGATGAGAGCGGCAGCGGGCATATCCTAGCGACGCCGGAGGAGCTGTGGGGCCGAGCCCTGTCTGCTGGTCCGAGCGACCGCCCTATGCGCGGCTCTCTGTTGGCGAGAACTCGCTCCCGTCGCCGAATAAATTAGAGCCGGAAGGTCATTCCCAGATACAGGGCCGTGTACAGGTCGACGGCGCCGCCTGCTACCTCGGACGTGCCCGTCCGTGCGTCATTGGGGGTGGAGTTCATCTCCAGCAAGTAGCGGCGCAGCGAGCCCGTCAGATCGAGCGATACGCTCCTGCCGAGCGCATATTCGAGGGTTCCGGTCGCTTCCACGCCGTAGCCGCCGACGCGAGGGAACCAGTCCGTATCCTTGATCTCGCCGTAACCGAGCGGCAAGCGGAAGCCCGCCGCGGCGATCGCATGCACGGGACCCAGCGCGAGATCGAAATCCAGCGCAGAGCGCAGCTGGGTATACGAGATCTCGGGCATGAGGGAGCGGTGCGACGGGTCGTCCAGGCCTGCTTTGAGGTTGCCGACGGTGAGCTCGAAGCCCACGGTGTTGGCACCCAGCGGGTAGCGCGCTCGGAGCCCGCCAAACAGCTCGTGGTAGATGACCGAGAAATTGCCGCCGAAGTCGGCGTCGCGCACGTTGCCGGAGAACGAGCCCTCGTAGCGCGCGATCACACCCAGCTTGTCGCCGATCGGCGCGTCGAAGGGATACAGCTCGCCTTGCAGCTGATAGACCCAGATGTTCGCGTCCTGCTTGCGCAGGCGATCATAGATATCGTCCGAGAAATCGAGCTTGCGGTGCACCATGCCGGCGCGCGCGCTGATCGCGCCGCGGATGCGGCTGGACTCTCCGCTCTCGTCCTCGTCCGTCGCCTTGTCGACGACGGCACCCGCCTCGGCATCGTAGGCAGAGTCGCCGCTGCTCGACTCGCTGCCGCTCGACTCGCTGCTCTCTTCGGCCGGTTTGGCCGCGGCGGCCGCGGCGCGGGAGTGCGCGCGCTGCGGCTTCTCCTCCGCGGCTTCCGCTGCGTCATCGCCACCGAGCTCCGCCCCGTCGGGCGCATCCGCGGCGTCATCGTCGTCGGGCATCCCTGCCGAGCCGCGCTTGCCCTTGGTGGCGCGATTGAGCGACTTGGACAGCTTCGAGGCGGACTTGTCCAGCAGGTCCTTGGTCAGACCCGGCAGCCAGGAGTTCTTGAAGCGAATCCAACCGCCAACGGAAGCGCCGGTTTCCGCCTTCAGCACGCGCAGTGACACCAGCCACGCCTTCGCGCCTTGCCGGCGCGCGACACCGTCGACGATCACGTCGGCTCTCTGGTTCTTGGCGAGGCGGGCGAGATCCGACCTGGACTGGCCCTGGGCACTCTGCTCGGCCAGCACCACGGTGTTGCCGTCCTCTTCCAGCGACTGCTTCACCTTGTCGCGCAGCACATCGGAGGCACGCCCACCGAACTCGAGGAGCAGGATGCGCGTGCCGGCGTGCGCGTCGGAGGCCCAGCTCTCCACCGCCAGGGACAGCGGCAGCACGAGCCCGAAGAGGGCTTTGGCCCAGCGCAAACGGAGACTCTGCAGCACGCTCATCCGCCTTTCACCGAGTCGATCCAGGCGACGATGCACTTGCGATCGGCATCGCTCAGCGACTGCGTCGCGAAGAACGGCATGGCGACGCCGCACTCCTGGTTCACGCTGCCGGCGACCTTCTCCTCGAGGAAAGAGTCGTCCTTGCCGATGTAGGGCCGCGGCGGGACCGACATGCCGGTCGACGTCTTCTTGCAGGTGGACGGCACGTTGAGCAGGCGCGAGAGCACGTTGGGCGAAACGAGATCCGGTGGTACGGCGCCGTCGTGGCAGCCGCCGTTCGCGGTACAGCCACCCTGAGTGCTCGGGCGATTGAACAACTGGCTAATGTCCGAGGGGCAGCCGTTGGCGCCGGTCGACACCGTGCTGCCGCTACCAGCACTGGAGCCGCCGGTCTGCGCGCTACCGCCAGTGGAGACCACGTTGCCGCTGCCGCTGGCGCCGCCGCCGCCGCTCACGACGACCGTGCTCCCCCCCGCACCGCTCGCCGTATTCGTGTAGCCAGTCTCCTCCAGCTTCGGGAACGAGTCCTCGTCGAGCTCCGACGGGGAACCGCACGCAGCCAAACCCAGGGCGCCGATGATGGCGCAAGTCGTTAGAATACTCTGCATGTCGAGTCTATCGATGGCGGGGAAACGCGGCCTTCGCATGAGCTTTCTGGAGCGAATCGCGCCCGGGGTAAAGCCCCAGACTCGGGCTGCGGGGTGTCCCCGCAATTTCTTCGTGCGCCAGATTGCAACAGAGGTCAGCCGCTGGAGTTTCATACTGTGAGCTGAAGTGCTCTAGCCCGCAAGCTTAGACAAAGCGCTCGCGACAGCGTTGAAGATCTGTCGGTGAAAACGCCGCATCTTTGACGGAGCAATCTGGGTCGGAACCTCGTGAATCGCAGATCTGATGGATCGCAGTGTTTCGAGGAGATCGTGCCGAGAGCGTGATTTCTCCGCGGAAACTGCGCTGCGCGAGATCACTGCAGCACAGCGGGAGAACGCGAGGCCGAGCTCGATCCATCGTGAACGAAGCTTTCTGCCGAGGCCGCTTGTCAGTCTGAGCTTGCAAACGCGCCTTCACCCAGCTGCTCGAAACTCTCGGCGGCCTCAGTTCCGGGATCGACTCGAGGCGAGCGTCCTCGAGGCGTGGCTGCTTCAGCCTCCGGGGTGAACGCCGCTCAGCGGCGCCGGGCGAAATGTACGAGCAGGGCCGCCAGACCGAACGCGAGCGCTGCTGCGGCGGGGTTGCGGCCCTCACGGCTCGCGGCACTCGGCACGAGCTGAGCGCCATCGCAGCCGTAGACCGGGCCCGCGCCGAGATCATCGCCGCTCGGGTTGCCGCATTCGCGCAACTCTTTCTTGTCGGGCTCCGTGTCACCGTCGGAGTCCCAGTTCTCGTCGAGCAGGTTGAGCGCGTTGCGCAGTGCGGACGCATCGTGGCCGTGCGTCAAACCGAGCGTGCGCAGGTGGCGCACGAACGGCTGCTCCGCGGTGCCTTGCCCGCCGCGCGCCGTGGTATGGCAGATCAAGCAGCGCGAAGCGGGCTCACCGCACATGGCGCCCAGCGTGGCGTCGATCACGCCGGGGTACTCGGGAGTTGCACTCGCGGAGCCGAGCCAGCTCGCGATCGCGAGCGTGAGAGCAGTCGAGAGCTGTAGGCGTCGCAGCACGGGGGACCTCCTCGGCAATAGCACTTCACAGATACAGGTGCAGCTGGGCTTGGCCGTGAAACACGTCATCCTGGTGCATCACGCCGTCCACGCGCAGCTCCAGGTGTTCGACCGGATACCAGTCGAGGCCGACCCACGCCCCGTAGCGGGGCGCCCCTGAGCCGCGCACCGGCAATACGCCGGGCTTCTCCAGCAGGCCTTGATCGAGCACCTCGCCGGTGAGCATCAAGTGCACGCCCTGCCAGGGCTCGTAGTCGGTCTGCACGAAGCCGGTGAGGCCCGTGTGACGGCCGCCCTCTTTCAGCAGATCCAGCTCCCCCAGCACGGAGACTTTTTCGCTGGCGCCCCAACGCACGAGCACGCCGTCTGCGTAGCGGATCGAGTTCTGCACACGGGTGAGCGAATCTACTTGTGAATGCGTGAGCAGCGAGCTCAATCCCACCGCCAGGGTGGGGTTCAGCAGGTACTCGATGGTGGCCGCGTAGCCTCGCTCGCGGTAGCGGTCGGGGTTGAGCTGAAAGTTGCCGAGGATCAACATCGAGTCAACGCGCCAGCGCCCACCCGTGTAGGTGAGCGAAGCACCGTGCTGTTGATCCGATTCGCGATCGGTGCGCGTCGACTCGCGCACCCAGAGCGTGTGCTCCGGAATGCGCACACCGAAGGGCAGGTTGAGGCGGCCGACACGCAGCAGCGTGTTGTCTTGCAGCCACAGCCCAACGTAGTGGCTGCGGCTCAGGACGATGAAGCCCTCCCCCGGCTCCTTGTTGATCTCCGCCGCGCGCACCTGGGCGTTGCCCTGAATGCCCTTGGCGACGCCGAGGCTCGCCCCGATCTCGAACTTGCCGATGCGACCCGAGCCGTACACGTCGAGCTGCATCGGAAACTGCCGCCACTCCGCCGGCACGCCCGGCACCGAGGCCGAGTACAGCACCATGTGACGGTAGCTACCGCCCAGGTTCACGTCGCTGGGCTCGTTGATGGCGCCGAACAGGAACTTCGAGGAGTTGCTCATCTCCTCCATGTCGGCGCCGCCCATGGTGAGAAAGTGCTCACTCTGATAGCGGCCGAACGCCGTCAGCGTCTCGCCGCCGGAAGGGTCGGTGTGGCAGCTTCCGCATTTGGAGAAGCCGTGCTTGATCATCCATGCATAGGCGTGGGCGCGGCCGCTCGACAGCGAGACGACGGCGACAATCCAAAGCCAGCATGCGCCCTTCAGGAACGGAAGGCGTGGCATTCGCCGGCGTTCTTGCCCAAGTGGCGCAAAACGTCAAACACGCGATGCCACAAAGCGCACTGTCGCGCCCCTGCACCGCGCTGACACCCCGCAGCGAGAGCTCGAGAATTGTGCGCGGACACCCACACACGAGCCGGTGTGGCCCTTCTCCGCGAGGGCTCTCCTTTCTGCCGCTGGCGTTGCCAACCCCGCGCTGTTTGCCAGTGCGGCCCGCCGACGTTAGGCTCTTCGGGATGCCCCCGAGCTCGCGCCACCTCCTGTACGTGGGGTCGATCGCAGCGATCCTGATGATCCTGCACGAGCCCTCGGCTCACGCACAAAATCCCAGCGCTCCCGCCTACGGGAGCGGCCCGTATCCGCAGGCTCGGTACCCGAGCAGCCCATCTTCCGGCAGCCCGTACCCCAGCAGTCCGTACCCCAGCAGCCAGCCGGGCTACCCGCCCCCCGCGAATCCGCCACTTCAGAGCGGTGGTCTGACGCCGCCTTCGAGCAGCTCCCCCCCGAGCGCGGGCGAAGCGGAAACCTACCGCCAGCTCGATCGCGCCGAACGCGAGGATGCGGGCCGTGGACTCGAGTTCGTGTGGTTCCAGGCGGAATCCGGCTACGAGTACCTTTCGCTCGACGATCTGCACGGAAACGCTCTGGTGGACGCCGGCGTCATCGACGATGGCGGCTCGGCGCTGCTGCTCGGGGTGGGCGGCGGTGTACGCCTGATTTTCCTGACGATCGGCGCGCGTTTTCGCATGGCGCGACAAAGCGCGTGGGACCTCTGGACCCTGAACGGCGAGCTGGGCCTACACCTGCCCATGGGCGATCTGGAGCCTTCGTTCACGCTGAGCGCAGGCTACGCATCGCTCGGGGCTTTCCAGCCACAGCATGCGCCGCAGGGCTTTGATGCGGATCGCGTGGACATCAGCGGTTTCGACACACGGCTGGGCGCGGCCCTCGACTGGTACCTGAACCCGATGCTGTCGCTCGGGCTGCAGAGCAGCCTGGAGCTGCTGGTGTTGTCCCGCTCGAAGGCGCCCCAAGCCGGACTCGGCAGCGACGTCGCGGGCCTGGCCGATCTCTATGCGCGAGATGGCAGCGGCGTCGGCTTTGGCGTCGGCATCAGCGCAGTGGCGGGCTTGCATTTCTGAAATGCAGACCGCCGCGATCTGCGCGAGAGTGCCGAGACGAGTTCGGAATCGACCATGCGGGTCATCCTCGGTCTGAGCGTAGGCCTGGCGCCGCTGTTGCTGGCGGCACTGGCCTGGCGCCGGCTGCCGGCGGCACGCGGAATCCCCTGGGTGCGCGCGCTGGGCGTCGGTCTGGCCGCGGCCTTGTTGGCCATCGGCTGCCAGTTCGCCGAGACGGCGCTCTGGAACTGGACAGGCCTCTCGCTGGTCGCGCTGCCCGGCAAGGAATCCGAGGCCCTGCTCGCCATGTTCCTGTTCGCCGCCCCGCTCGAGGAGGGCGCCAAGGTGCTCAGCATCTGGCCGCTGTATTCGGCGCGACGGATCCTGGAAATCCGCCACGGCATCGTGCTCTCGGCGGTGGCCGGGCTGGGCTTCGCTGCCGGCAAGATGGCGGTTGCGCTGGCGCTCGGCACGCTGCCGACGGATACGCTCGCAGTCGATGCACTGAGCGGCACCCTGGACGCGGGCAACGCCGGCGTGCTCGATCCCCTGGGCGTGTTGCGCGCCGTCCTCGCCGTGCCGCCGCACGTGGTTTCGGCGGTCCTGTGGGGCGCCACCCTCGGCGTGCGCGCCAAGACGCGCTGGTTTGCGCTGGCCTGGACCAGCGCGACCGCGCTGCGCGGCCTCTACGACCACATCGTGTTCGGTCGCGGCCCGGGCGTGCTCGTGCTGGCGCTGCCCTTGCTGCTCACGCTGCTCGCCTTGGCCTATGCCGCTGCCCGGCGCGCGATCGCCAGAGAGGCTGCGCGGCGCCCACCGTCGATCCGCCCCGCGGGCTTGGGCAGCGATCGCCCGCGCAGCTCGCACCCGGGCTGGTCCGAGCCACCGTCCCTGCGGGAAATCTGGCAGGTCCTGGAACCGCGCCAGGCGCCGCTGATGCTGCACTGGATTGCGCTGGGCACACTGGTGACGGCAGGGGTCGGGCTCGTCGCGCTCGGGGTGGCGCTCTACACCGGCCACTGGCTGGGGCTCGACTTCGCGGCCGCGGACGAAGCGGACGTGAGCTCGAATGGTCCGCTGGTCTTCCTGGCGGTCGCGGTGGGGTTGGCGTTCCCGCTGGCGGGCTACCTGGTCGCGCGAGCAAGCGGCACGCGCAGTGTGCTGGAGCCCGCGCTCGGCGCCGCGCTGGCCGTCGTGATCGCGGTGCTGTTCCTCTCGGTGACAACCCCCATCGCGGCGATCTTCGCGCTTGCCCTCACCCCGATCGCGTTCGTGCTGGCGTCGGGCGGCGCCTGGCTCGGCATCAGCCACTGAACATCCTGGGGCGGAACGCCCAGCGTCGCGCGCGCACCAAGTGCCCTCGCGCAAAGCAGCGAGGGCCTCGAAGCCGTCTGGCTGCGAGGCCCTCGAACTCCGGGCTCGGGGTGCCCCCGCAAAAGAATGTCCGGAGTCAGCTCACGGTAGCGAGCCGTTCAACGGATCGAAAGCAGAGCCAGTCTTGGGAGCGCCGGCCTTCTTCGACTTGCTGCTCCCCGAGGCGGAGGCAGCGCGGCTCGGCGTCTTGGTGTGAGACATCTTCGAGGCCTTGCCAGCCTTGGAAGCCTTCGCGGGCTTCTCATGCTTCTCCTTCGCCGGTGCCGGGCTCTTGCTGAACGCCTTGGCAAACCCGTCGTGCAGCGCTTCCTTCGAACTCGCGGCGTCCCTGGAGGAGCTGGGCGCCGGGGTGCGGGATGTCCCCGCAGCACCCTTGGTCACCGGGTCCGGCGTGGCAGCGCTGGGGGCCGCCTCGCTGTTCTCCTCTTCGCCGGCTTCGCCCTTCAGGCTGCCGATCGGCGCGTCCTTGCCGTCGTCCTTCTCTGCCACCTTGTCGGCTGACGCCTTCTCGGCGGACGCACCCTTGTCCGCCGGCACCTCGTACGGATGCGCCACGATCGCCGCGGCGGCGGCCTGCTTCTCTGCGGCTGCCACCGACTTCGACCCGGAGAACAGATCGGAGTTGTTGAAGGCGATCACGCCGATGGCGATCACGCCGGCGGCGGCCAGCAGCCAGCGCTCCGGACGGACGCGGCGCCCGCGTGCGATGGGCGGCGAGTCCTCGTCCACGTTGAGCGCCACGGGACCCGTGCTGTGGCTCAGGGAGCCCGCTGCAGGCGGCGCGTAGCTGGCCGTGACGGGGGCAAAGCTGGACGGGCCCATCGAGACCGAGTTGTGCGCAGGCGCAGGCTCGGAGAACATCGAGGCAGAACCGCCCATGCCGTTCGACGCCGGGACGGCGCCGGGCGGATCAAACGGATTGTGCCAGCCGGGGTTCGTACGGCGGTGGTTGGGCGCGCTCTCGCTGCTCAGACTCGGAGCGGCCGGCGGCGCTTCTGCAATGGCCTCGGTCTCGCCCGCGGAGTCATCGCCATCCAGATCGGCGACCTCACCCAGCGGAGCCCAGGCTTCCATACCTTCAGTCCAGACCGCCGTCTGAGCGCTGATGACCCCGAGACGGAAGGCCTCGTCCAGTTGATCAATGGTCATCTGTTTGATGTCGTCACTCGAGACGGCTACGAACCAAACGTCCTCGGACGCAGAGCCCCGATCCTCGGCGGAGGAGGCATAATTGGCGAAGTCGTTTCCTTGACTCATGGCAGGGTTCCAGTGCTCAGGGCTTCGAGAGTACAGTGCTTCGAGAGTACAGTGCGGGGTGTCCCCACAGAAATCGGCCCTCGAAAGCTCCCTCTCAATTTTCTCGAGCCCTGACGGGCTCTGCCGCAACGCAATTGAGAAGGAGGTGCGTTCTCCGAGGGTTGAACGCTGAGGCTAGCAGTCATCGGGTGCGAGCGCATCTCATGATGTACACCCCAGAGGCGCTTTTCTGTGGATCGCACCAACATGGGGAAAGTCCTTCCAAAAAGGGATTTTCCCTGCGATCCGCGGGCACGCAGCGCACTGCTGGATCGGGCTCTGGCAAGGCCCACATCCGGGCTGCTTCGAAGGGGACCTGCAGCGGCAATCTGCCGTGGCCCTGTAAGCGAGGTCGGGGCCGTTTGGGGCAGCGGAGAGGGCTGAAATCGCCTACGTAAACGCCTGACGTGCAGTCGGCCCAAGTCGGAGCGGCGTACCCACGCGCCCAACGTGAGCGGGCGGTGGCCGGTGAGCCACGGGATCGCACCCCTTCCGTACGCTCCGGGCCAGTGCTCCTTCCCGCGTCACCTGCCGGTCCGGTGGAGCAGAGCGCCGGCCGCCGGGATCCTCAAAATTATGATGCACCGGCGCGGCTCGCTAAGCTCCGTAACCGTGACGGCCCGGAGCTCCGCTCGACGCTGGCGCTTCGCGAGCGGATTTCTGTTCTTTGGCGCGCTCACGGTCGTCGCCGGCTACTACGTGCCGCTGCGCCGCGAGGCGGGCCGCTTGCGCGCGGAGGGCGAAAGCTTGCGCAGCGAGCTGTCTCAGACTCGTGCAGAGCTGAAACGAGCGCTCGCGCGCGCAGCGGAGCCGCCCCCGGCACCCGCCGAAGCCGCTCCGAAAAACGGCCTGCTCGCGGCGCGTGCGCGCCCGCGCATCGAGCGGCTGAACGCGCGCCTGCGCGAGCGCTTTGGCGAGCTGGCGCGCAGCCAGCAGCTGAGCCTGACGAGCGCCAGCGATCGCATGTCGGTGGCCATCGCCAACGCGCGGCTGTTCTCGGGATCGAGCCTGGAGCTCTCCGAGAGCGGACGCGCGCTGCTGTGCGATCTCGCGCAGACGGTCATGGCCGAGTTCGACGGCCAGCTGCGCGTCACCGGCTACTACGGCAAGCCGCGCATCGTCGAGCCGGCGCTCAGCAAGCGCTATGCGAGTCCCTGGGAGCTGTCCGCTGCTCGGGCCGCACGCGCCGTGGACGTGCTGGTGCGTGACTGCCCTGCGCCCGCGGAGCGCTTCTTGGCCGTGGGTTATGGCCCGCGCGCGGCAGGGCCGCTGGGCGAGAACGTCGCCTTCGAGTTCATCTTCAGCGACGACAGCTGAGAACCTACCGAGGCAGGCGCGCAGGGGCGAGCCCCTCGCTGCGCCAGCCCAGGTGCCCGTAGCGATGATAGTCACTGCTGATCGCCTGCTCGCGATGATTGAAGAGCAGCTCGTAGCGCCCGCTGCCCAGCACCGGGCGAGTCTCCACGTGGCAGCCGAGCTGGCCCGCGGCGCGCAGCAGTGCCTCGGGCACCTCGCGGGAAGCCGGGCCCAGCCAGCGCAGCCGCTCGATCCCCTGCAGTCGCGCGCCCAGCTCGGTCAAGGGCTCGAGCCGGCCGGCACAGCCGCAGGCGGCGACCAGCGCCTCGAAGTCCTGCGCGAAACGCTGCGACGTGCCCGTCGCGCCGGCGCTCGCCTCCCCGCTCAGCTGCCAGCCGTTGCCCGCGAGCAGCGCCGCGGCGCAGGCGCTCGCCAGCTCCAGCGCGGAGCCATCGGGCGTGGCCAAGAGCAGCAGCGAGCTGCAGGGCAGATAACGCAGCCAATTGTCTTGCCCCAGCACCTCGCGCGCGGGGTGTTCGACGCGAAAGTACTCGCGCAGCGCGCGCGCATAGTCACTCACGCGCGCACGCCAGAGGGCGTGCTCGTCGACGCTCAGCCGCTGTTTCACCCAGTCGCCGAGCGCGGCGACCTGCCCCGGCAGTGGTTCGTCCGCGGGCGGGCTCGCGGGGCGCGCTGCCTCTCGTAGCTCGACCAGTTGGAGCACGTAGTTCGGGCCGCCCGCCTTCGCTCCCGGCCCGACGCTGGAGGCCTTGTGGCCCCCGAACGGTTGGCGACCGACAATCGCTCCCGTGACGGTGCGGTTCACGTACAAGTTGCCGGCGGCCATCCGCTCCAGGAAGCGCGCTTGCTCGCGTTCGTCGAGGCTGTGCAGCCCCGCGACCAGGCCGTAGGCTGTGCCGTTCGCGAGCTCCAGAGCGTGATCGAGATCTCGCGCGCGCAGCACGCCCAGCACCGGTCCGAATAGCTCGGTTTGATGAGTGAAGCTGCCGGGGCTCACACCGAGCTTGATGCCAGGGGACCAGAGCCGCGGATTTTCCGGGTCTTGTTTCGGCTCGAGCAGCCACGACTCGCCGGGCTCGAGCTGTGTGAGGCCGCGCCGCAGCGCCGCCTCCGGCGGACGGATCAGCGGCGTGACGCTGCTCGCGGGCTCCCACGCCGAGCCCACCACCAAGCTGGCCGCCGCGTCGCGCAGCTGCGCCAGGAAATGCCGATCGTCATAGACCTCGGCCTCCAGGATCGCCAGGCTCGCGGCGCTGCACTTTTGCCCGGAGAAGCCGAACGCCGAAGCCACCAGATCTCGGATGGCGAGCTCGCGATCGGCGAGCGCCGACACGATCAGCGCGTTCTTGCCCCCCGTCTCCGCGCACAGATGCAGGGACGGACGCTGCTCGAGGAAGAAGCGCGCGGTGCTGGTGGCGCCGGTGAGCACCACTCCGCGCACGGCGGGATGTCGCAACAGCAGCGTTCCGACCTGGTCTCGGCAGAGCAGCAGCTGCAGCGCCTGTTTTGAAACGCCAGCATCCCAGACCGCCTGGCACAGCTGCTCGCCCACCAGCGCCGTCTCCAGCGCCGGCTTGAAGATCACGGGGTCGCCCGCGAGCAAGCCCGCCAGCACGCCGGAGAGCGGAATGGCGAGCGGGAAGTTCCAGGGCGAGGTCACGACCACCGCGCCGCGCGGGCGGGCGAGCACGCGCGCGTCGCGGCCGAGCTCCTCCGCCTGACGCAGATAGTACTCGGCGAAATCGATGGCCTCGGACACCTCGGCGTCGGCCTCGGACACGCGCTTGCCGGAATCGAGCAGCATGGTGGCGATCAGCGACGCGCGCCGCCGCCTCAGCACGCGCGCCACGGCGCGCACCAGCTCCACTCGCTCCGGCAGCGGGCTGGCGCCGAAGCTCGCGAGCGCGCGCTCGGCGCATTCGATCGCCGCTTCCACCTCGGGTGCCCGCGCCAGCTGGCAGCGGTACGGCACCACGCGTGGCCGCGAAGGGTCGAAGCCATACTCGATCTCGCCCGTCTCGACCCGCGCCCCAGCGATCACGGGGGCAATCTCGAAGCTGGGGCGGGTCTGCAGCTGATCCAGCGCGGAGCGTAGCGCCGTCCGATGGGACGCCTCGGAGAAGTCCGTGTCCGGTTCGTTGGCGAAGGGCGCCGATGCAGCCAGATCAACCACGATGCCGAAGCGGTCCCGGGTGCGGCGCGGAGCGCTGCTCACAGCCTCGGCGGCATCGTGCGCCTCACG
>JAICTU010000351.1 GCA_025936205.1 Polyangiaceae bacterium | reverse complement strand
GGCGCTGAGTCACCCGAGCTACGCCAACGAGCAGGGGCTGTCGCGGCATAACCAGCGCCTCGAGTTTCTGGGCGACGCGGTGCTCGGCCTGTGCGTGAGCGAGCTATTGTTTCAGCACTTTCCCAACGCCGACGAGGGCGTGCTGACCAGCATCCGAGCTCAGCTCGTCAACACGGACGCGCTGGCTGACTGGGCACGCGAACAGCAGATCACCGACGCGCTGCACCTGGGCCGCGGCGCCGAGGTCAGCAACCTGCGCGCGAGCAACAATGTGCTGGCGGATTTCGTGGAGGCGTTGATCGGGGCGACCTATCTCGACGCGGGGCCCGAGAGCGCGCGCGCGGTGTGCGCCCGCTTCGTGGAGCCGCGCCTCGAGCAACTGGCCTCGGAGCGCGCGCGCCTCGATCCCAAGACGGAGCTGCAGCAGCGGGTGCAGGCGCTGGGGGGCACCGCGCCCACGTACGCCGTGATCGACTCCGGTGGGCCCGCGCACGATCGCTGGTTCGTGGTGCGGGTGCGCATGGGAGATCGCTGGGGCGCGGAGGGCAAGGGGCGCTCCAAGCGCCTCGCCGAACGCGAGGCGGCGCGCTTGACGTTGCTGGAGCGGGCCGCTCTCGAGGCCGATGGGGTACCGCGCCCCCCCGACGTGTCCGAGCGGTCGCCTTCGTCCGAAGCCGAAAGCCGTTGATGCGGCGCCGACGGTCCTGGTGGCCCGGAGCAGGTCTGCTCGGAGCGGTCGTGCTCGGGCTCGGGTTCGCGCGGGCGGACGCGGCGATCGTGGCGCGGGTCGGGGAGCGCTCGATCGATGCCGGTCTGCTGCTGGCGAGGCTGGCGCGGCTCCTGCCGGTTCAGCGCGCTCTGTTCGGCGCCTCCTGGCCCGAGCAGCGCCGGCAGTTCCTGGAGCGCGAGCTGATCCGGCAAGCACTGCTGGAGCAGGACGCGGCGCGAGAAGATCGTCGATTGGGGTCTGCGCGCGACAACGCGCTGGCGCGCGGTTTGCTGACCGGGCTTCAGCAGCAGGCCGAGGCGGCCGGCGTGCCCGAGTCGGAGGTCGCGGAGTACTACGGCCAGCACCGCGATCGGTACGAAGAGCCGCATTTGATCCTGATCTGGCGCATCCTGGTGCGACAGGACGCGCAGGCCCGCGAGTTGCTGCGCGAGCTGGGCAAGCCCAGCGAGAGCACGTGGAGCCGGCTCGCGCGCGAACGCTCGATCGATACGGCGACGCTCATGCGCTCGGGCAGCCTGGGCTTCGTGGCGGCCGATGGCCAGACGCACATGCCGCAAGTGCGGGTCTCGCCGGCGCTGTTTGCCGCCGCGGAGCGGGTGAAAGACGGAGAGCTCGTGCCCGAGCCGATCGCGGAAGGCGACGCGGTCGCCGTCATCTGGCGGCGCGCCAGCCGCGCCGCTCAATCGAATCAGCTGGGCGCCGTCTCCGCCGACATCCGTGCTTTGTTGGTCCACGCCCGAGAGCTGAGCGAGCTGCACACGTTGACGGAGCGCCTGCGCAAGGAGAGCCTGCGGGACTATCAGCCTGCGCTGCTCGACGGCTTCGAGCCGCGCGTGACCGAAGTGCTCGAGGCGGCCCCGCCACCGGCGGTGGCCGCGCTGCCGCCGCGCCCGGTCTCGCTCAGCCCGCGCACGACGGACTCAGGACTGCGCTAGCGACCGCTCTGCCCGAGCGCGCGGCGGAGCGCGCGCTCTCGTGACTCGGCTGCTCCCGCTGCGCATGAGCCACCTCGGCGCGCTCCAGGCGCGCCACCTTGCCACCCTCCACGCGGAACACTTGCTGCGAGGCCGCGATCACCCTGGGTCGGTGCGCGACGGAGATCACGGTCACGCCGGCGCGCAGAAAGTTGGCGAGCACCCGGCTCTCGTTTGCGGCGTCGAGAAAGCACGTCGCCTCGTCCAGAAACAACACGCGCGGCCGCCCGAGCAGCGCCTGGGCGATGCCGAGGCGCTGGCGCTCGCCGCCCGACAGGTTCGCGCCTTCCGGCTCGAGCTCCGTCTCATAGCCGCGCGGCAGGCGCGCGACGACCTCGTCGAAACAGGCGGCCCGTGAGGCCTCCAGCACCGCTGCGTCGTCCGCCTGTGGCAGGCGCGCGACCAGGTTCTCTCGCACCGTACCCGTCGTGATCAGCGGCGCGCCCACCACCGTGCCGAACACTCGCGCCAGCGAAGCCTCGCTGCACTGCCGAACCGGTACGCCGTCGAGCAGCACTTCGCCCTCGCTCGGCTCGAGGATGCCGGCCGCGATCGCAAGCAAGGTCGACTTGCCCTGGCCGGAGGGGCCGATGAATGCCACATGCTCGCCCGGTTCGATCGTCAGGGAGACACCGCGCACAATCCACGGCGAACCCGACGAGTAGCGGAAGCCGACGTTGCGCAGCGTGATCTGCCCGCGCATGCTGTCCGCGGAGAGCTGACCGTGGTCGACGGTCGGCTGTGCCAGTAGCTCGTCGCTGCGAGCGAGCACGCTGCGAAACTCGAGCCAGCTCTCCAGCGTCGTCCAGATCGAGGCGAGCGGACCGCCCAGGAGCGAGCGGATCGCCAGGAAGCCTGCAAACACGCCGATCGACATCTCGAAGTGGATGACCTTCAGGCCGCCGATCCAGAACACGGCGGCTCGCGCCACACCGTCGAAGATGCTGAGCCAGCCGCTCGCGGCCGCACCGAGACGCGCCACCTTGCGCGTCCAGACGAGACGCTCCGTGAGCCGGCGTTCGTACCACTGCTCCAGCCGCTGCTCCATGCCGAAGGATTTCACGACTTCGGCACAGCTCGTCGCCTGGTGCACCACCGAGAACTCCATGGCGCGCGCGGTGAGCTCCCCGGCGGAGCGCTGGCGCGCGTCGTCCCGGACGCGGCGCAGCACGACGATGCGGAGCAAGTCGATGCCGAGCGCGAGCGCGCCGAGCATGGGGTCGTAGGCCAGCATCAAAGCGGCCAGGCCCAGCACGAATAGTCCCTCGAACACGCCGAGCGCCGTCTTGGTCAGCAAGTCGCCCAGGCCCGCGTGCGAATAAACGCGCTGCAGCAGATCCGAGCGGCTGCGCCCGCCCACGAACTCGAGCGGCAGGCGCAGCAGGCGACGACCCAGCTGATCGGTGAGCGTCGAGCGCAGCAGGGTCTGCAGGCTGGAGAGGGCGATCTGGAACAGCCAGCCCAGCATGAGGCCCGCCAGCGTCGCGACCAGGAGCACGGCCAGTACGGGCAAGAGCCAGTCGTGCCGCAGCGGTCGGATCACCTCATCGATCAGCAGCTGATTGATGGCGGGGGCCACCACGCCGAGCAGCTCGCTACAGGCGCCGGCCAGCATCACGAACGCCAGCGCACGCTTGCGCTCACTCAGGTTGACCCAGTAGCGCCGAATGCTCTCGGACTTGCGCGCTCGCTTGGTGAAGGCGGGACCGGGCGCGAGCTGCAGTGCGACGCCGGAGAAGCAGCGATTGAGCTGCTCCAGGTCCGCCTGAATGCGGCCGGTAGCCGGATCGACGATCATGGCGTGGCCGTTCGCGAAGCGCTCGAACACCACGAAGTGGTTCATGTTCCAGTGCAGGATCAGCGGCGTCTTCACCGCGGCCAGCTGCTCCAGGGTCAGCTTCAGGCCACGCCCCATCAGGCCGAGGCGCTTGGCGGCCTGCAGGATTTGCAGCGCCGAGTTTCCGTCGCGCGAGGTGCCGCAGTGACTGCGGAGCTCGTCCAGCGGGATCGATGCCCCGTGCATGTCGAGGATCATGGCGAGGCACGCCACGCCACATTCGGCAGCCTCGAGTTGTTGGATCGCGCGGATCTTCTTTGCCATCACCAGCCCAGCCACTTGCGAGTAAATTCGAAGATCAACCCCAGCACACGCTGATGCCGGCGGTGCAGGCGCACCAGCACTCGCTCACCCGAGCGCAGGTGAGGCGCCATCTTTTGGTGGTTCTCGTCGTCCAGCAGGTCCAGCTCGACGCGCACGTAGGAACCCGGCGTCACTTCGCCGAACGCGCTGGCCATTTCTTCCGGCTTGGCGATGTCGGTGGAGATGCGTTTCACCTGCGCCTTCGCCATGCCGAACTCGTTCACCGGCAGCGACTCGATCTCCACGTTGGCCTGGCTGCCTACGCTCACGAACGACACCTCGCGGGAGGGCAGGAAGGCGACGATCGAACGCGGCGCGTCGTTGGGAACAATCTGCGCGATCACGCGCCCGGGCTGCACCACCGCCCCGGGCGTGACCAGCAGCGACTCCACGCGACCCGCGGCCGGCGAGCGTACTTCCGTCAAGGCCAGCAGCGATTTGGCCTCCTCCACGGCAGCCACGGCGCGGCTGAGCGAAGACTTACGGTCCAGCTCGCGCTGCTTCCATTCGCGCCGGCGATCGGCGAGGGAGAGATTCAACTCCGCCAGCTGAGAGCCGACCAGCGCGATCTGCTCGGCGGCAGCTTGCACCGATTCTTCGCCGGAGAGCTCGTCATTGCCGCTGGCCACGCCGCTCTCGCGCATCGCGCGCAGATTGGTCAGCTGCTGGGAGCGCTGGCGCAGCTGACTCTCGTGGATGCCGCCACGGCGCGAGAGCGCGGTACGTTGGTGTTCGACGGCGGCCGTGGTCTGTCGCAGGAGCGCAGCGTCGGCCGCATTGGCTTCGTCCGTGTCGTGGCGCAGCGTCGCGAGCTCCTTCTCGCGCAGAGTCAGCGTGGCGCGCAGCTGCGTTTCTTCCAGACGGGCGACGACCTGGTCCGCAGCGACCTCATCGCCCGCCTGCACCAGGAGCTCCGTCACCGCGCCCGACAGCACCGACTCCACCGAACGCAGCCCGTTGGGCGCTCGCAGCGCGCCCGGGGCTCGCACCGTCACCTCGACGCTGAGCAGGCCGGCGCCGAGGAACAGCGCCGCGACCAGCGACAGCAGCAGCGCGAGGATGCCCCAGGAGCCCGCCTGGGGCTCCGCCGCTTCCACGAGCGGCGCGGCGACTCCGTCGCGGGCTTCGAGTGCGGCCTGGCGGAACAATTCGCGCTGCGCGGCGACCTGCGCCAGGGGTGGTTCGGGCTGCGGCGGCGCAGCCTCGGGTGAGGCCTCGGCCGGGCGCGGCGCGGATGCGGGCCTCGGCTCCTCGCGCCGCGAGCCCGGCTGCGCGGGACGGGAGGGCTCGGCGGGACGGGAGGGCGCGGCGGGACGGGACAGCTCGGCGGGGCGCGAGGGCTCGGCGCGGCAGGAGAGGAGGGTCGCCTGGCGATCTTCCTTCGCGACTTCCGCGGGAACCAGGGGCTGAACGGGCACTGCTCGTGGACGCGCCGGCGGCAAGGCAATCAAGGCGTGCAGCTGCACGCTCGGCCCGGCGCTGTCGGAGCGCGCCGATGGGCTTTGCGGAAACCCTGTGCCGGTTTCATCGAGGGATACCAGGCGCAAGGAGGGTGCGCGTGGAGCGGCCAGAGCTGCGGCCGCGCCACCGAGGACCGTGCCCAGCATGGGGGCAGAGAGCCGCTCGCGCGAGCCGGTGACATCCACACAGCGACCCACGCTCACCTGCTGCTCGCCGTTTCGGCGCCGTGTTGACCCATCCCGCGTTGCGGGGAGTGACCCGAGCAGAATCGTGCGGTCCTCGCGGCCGCCTTTGGACGTGTTCACACCGTCTCCATCGGCCGGTGCAGCGGGCAGTTGCGGGCAGTTGCGGGCAGGAACCACGCAACTGGCGGCCTGCCGCGACCGATGTGTGAGGAACAGGCGCCGGTAGTAGAACCCGAAGTCCGCGCCGGGTTTCTACAAATGAAGAAGAAGTACCGAGTGCAGAGTGCCCGGCACGAACTTGGGGCACGAGGTACTAGCTGGCGCGAGCCCGGTGGGTGGGCGCCTCACCGCCCTCGCGGACGTCGCGCACGCGCCGCTCGCGCGGCTCGATCTCGAGCGATGCCAGGCGCTGTCGAATCACGTCGAGAGCTTCATCGCTGCTATCGATCCCGATCACGCGCCGGCCCAGCCGCATGCCGACGACCAGTGTGGTCCCGCTGCCCGCGTAGGGATCGAGCACCAGATCCTCCGGGCCCGAGCAGCTGCTGATCAGCCGCTCCAGCAACGCTTCCGGCTTCTGTGTGGGGTAGCCCGTGCGCTCGCGCGCGACGGGGCCGATGATACCGATCTCCCACACGTCTCCGAGCGGCGCTCCAGGGCTCTCCGCGGCGGTCCGGCTCGAGTGGGTGCGAACACCGGCGGAGCCGACCACCGCTCGTTGCCGCTGCGTGCCCCAGGTTGCGACGGTGGACGGAGCCAGAGGCTCGTACATCTGGCAGAAGCGCGGCTCCACGCGCGGATTCTTCACGAAGCGCAGCAGCACGTCGTGCACGCGCTGAAAGTTCTTGGTCTTGGACGGCCAGCGCCGATAGCGCCAGATGATTTCGCTGGCGAAGCAGCGAGGACCAAAGATCTCGTCGCAGACGACCTTGGCGTAGTGGCTCGTTTTCGGATCCACATGCAACACCAGCGACCCGTGCTCGGCGAGTAGCTCCCGGCACGAAGCGACACGATCGCGCAGCGCTTGCAGGTAGGCCGGCAAGCTCTCCCAGTGGTCGTCGAACGCCGGCGCCGTCGAGCGCAGGATCTTGCCTCGCCCTTCGCGCCTGCGCGTCACGCGTACGTGGGTCTTGCCGGTGAAGAAGGGCGGGTCCAGATACGCCAGCGTGACCTGCCCCGCGCGCTCTTGCTCCAGGGCGCGCAAGGCGCTCAGGTTCTCGCCACAAATCAGCTCGCAGCGAGCATTGCCGGCGCTCGTCAGCTCCAGCGCGGCCGTGGGGGCCTCCGTTGATTCCTGCTTGCCCGGCCAGCTCAGCCGGATCTGCGAAGCATCGCTGACCGCCATCATCAACGAGCCTAGGTCTCGCTGGCAAAATGGCCAAGTTCCAGGCCCTTGCACGCGGCGGCGACTGGAGCCGGCGGCGGCTTTGCACTACAACCAGCGAGTGGCTCGCGCGACCCTCGATCGAGTGCCCCGAGCGCGCGAGCTGTTGTTGCTGGCCGCGCTTTGTTTGGGCAGCGTGACGGGCTGCGCGCGCCAGGCGTCGGACGACACGCCGGAGCGCGCGGTGCAAGAGTTCATCGAACGCATGCAACGAGTCCACGGCGACGTTGCGAAGTCCAAGGCAGCATTTGAGCTGCTGGCGGCGCCCGCGCGCGCCAATCTGGAAGAGCGCGCCAAGCGCGCCAGCGCCACCTCGGGCCGCAGCGTCAATCCCGAAGAGATGCTCGTGCCGTCGCGCTTCTACCTCGGCTTTCAACCTCGCAGTTGGAGCACGGAGCGGGGATCCGATTGGGCCGTGGTCACCGCCGAGGGAGACTCTCCGAACGAGCGCAAACAGATCCGCTGCGTGCGCGAGCAAGGCCGCTGGAAGGTCATGCTCGAGCTCCCAGAGCTGCCTCCGCTCGAACGTCGCGGCTCCACGGGCTGATGAAGGGCGGCTTTGTACGTCGCCCGATCGACAGCAATCGGTCTGCCGGGCTCACGACTTCTGTCTGGCGGGCGGTAGTACCTCGTGCCCCAAGTTCGTGCCGCACTCTGCACTCGGTACTTCTTCTTCAGTTGTAGAAGCCCGGCGCGAACTTCGGGTTTCTACTACCAGCAGCGGAGAGCCAAAGACGAGAAACCGGGACCAGCTCGTGTGGCTACTGGTCCCGGTGTGCTCGGCGCTCTCGCACGCCACCTGGCGCGTTCTCCGGCGCCGCTAGCGACCGGCACTCCGCTCTTCCGTCAGCTCCGGCCGATTCTGCTCCCGCGGGTCTGCCCTGTGCTTCCCAGGGCGCTGCGGCTCGACAGACTCCGGAGAAAACTCTGGACGAACAGAGCTCGGACGGTGCCGGTGCGGATCGTCAGTTCGAGAAGAAAATGGCCTCGATTTCGTCGCGCACCTGTTGCTCGGTCTGCTCGCGGGCGATCGCGATCTCTTTCACGATCAAGGAGCGAGCGGTGTCGAGCATGCGGCGCTCACCGAACGAGAGCTGCTTGCTGGCCTTGAGCCGGTACAGATCGCGCAGAACCTCGGCGACGTCGTAGATCGACCCCGTCTTGATCTTATCCATGAAGCCACGGTAGCGGCGGTTCCAGGTTTGGGTGTCAAACCCAATCGTGCGCTCCTTCAGAATGTCGAAGATCTCGCGGATCTCCTGTTCGCTGATCACCTGGCGCAGGCCAACCGCATTGGCATTCGACACGGGCACCATGATCTTGCGGTCCGTGTCCAAAATCCGCAGGACGTAAAATCGCTGGCGCGATCCGGCGATGTCGCGTTCGTCGATACTGATGACTTCAGCAACTCCCTGGGCCGGGTAGACTGCTTTGTCACCGACTTTGAACTCAACTTCTGCGCTTGCCTGCATGTTTTCTCCTTGTCGCGGTCCTCGCGGAGGCGTGGAAACGCGCGCTTTTCGCAATTGCTCAGCACGTTTTTGAAAACGTGCTTTCGCTCGGGGCGCGGGATGTCCCCGCAGAAAACGAAAGCTTCACCAAAACGAACTGGGTGAAGAAACTATTCCTTGGGAGCCGTCCCTCAGGCTGGCTCGCCTCGTCTGAGCGCTGATCAGCCCTGCAAAATCAGACCGAGCAACACGAACTTTTCCTTCGTCGCGCTGTCGTTCAGTATCGACGCCGACGTGTTTCATCTGTTCGCCGCCAGCGTTCTTTCCGCTGCTCCACTCCTGCGACGGAATCCACTCCTGCAACGGAATGCTGTGCGCCGGAATGCTTCGGGATACAGCACCGGTTCCGGCGCCACTCGATGCAGCCGCACGCAATTCCAGCGCGCAGACCGTGGTCAACGAACATTCCATCGGGGGCACTCGAACCGACGTAAAAAGGCGACTCCGCAAACGGAGTTCCGGCAGCGGCGGCTGCGGTCTTTCACAGGTGATCGACACGCTTCTTCTGCTCTCCCCCCACACCACGAATTGAGATTTGTACGTAGTGCACAGGTCACCGCTCGGCGCGGCACTGTAGTGAGATGGCACGGGCATGTCAACGTTGTCCCGTAGCGGAAGCTGGATGTCAGACCACTGAACCGAGGCAATTTCAGCCTGACCGGCACCGTTTTGGAGCGATCTCGGGCGGGGTGGCCGACCCTGTTTCGTTCTTGCTGAAGTAGTCATCGTTGCGGATCGCTGCTCGAGGAGCGCGAAAGCCAGCGCTTTTGAAACTGCACTCTCTCGATGGGCTCGATGGGCTCGATGGGCTCGATGGGGAGGCCCATGCGGCCGCTTTCTGCGCGGCGTGATGAGGCTCGAGGCGTTTGAAATGCGGGCGACCTGGGCTGCAGGCAGAGGTACTGCCGGCGAATTGGTGTGGGGACCCTGCAGAAAGAATCGGGTGCGCGGGGTTCCCCCGGGGCAGGAGTCGCTCGGGACGCCTCCTCACCATCGGCGTGGATGGGGCAAGTTTCTGGCTTAAAAAAGCGCTACGGCGTGAGGTACGCCGCAACCACGTCTTGAATGGTAGCAGATCCTCGCGACGGGTCGAGGACAGGGCTTGCTTTCATCGGAACAAACCGCCCGATCTAACGCAGAAAGCACTCTTTCGGCGCGTATACCGTAGTGGACGCAAACATCCACGATCCATTGGATCGCAGGCTGAGCCGCGCGCTGCAGCGCGTTTTTTCCGCGTTTGCGTGCGTTGCGGAGCTCACAGCTGTGAGCTCCATTTTCTGGGACAGCCGTCGGACACAGCAGGCGGCGACGAGCGGGCCCTCCGAGAGCCGCCAGCAGGGGGCTTCCCGGCAGCTTCCCGGCAGTGCGCTGCAGCCGCATTGGCCTGGGCCGTCGAAGCGCGTGCAAGCAGCTGGCGGGCGGGG
>JAICTU010000750.1 GCA_025936205.1 Polyangiaceae bacterium | reverse complement strand
GCTCGCTGCCGGTGAATTGCGCCAGTTCGGCGCGGGTGAGCGTGGTCTCTGACATAGAATTCGCTTTCCGCTTGGGAGGCCGCCCCCTTGGGGCCTCGATGCGGTCCGAGGGGAACGCGGGGCCTCGGCGGCGGAAGGGCGAGACGCGGAGGGGGATCACCCGGCTTGCAGCGCAGCGAAAGCCGGGGATACCGCGTCGAGGGCGAAGCCCTTGCTCTGAAGCGCCAGGGTGCGTTCCAGGTAGAAATAGCCGTCGGGGTATTCCACGCTGCGCATCACCTCGCGCAGCCGGCCGCGCACCTGTTCGTAGCCGGAGAGCTTCTGCAGCTCGCTGCGGTCAAGGCTCGAAAAGTCGCTCACGCGCAGCGTGGCCAGCGCCTTCAAGTACGAGGTGCCCACCTCGCGCAGCAGTTCACGGTCTCCGCCGGGCGCCACGAACCCCATCTGCTCGGCGCCCAGCAGCACCTGCTCGGTGTTGCGCGTCAGCGCGCCCAGGATCACCGTCTTCAGTCCCTTCACCAGCGGCTCCGTCACTTCCTCGACGGCGCCATAGTCCAGGATCACCAGCACGGGCCCGGGCCGGACGAGGAAATTGCCGGGATGGGGGTCGGCGTGCAGCACGCGATACTCGAAGAGCATGGTGAAGTACACGTCGGTGAGCAGCCGCGCGATCTCGCGCCGCGAGGCGCCCGGCGGCTCTTCCCGCAGGATGTCGCTGATGCGCAGTCCTTCTTCGTAGCTCATGGTGAGCACGCCGCCCCGTGTGAGTTCGGCCACGGCGCTCGGCACGACCACGTCCGCGCGCTTTTCGAACATGCGGCGCACGCGCTCCATGTTCCGGCTCTCGTTGCCGTAGTCGGTCTCGCGCTTGAGCATGGCGCTCAGCTGGGCCAGCACGCGCTCGAAGCGCACGATGGGAAAGACCCGCTGGATGATGGGCAGGAACAGGCGCAGCACGAACAGATCGCGCACGATCAGCCGCTCGATGCCCGGATACAGCACCTTCACCGCCACTTCGCGGCCGTCCGCCAGCCGGGCCCGGTGCACTTGCGCGAGCGAAGCGGCCGCGAGCGGCGTGCGCTCGAAGCTGCCGAAGCGCTCCAGGGCGCCGGGACCGAAGGCCTCGATCAGCCGCTGCTCGACCTCGGCAAAGGGGCGCGCGGGCACCTGATCCTGCAGCTTCTGCAGCTGCTCGCGATACACGACCGGCAAGAAGCCGCCGAGCACGCTGATCACCTGCCCGAGCTTGATGAACACGCCGCGCAGGCGTGCGAAGCCGTCCGCCAGCCGCCGGGCGTTTGCCAGGTGCACTTTCCCCCAGCGCTCGCCGAAGCCGCGCCGCAGCGTCAAGCGCACCAGCAACCACTGTAGCGCGTACGACGCCAGCACGCTCGCGATCAAGAAGAAGGCTCGGACGGAGCGTGACATGTCAGGGTCGCCGGCTGGATCTTAGAGGCTGCTAGGCCTGTCACCAACGACTGGGTGAGCCGCCGATGCTCGCGGGTGGCCGCGCAGAAGTGGGGGAACTGAGAACCTATTGAAGAGGCGGCAACGGCGCCACAGCTCATGCGCCGACAAGCTGCACTTTCTGCGCTGAGCCTGGTGGATGGGGCTGGAGGGGTTTACTTGGGTCGGAGCACTTGGGGCAAGGGCCGGTGTGGCCGTGAGGATCGGCTGGGATCTGCTAAGCTTGTTGCACGGCGTGGTCGGGGACACCCCGCACCCCGAGCGGAGAGCAAGGAGACAGCATGTCGGAAGGCATCAAGAGTGCCGCAGTGATTGGTTCGGGTGTAATGGGCAGCGCGATCGCGGCCCAGTTTGCCGGTGCCGGCATTCGCACCCAGTTGCTCGATGTGGTCCCGCGCGAGCTGCCTCCGGGCAGCGAGACCGACGCGGCGGCGCGCAATCGCCTCGCGAAGGAGGCTGTCGCCCGGGCGCTACAGACTAAACCGGCGCCGTTCTATCTGCCGGAGATGGCTCAGCTGGTCAGCATCGGCAACCTGGAGGACCATCTCGGGCGGCTGGCGAGCTGTGATCTCGTGATCGAGGCCATCGTCGAGAACCTCGAGATCAAGCAGCAGCTGTTTCGCAAGATCGCCCCACATCTGAACGAGCACGCTCTGCTCGCTTCGAACACGAGCGGTCTCTCGATCGCGCGCATGAGCGAATCCCTGTCGCCCGAGCTGGCGAAGCGCTTCGTGGTCATGCACTTCTTCAATCCGGTGCGCTACATGCACCTGCTCGAGGTCGCGGGCGGGCCCCACACCGATCCGGCCGTGCTGGAGCGTGCGGCGCGTTTCGGCGAGTTCCTGGGCAAAGGCATCGTCCGCACCAAGGACACGACGAACTTCGTCGCCAACCGCATCGGCGTGTACTCGATGATGCAGGTGCTGGACGCGGTGCTCGAATCCGGCATCGGCATCGAGGCCGCCGACATGATCAGCGGCAAGCCGATGGCGGGCTCCGGAGGCGCCACCTTCAAGACGGCGGACCTGGTCGGTCTCGACACCTTGGTGCACGTCGCCAAGAACTGTTACGACACGCTCACGCGCGACCCCGAACGTGAGGTCTTCCAGGTACCGAGTCTGATCACCGAGCTGGTCAAGCAAGGCCGGCTGGGGCGCAAGTCGGGAGCCGGCTTCTATAAGAAGGTCGGAGACGATATCCTGGTGCTCGACACGCAGAGCCTGGAGTACAAGCCTCCGCAAAAGCCGCGCTTCGATTCGATCGGCGCCGTACGCAACATCGAGGATCCGCGGCAGCGCGTGGCCAAGCTGGTCGCTGCCGACGACCCTGCCGCGCGCTTCGCCTGGCGGGTGCTGTCACGCACACTCGCCTACAGCGCATCCCTGGTGGGTGAGATCACCGATGACCTGGTGAGCATCGATCGCGCGATGCGCTGGGGCTTCAACTGGGAGCTCGGTCCGTTCGAGACTTGGGACGCGCTGGGCGTGGCGGCGGCGGCGGAGCGAATGCAGCGCGACGGTGTGAACGTGCCGGCCTGGGTGCGCGAGGGAGTGATCGC
>JAICTU010000505.1 GCA_025936205.1 Polyangiaceae bacterium | reverse complement strand
CTTCGATGACGACAAGAAGCTGCTCGACACCTCGTTCCCCTCGTTCTTCCGCATCGAGGAGATGGCGTTCCCGTTCCCCTCGACGCTGGAGATCTCGAAGGAGAAGCAGCCCGACGCCAAGTTCACGGTGCTGGCGCGCACCACCGAGAACGCGACCGCGACCGAGGGCGATAGCGTCGACATGAAGATTCGCCGCCAATGGACGCCCAAGCCGCCCTATTCGCAGCGCATCATCGCCGCGGCTGCGGACGGCAAGCTGAAGAGCGCGTTCGAGGGCGACAATCAGGGCATCCAGGCCAACGCAGTCGCCCCGGAGCCCTCGCGCCTGATGGTGATCTCCTCCAGCGAGTTCTTGACCAACCCCTTCGCCTACGCCGGCAACGGCCCCGAGCTGGGCGGGCAGTTCGCAATGTTCGGCAACGTGGGCGGCGATCAGGAGCTACTGATGTTCGCGACGCCGTACGCCCAGAGCTACCTGACGAACACGATCCTCTCGCTCAAGAACACGCTCGACTGGATCAGCGGCGATACGGATCTGCTGGCCGCCAGCGCAAAGATCATCGGCTTCTCGAACCTCACCTACTCCGACATCGATCCGCCGAAGCTGACGGCAGACGCGACCGACGAAGAGCTGCGCAAGAAGGACGAGGAGTACCGCGCCCAGCGCAAGAACCAGCAGTTCGTGGTGCAATGGGTGCTCACGCTCGGCCTGCCGCTGGCCGTCGCGGCCTTCGGTGTGCTGCGCTGGCGCAGCCGCCAGGCCAAGAAAGACCAGTACAAGCTCGGCACTGCTGCCTGAAGTTTCCGAGGAACGAGTTCCATGGACCAGCAAAAGAAGCTCTACGTTGGCGCCGGCATCCTGGCGCTGCTGATCGTGCTGTTCTTCGTGCAGCGCAAGAGTGAGCACCATGACTACGAGAGTCACAGCCTCGCCGGTCAAGCTGCGGCGCTGCCCAAGCTCGGTTTGACCGATGAGGTCGCCAAGGGCATCGATCGCATCGTGATCGCCAAGCCGGCCGTGGCCGATGGCGGCACGCCCAGCCAGGTCGAGCTCGTCAAGGCCGGGGAAGAGGCCTGGAACATGAAGCAGCCGGTCGAGGCCAAGGCCAACGCCAGCAACGTCAAGTCGCTGCTCGACAACCTGAGCAAGCTGTCCCTCTCCGAGATCATCTCCGCGGGCAAGGACGAGTATGCGCGCTGGGGAGTGAGCGACGCCAAGGGGCTACACGCCACGTTCTACAAGGGCGCGGACTCGGTCTTCGACGTGTACTTCGGCGAGAACGGCTCGCGCGGTCAGATGGTGCGCCTGGCCAAGCAAGACGGTGTGTACGCGCTCAAGGGCTTCTCCAAGTGGCTCTACGAGCGAGATGCCAGCGGCTGGCGCGACAAGACCATGTTCAAGTTCGAGGACAAGGACGCGGTCAAGGTAACGATCGAGAACGCGAACGGCGTGTTCACCTTCGACAAGTCCGGCGAGACCTGGACGGGCAAGTTCGGAGCCAAGGCGAATGCCCAGAAGCCGATCGACAAGTTCCAGGCCTCCAAGGTCGACGACCTGCTGCGTGCCTACAAGACGCTCAGCGCCATGGACTTCGGCGACCACAAGACGCCGGCCGAGGTGGGACTGGACAAGCCGCAGGCCACGGTAACGATCGAGCTGCGCGGTGGCTCCGCACTTCACGTGCTAAAGCTGGGCAACGTCGCAGAGGGCTCGAACCGCTGGGCGATGACCAATGCTTCGGATCAAATCTACACCATCAGCTCGTGGTCCGCAGATTGGGCCACCGCCAACGTCTCCAAGTTCCAGGCCTCGGACAAGCCGGCCTCCGGCGCCACTGCCGCCCATACGGAGGAATAGGGTTCCAGGGGTCCAGGGCCCCGGGGGTCGAGGGAATGCCGGAGCATTGGCTCGACCGCTGCGCCATCTCGTAGCGCTGCTCGTCAGCTGCGCGCTGCTCGGGCTCGCTTGCACGCATCGCAGCGAGCCCGCTCAGGCGGCTGCGGCGCCGTCGGCCCCGGCGGCTGCACCGGCGCCCGCCTCGCACGTGCTGCTGTGGCGGGCGCAGCTGGGCGCGTCCACCGTGCACTTTCTGGGTTCGGTCCACGTGGCGCGCGCGGAGCTCTATCCGCTCGATCCTCGCATCGAATCTGCGTTCGCGGCGAGCGACGTTCTGGTGCTCGAGCTGGAGATGAACCAGGCGACGCAGGTGCAAGCGGCGAAGCGCATGCTGGAGCTGGGGACCCTGCCGCCAGGCAGGAGGCTGCAGGATGTGGTGAAGCCGGAGACCTGGCAGCTCTTGCAGCAGGCAGAGCAGCGCCGGGGCCTGAACCTGTTCGGGCTGCGCGGCTTCCAGCCCTGGTTTGTGGCGCTCGCGCTCACCACCCAGGCGCTGGAGAAGGAGGGCTACTCCGCCGACCAGGGCATCGACGAGCACTTCCGCCAGGCCGCCGACGGGCACCGGCGCATCGAGGCGCTCGAGACGGTGGAGGAACAGATGTCGCTCTTCACCGGGCTCGATCCGGATGCCGGCGAGCTGCTGCTGCGCCAGACGCTGGACGAGATCGACCACTACGGGGAAGAGCTCGATGCTTCCTTCGAGCTCTGGAAAGCGGGCAACGCCGCTCAGCTGGATGAGCTCTTGCTCGGTCCGCTGCGCAGCAGCTACCCGAGCCTGTTCGAGAAGCTGTTCGCCGAGCGCAACCAGCGCATGCTCGAGCGCTTGACGAAGCTCGCGGAGAAGCCAGGCCACTACTTCGTGGTCGTGGGCGCCGGTCACCTGGTGGGGGCGCGCGGTATCGTGGATCTGCTGCGAACGCGCGGTATCGTCGCGGAGCAACTCTGAATGCCTCACCGAAGAACCGTTGTCGCCAAGTGGTTGTACCAGTGGGGTGCGGGCGGTCTGCTGGCACTCCTGGTGAGCTGCAAGGCGTCCAGGTCCGAGCCCAAACCGAGCTCCGAGGACAAGAGTGTTTCCGGTGTTGCCGGCGGCGGCTCAGCCGGCGCGCAGCTCGCGGCGGAGCCCGAGCTATTTCGCTTTGTGGTGCCGCTCGCGTACTTGCCGCATGAGCTGCGCGGGGAGGGGAGCGAGCGGGTGCTGGCCCCGCGCGACGCTCGAGTGAGCGCGGGGCCGAGCGGGATCCGCGTCGATGCCGGCGACGACTTTGCTCTTCAGATTCAGTTTCAGCCGGCGCTGCTGGCGCTGCCGGTCAGCGCTTCCGGCGCGCAGCGCGTGGCGGCGGAGAACGATGTCGCGGTCTTCAAGTCCGGGGCTGGCTATTGGTTCATCGCTTTGCGCGAGCTGATTCCCGAATGGGACGAATCCGAGCGCCGTCGGGTGGCCTGCGGCAGCGCCGGCGCACTCGACCCCGCGGGCTCCGGCGAGCCCCGGCGCTTCACGCATGCCGCGGTGGAACGCATGGTTGCCGCCTGCCGGAGCCTCGAGTTGCCGAGCCTGGAGTGATTCCCCTCGGTGCACTGCGGCGTCATTTTGCGACGCACCAGCACGCAGCAGAGGTCGCTCAAAGTTTGGCCATTCCTGAATCTCTTCAGTGAAATCACGGGCGTCTGCGACACGCGCGCACACGGTGGGCGAGTGTCCGTTTCGGGCGTTCAAATCGGCGCTAATTTTCCGTCGAGCGAGATTCTGAACGCCGTCGTGCTATGGTCCCGAGGCCAAATGGCGGAATCCCATCTCGAATTCACCAAGCCGGCGCATGTAGTCGGCCGCTACGCCCTGTACGGCAGATTAGCGGCTGGTGGCATGGCTACCGTGCATCTCGGTCGAATGCTCGAAATGGATGGGACGTCGCGCACGGTCGCCGTGAAACGACTGCATCCTCAATTCTGCAAGGATCCAGAATTCGTCGCGATGTTCATCGACGAGGCGCGCCTCGCAGCGCGCATCAAGCATCCAAACGTCGTCGAAACGCTCGACATCTTGACCATGGGTCAAGAGCTGTTGCTCGTCATGGAATACATCCGTGGTGAGTGCTTTTCGAAGCTACTACGAGCCGCGCGGCGCAAGAACCTGGAGCCGTCGATCGGCGTAGTTGGCCACATCGCTTCCGGAATGTTGCACGGGCTGCACGCTGCACATGAAGCGAAGGACGATCGCGGTGAGCCGCTGAACGTCGTGCATCGAGACATCTCACCGCAGAACGTGATGATCGATGCAGATGGCGCCGTCAAAGTGCTCGACTTCGGCGTCGCCAAAGCCAGCGCACGCATCCAGATCACCCGCGATGGGCAGATGAAGGGCAAGCTCAGTTACATGAGCCCCGAACAGCTGCAAGGCATGCCCGTCGATCGCCGCGCGGACGTGTTCGCGTGCGGTGTCGTGCTGTGGGAGGCGCTGACGCGCCGGCGCCTGTTCGTCGGTGAAGACGCCAGCGAAGTGCTGCGCAAGATCTTGCGGGACGAGGTGCCGCGCCCGAGCGAGTTCGTGCCCGAGCTCACGCCCGACATGGACGCCGTGGTGTTGCGCGCGCTGTGCAAGGATCCCGAGCGCCGCTATCAAACCGCCGAAGACCTGGCGCTGGACATCGAGAGCGTGATCGGTCTGGCCAGCGCGAACGACGTGAGCGCCTGGATCTACTCGGTCGCGGGCGAGATCCTGACCAAGCGCGAGCGCCTGTTGCAGGAGATCGAGCGACTCGGCGCGGAGGGCCTGCCGTTGCCATCGACGGATCCGAGCGCCGGTGGATCGGTGCACGGCTCGATCACGGATTCCGACACGTTCCAGCGCATCCAGTCCTGGGCGGAGCGCGAGGCGGCTCGGGCCGCGGATCTGCCGAGCCGTCCCAGCATCGAGCTGGAGGAACCGGGCGCAGAAGCAGTGCCGACGGTGGCGGATGCGCGCGTCGAAAGCATCGGCTTCCCTTCCGGCAAGGGCTCACCAGTGGCGTCGCCGCTCGCTCGGTTGATGGCGCCGCTGCCCGGCTCCGAGGACTACCGCGAGCCGATGGTCGCGGGTTCCCGCGACCCGGCTCCGCCGGTGCCGATCGCCGACGAGATCGGCGTCGAAGAGATCGAGGAAGAGGCGACGTCCCGGGTCGAGCTGCCGGCGGAGGCGCTGCCCGCGCCTGCCGCGACGATCGCACCGGTCTTCTCGCACGCTCCGCGCCAGCTCAGTGAAGCTGCCCAGCGCCGTCAGCGCCGGCTCGTGGCGATCCTGTCAGCGGCTGCAGTCTTCGGAGTGCTGGCCACGGTGGCGGTGGTCACGGTGCAACCTGTTGCCTTGATGCGCTCGAGCAGCGCGCTGCGGCCCGAGACGACGTCCAACGCGAACGCTGGGCACGCGCTCTCCAGCGGCAGTGCCATGGCGGCCAACAAACCGACGGTACCCGCCGCGGCGCAGGAAGAGACGCCGGCGCCGCGGGCGCTCGAGCGCACGGCGGCTGCCGAGCTGCCGATCGCTGGCGGCCTGGCGACGGCTCCCGCAACGGTCACGGCCACGGCTCCAGAACGACATGCCGCCCCGGCTCCAGCAACCGTTGCCAAGGCCTCGCTGGTGGCTCCCGCATCCACCAGCACGACGACCAGCGGCAGTATCCCCAGCGGCAGTGTTGCGAGCGGCAGTGTTGCGAGCGGCAGTGTTGCGAGCGGCAGTGTTGCGAGCGGCAGTGTTGCGAGCGGCAGTGTTGCGAGCGGCAGTGTTGCGAGCGGAGGTGTCGCCAGCGGGAATCTCGCCAGCGTGCCCAAGCGAGCCACCAAGCACCCGCAACCGGTGGCGCGCCGTGCGCGTGCTGCAGCTCCCATTCCCAAGGCCACCATTGCCGCGCCGGCGCCCGCCTCGGCTGCCACCTCGACGGCGTCAGCGAAGGTCGATTGCAAGCAGCCCTTCTGGATCGACGAAAAGGGAATTCGTCGGCTCAAGCTGGCTTGCCTGTGATCTGCGCCCGTCTTTAGGGCCGGACCGCATGATTCGTCACATTTAGCGCGTGCCCCCAGCGCTGCGGTCCAAAGCCGCCGCGCGCCCCGAGGATTGGGACCTCGGAATCCCGTTGCGCGGGACTGCCGTGCGGAAGCATTCTCAGGCCTTCGGCGGAGGGGTTGTGCGATCGCAAAGCGAAGTTTCCATGGAAACCTCGATTTGTATGGCGCGGGCGGGCCTGGCGAGCTGCTCCGACTGAACTGATGCCGGCACGACGCCACGCACGGACCCTCCCCGCTGCTGGTCTCGCTCTTCGCGATGATTTGGTGGCGATTTCGGGGGCCGGACCTCCGCTGCGCACGCTGAGCGACTCCTCGGGGCGCGCTCCGGCAACTCGAGATCAGCCCGTGCCGCGGCGGGACACTGGCGGAGCCAGCTCTTCTTCGATTTCTTCGAAGAGTTTGCGCGCTTTGCGGCTGAGCTTGGTCGGCACGTGCACGTTCACGACGACGTGCAGATCACCGCGG
>JAICTU010000688.1 GCA_025936205.1 Polyangiaceae bacterium | reverse complement strand
GATGTGCTGGCGGATATGCGCAGCCAAACCCGGTGTAGCCAGCCCCGGATCCGGGAGCGACACCGGACCGTAGGTCCCCATCCCGCCCGTGTTGGGACCCGCGTCGTTGTCTCCCAGACGCTTGTGGTCCTGCACGAAGGGCAAGAGCCAGGAGTTTCGCCCGTCCGAAATGGCGTGCGCGCTCACCTCGGAGCCGTACACGCGCTCTTCCAGCACGACGGTGCGGCCCGCATCGCCGAATGCCCGCCCGCTCAGCATCTCCAGCGCCGCGCGCCGCGCCTCATCGTGGCTGCCCGCGACCACCACGCCCTTGCCCGCACACAGCCCATCGGCCTTCACCACCGGCGGCTCGGGGAAGCGCTTCAGCGCCTGCCCCAGATCGCCTTCGGCGCGCACCGTGATGTGGCGCGGAGTCTTGATGCCGTGCTGCACCGCAAACTCCTTGAGGAAGGCCTTCGAGCCCTCCAGGCGCGCCGCGGCGCGCCGCGGGCCGTAGGCGAGCAGCCCCGCCTCCTCCAGCTGATCCACCAGCCCGGCGCAGAGCGGGTCTTCGGGACCCACGACGACCAGATCGGGGCGCAGCGCCTTCGCCAGCTCGAGCGGCGAACCCTCGGCGTTGGAGAGCTTCTTGCCCGGCTGCGCTGCAGGCGCAGCCTCGGTCCCTGGGTTGCCCGGTGCCACGACGACCTCCGCCACCGACGGGGAGTCGAGCAGGCGCCGCGCGAGCGCGTGCTCGCGCCCGCCCTTGCCCACCACCAACACGCGACGGCCGCTCACGGGGCGCGCTCCGGCTGGGCTGCGGTGGACGCTGGTGGCAGGTGCACGAGCTCGATCTTCAACTGTTCGCTGAACGAGAAGATGCGCTCGTCGCGGTAAAACTCTCCAAACACGATGCGCGTGATACCTGCATTGGCAATCAACTTGAAGCAGCCAAAACAGGGTGAGGCCGTCACGTAGATACCGGCTCCTTCCGTCCCGACACTGTTGCGCGCCGCCTGCACGATGGCATTCGCCTCGGCGTGCACCGTGCGCACGCAGTGGCCGTCCTGCATGAGGTGCCCCACATCGTCACAGTGCTCCAGGCCACGCAGTGAGCCGTTGTAGCCGGTGGCGAGGATCATCTTCTCCCGCACCACCACCGCCCCGACGTGCTTGCGATCGCAGGTGGAGCGCGTGGCCACCTGGGTGGCAATGGCCATGAAGTAGTTGTCCCAGTCGACCCTGGTGCGTGCCATGGCCTCTCCTAGTGCCCCGACCGGGCTGCTCGCAATCACGCTGTTTGGATCCGCACTCGCGCACTGGCCCCGAGGCCTGCCCAGCTCTAGCGCGGCTTGGGTTTCGACGCGGGCGCAACGCCGAGGGCCGCCGCCGGGCTCGGCGCTCGATCGAGCACCTGCGGTGGTGGGGGCGGAGGCCTCTCGCTCTCCACGGCACCGCTCGGCGGGGCATAAAAATCAACCAGACGGATGCGGCGCGCCGCCAGCTCGATGTGCATCTCGGAGGTCTCGCAGTGAAAGTCGCCGCCGATCTGGAAGGGGCTCGGCGGGTCCATCTCCAGATCCACCGATTGCACGAGGAAATCGCTGATCTCGTGCGGATTGTGGTACTCGCCGCGCCAGATCGACGGGAAGTGCCGCATGAAGCTGGTTGCGGACAGATTCGCGATCCGCAGGTGCATGCGATCCGGGCGCTCCTCGGCGAACGGAAAGGCGCGAAATCCATAGCCGTAGTACGGGATGGTCGCGGCCGCGACGAGGCGCGCGCGCCCCTCGAACACCAGCTCCCCGGGGCCGATGGGATCGTGCCAGGCGACGCCGTTCGGACCCACGCGGTAGCAGGGCATGCCGCGATTGATCACCCGGCACTCGGCGGGACGATGCACGAGATACTTCGGCAGTGAACGAGTGAGGCTCGAGACGGTGTAGCCTGCCGCGCCGCGGCCCAGCCGCGCGAGCGGCGTGCGCCCGAGCGCTTTCTTCACCGCCTCGTAGTCTTGCAATACCTCCGCGTCCACGCCGAAACCGCAGAACGGGGCGAGCACGCCCTCGACCTGCACCAGACCGATCTCGCGGCTGCCCGCATCCTGGCGCAGGCGGCGAATATCTGCGGCCAGGTCTCCACCACCCGAGCCGCTGGCGCCCACCACGTGCGCGAGCGCATTGCCGGTGCCCAGCTTGAGGAAGCCGAAGCGCGGCAGGGGCGCGCCTTGTCGCTCGGCTTCGGCGTAGACCTTGGTCACCATCACGCTGAACGTGCCGTCGCCGCCGCCCGTGAGCACCGTGCCATAGCCACGCGAGACCAGCACCTGCGCGATGTCGTCGGCTTCGCGCAGGCTGCGGGATACGAACAGATCGCCGCCGAGCAGGATCTGATCGAGCGTGGAGATCACCTCGGCGGTGACGTTCTTGGCCTTGCCATTGACGACGACCGCAATGCGTCCAGGACTGTCCGGACCCGGCGCGGCAGACGGCGACGACCACGATTCGCCATGGGTCGAGTTGCGCACTTGGCGGCTTGTAACACGCTCCGGGCCCGGGGACGGAGTCGGCGCGCCAAAGCGGGGCGCTTTTCGCGGAAATCCAGGTTTTCGGGGCGCCCCGGGCCGCAAATCGGCGCTATAACCGCAGCCTTCAATGTTTTTCGTGGACGAGTGTCGGTTCCGTGTCGAGGCCGGGCGCGGCGGAGATGGTGTCGTGGCCTTTCGCCGCGAGAAGTATGTGCCCAACGGTGGCCCTGCGGGCGGCGACGGGGGCCGGGGCGGTAGCGTCTGGCTGGAGGTCGATCCCGGCCTATCCACCCTGTTCGATTTCCAGCGCCAGCCCACCTACAAGGCCAAGAGCGGTGAAAACGGTCAGGGCCGCGACTGCTACGGGGCTTCGGCGGACGATCTGGTGTTGCGCGTGCCGCTCGGCACGCTGGTGACGGACGCGGGCACGGGTGAGCGCATCGCGGAGCTGCTCTCGCTCGGGGACCGCGTCTGCGTCGCGCGCGGTGGCTGGGGTGGCAAGGGCAACAAGCACTTCGCGACGCCGTCCGATCGCGCGCCGCGCCGCGCCGAGCAAGGCACGCCGGGCCAGGCGCGAGACCTGGTGCTGGAGCTCAAGGTGCTCGCCGACGTGGGGCTGCTCGGCTTCCCCAACGTGGGCAAGAGCACGTTCGTCCGCGCGGTGAGCCGGGCACGCCCCAAGGTGGCGGCCTACCCCTTCACCACGCTGGAGCCGCACCTGGGCGTGGTGGTGCACGAAGATTTCCCCCCCTTCGTTGTGGCCGACATCCCCGGCCTGGTCGAGGGGGCGAGCGAAGGCGTCGGCCTGGGCCTGCGCTTCCTGCGTCATGTCGAGCGTACACGCCTGCTGCTGCACCTGGTCACGCCGAGCCTGGAGCCCGGGCGCGACCCGGTTCACGACTACGAGGTGGTGCGCAAGGAGCTCGAAGCCTTCAAGCCCGAGCTGGCCGAGCGCCCCGAGATCGTGGTGCTCAGCCAGTGCGACCTGCCCGAGGTGCTCGAAACCTACCCCGCGCTGAAGCAGCAATTCGCCGAGCGCTTCGGCGTGGAGCTGCACGCGATGAGCGCCGCGAGTCACTGGCAGCTCGCCGAGTTGCTGACGTTGATTGCTCGCCGCTTGCCCCCCCGGCAGACGCTCCCGCCTGCCGCTGCTTCTCGGGAGGCGACGACGGAGCCGGAGCCGCCCGGCGTCGAAGCGGCCAAGGCCGGCTGAGCTCTTCTGCCGGGGCCGGGCAACCCGAGACAAGCG
>JAICTU010000415.1 GCA_025936205.1 Polyangiaceae bacterium | reverse complement strand
GATCGAGACGGTCCCGTCATCTTCGATGTTGATGGCGCAACCGGTCTGCTCGGTGATGCCCTTGATCGTCTTGCCACCGGAACCGATGATGATTCGGATCTGGTCGGGCTTGACCGTCAGCGTGGTGATGCGCGGGGCCCACTTGCTCAGCTCGGGTCGCGCTACCGGCAACGTCTCGCGCATGCAGCGCAGGATGTGCAGGCGGCCCTCGCGCGCCTGGTCGAGCGCGCGCTCCAGGATCGCGCGCGACAGGCCCGCGATCTTGATGTCCATCTGGATGGCGGTAACGCCGCGATCGGTGCCACAGACCTTGAAGTCCATGTCGCCCAGGTGATCCTCATCACCCAGAATGTCGCTGAGGATCGCCATGCGCTCGCCTTCCTTGATCAGGCCCATGGCGATGCCGGCGACCGGGGCTTTGACCGGTACGCCGCAGTCCATCAGGCTCAAGGTGCCGCCGCACACGCTCGCCATCGAGCTGGAGCCGTTCGATTCCAGGATCTCGCTCACGATACGGATCGTGTACGGGAAATCCTCGTGGGACGGCAGCATGCGCGCGATCGCGCGCTCTGCCAGAGCGCCGTGGCCGATCTCGCGCCGGCCCGGGCCACGCAGCGGCTTTGTTTCACCGGTCGAGAACGGTGGGAAGTTGTAGTGCAGCATGAAGCGCTTCCACGACTCTCCCGTGAGCGCATCGATCTTCTGCTCGTCGGTGGCGGTGCCCAGCGTCGTGGTGACGATGGCTTGCGTCTCACCGCGCTGGAACAGCGCCGAGCCGTGCGTGCGCGGCAGGAGCCCCGCCTCGCACATGATCGGACGGATCGTGGTCGAGTCGCGGCCGTCGATGCGGCGCTTGGTGTCGAGCACCAGGCTACGCACCACGTGGTACTTGCGCTCTTCAAACTCAGCCTTGATCAGGCCCTCGGACTTCAAAAAGGCCTCGTCGCCGAGCTGGCCCTTCAAGGTCTCGTACAGGCTCTTCTTGGCCTCGGAATAAGCCGCGTAGCGCGCCTTCTTGTCCTTGATCACGCACGCCTGCTGGATCTTCGCATCGACCAGCGTGGCGACGTTCTGAGCGATGGTCGAATCCAGCTTGGGGACGGTGAAGGCTGCCTTGGGCTTGCCCACCGCGGCGCGCATCTTCTCGAGCAGCCCGATAACTTTCTTGCCCTCTTCGTGGGCGAACATCAGCGCGTCGATGACATCCGCTTCGCTGGCCTCGGCGGCGCCGCCTTCGACCATCACGATGGCGTCCTTCGACACGGCGACCATCAGATCGAGGTCGGCCTTCGCGAGTTGCTCAAAGGTTGGATAAGCGATCAGCTCTCCCTCGAGCGAAGCCACGCGAACGCCGGCGAGCGGCCCATCCCATGGGATGTCGGACAGGTGCACTGCGGCGCTGGCGCCGATCATGGCGAGCACGTCCGTCGGATTGGACCGATCGGAGCTCATCACCGTGGCGATGACCTGCGTGTCCTTCTTGAACCCTTCCGGGAAAAGCGGACGCAACGGACGATCGATGAGCCGCGCTGTCAGCACCTCCGTGTCGCGCTGCCGCCCTTCACGCTTGAAGAATCCGCCCGGGATCTTACCGGCGGCGTACGTCTTCTCGAGGTACTCACAGGTGAGCGGGAAGAAATCCAAACCCGGCCGCTCTTCGGTGGAGACGGCCGTGACCAGCACGACACTCTCCCCATAGGTCACTAGCACGGCGCCGCTGGCTTGTTTAGCCAGCCGGCCCGTTTCGATCGTGAGCGTCTTGCCGCCCACCATCAAGGATTCTCGAACAAACATGCTGCGCTCCTTTTCCCTGTTGGGTTGCGCTCCCCATCGGGTGCGCTTCCTTGCGGGAAGCCGTCCAAAGACGGCGTGACGCCTGGGTAGGAGGCGCGCGCTTCAGCCCCGGTTCCCAAGTCTGAAGGTCTTCAGACCATCAGGCTCATGAGTCGAAGTTGAAACGAGTCGCGCCTCGCCAGGGCTTTTCAAATGACTCGAACCAAATACGGCCACGGCTCACCGGGAGCCAGGCCCCAATTTCTCTGGGTGCGGGGGGTCCCGCAAAAATCGATCGCATGGGCCAAGCAAAAAAAGACTGCGGCCACTCCACAGCGGGAGCGTCTAGGCAGTCATTTCGGGCCTGGCCCCTCTCCGCACTGCGACTATCGGCGCAGGTTGAGCGAAGATACGATCCCCAGGTAACGCTGAATATCCGAGTTCTTCAGATAGTTGAGGAGCCGGCGACGCTGGCTGACCAGCTTCAGCAAGCCGCGCCGCGAGTGGTGGTCCTTCTTATGGGTCTGAAAATGCTCGGTGAGGTACGTGATCCGCTGGCTCAGAAGTGCAATCTGAACTTCCGGAGATCCCGTGTCTTTTTCGTGCAGGCGATGCTTGTCGATGACGCCCTGCTTTGCGCCTACGGCTAATGGCATGAGACAGTTTTCCTATTGTTTTTGCGCACTATATTCCGATGGGACGGTCACGGTCAACGAGCACTCGCATCGGCACGAGCTTCGCGGTCGGCTTCCCCGATGTCTCGGTGACTGACGTCCACCTGGATGGCCAGGCGCCGCTGCAGCTCTTCCGCGATCCGTTCGGCAATGGCTACCGAACGATGCCGGCCGCCGGTGCAACCGATGGCTATCGTGAGGTAACTTTTGCCCTCCGCCTCATAGCGCGGCAGCAAGAACTCGAGTAGCGCCAATGCGCGTTCGAGGAAGCTCTGTGTGTCCGGTCTGTCAAGGACGAACTTGGCGACCGGCGAGTCGAGCCCGGAGAGAGGTCTCAAACCGTCGACAAAGAATGGGTTGTCGATGAACCGCACATCCAGGCTCAGATCGGCGTCGACGGGCACACCATATTTGAAGCCAAAGGACATGAGCCGGGTGCGCATCCGATCCCCGTGTCCGGCACCCGGGCCGAAATCGGCGATGATACGCCGGCGCAGCTCGTGGACGCTGAGGCGCGTGGTGTCGAGCACGCGGCTGGACAAGGCACGCAGCGGCGCCAGCCGTTCGCGCTCCAGGAGCACGCCTTCCAGCACCGCCCCTGCAGGGCCCGCGGGCTCGACCGTGCTCAGCGGATGCGGACGCCGAGTGCTGCTGTAGCGCCGGAGCAGCGCTTCATCCGAGGCATCGAGGAAAATGATGTGCAGCGTCCGACCCGACGCGGCGAGCTGTTCGAGCGCGGGCCCCGCTCCCTCCAAGAAGCTGCCGACCCGCACGTCGATGCCAAGCGCCAGGCGGCGCATGCCGCCGCGTTCGCAGCTGGCCACCGTCTGCTCGACGAGCAGCGTGGGCAGGTTGTCTACACAGAAGAAGCCGAGGTCTTCCAGCGCACGAAGCGCCGTCGAGCGCCCGGCTCCACTCATACCCGTGATGACGACGACCTGCGCCTGCACAGAGGCGATTGCCTCCGGCGGCTCCGGACGAGCGCTGATGTTCTTTTCCTGACCCCCAGACTGGGAACTTGCCACGGCGGGCAAGACTATCAGGATGAAGTGTCAGGTTTGCAGCTGCAGACCGCTAAAATCGATACCGCACTAGATCGATTCGGTCTCTGGCTGACCGTCTGTGGCCGTGGGCTCGAGGGTGGCCTCTTCCCGCAGCGAGGAGCCTCCTCGACGCTGCTTGGACAGGGCGCTGCCCTTGGAACCCGAGATCTGCCGCTCGAGCTTTTGCACCGCGCGATCGATCGCCATGTACATGTCCTCACACACTTCGTGGGCCTCCAGATGCTCGCCGCCGCTGGAGATTCGAATCTCGGCACCCTGCTCCAGCTTCTCCAGCGACAGCGTGATCCGCGCGCTCATCGGCTGGCGCAGAAAACGCTGCAGCTTCTGAACTTTCTCCTCCGCGTGGGCCTTGATGGCGTCGCTTGGGTCCACATGCCGAAACGTGATGCTGATGTTGTTCATCGATCCTCCTGCCCCGGCGGGGGCGCGGGGTGCCCCCGCAAAATAGAGTTTCGGATAGTGAGCGTCGGAAGCGTGTCACTCACGCTACGGTCTTGTGACCGCGGCGAGTGCGACGCAACCCCCGAATTCACGCCCCGAGCCACCCCACCTCTACCTTGGCCACGCCACGGATCCGTGCGGGTGAACCGCCGCGGAGCTCGAGCTTGGCGCTAGCGAGAAGCGTGCTCAAAACAGCTTTTTCCTCTTGGACGATGCCAAGATGCAGAGCATCTCCCGGTACTTCGCCACGGTCCGCCGCGCGATCTTGATGCCGTGCTCCTGCTCCAGAATCTGAACGATGGCCTGGTCGCTGAGCGGGCTCTGCTTGTTCTCTTCGTCGATGATCTTCTTGATCGCCTGCTTGACGCTCTCGCTGGCGATGTCCTCGTCCGCGACGCGCCGGATGCTCGAGTTGAAGAAGTACTTGAGCTCGAACAGTCCCTTGGGCGTGTGCATGTACTTGTTGGTCGTCACACGCGAAATCGTGGACTCGTGCATGCCCACCGCCTCCGCCACGTCGCGCAGGATCATCGGCTTCAGGTAGGCGACTCCCTTCTCGAAGAAGTCGCGCTGCTTGTCGATGATCGACTCCGAGACCTTCACGATGGTCTTCCGGCGTTGCTCGATCGCACGGATCAACCATTGCGCATTGCGTAGCTTCTCCCCAACGAACTCCTGGGCCGCAGGGTCCTTGAGCAGCCGCTGGGTCAGGGCTTGGTTGATGTGCAGCTTTTGAACGCCGCGGTCGTTGTCCGCCACCACGAAGTTTTCGCCATCTTTGATCACGTACACGTCGGGCGTGATGCCGATGCTGCGGTCCGTGTGGTCGACGAAATTGCGCGCGGGGCGACTCTCGAGCTTCTGAATCTCCTTGGCGGCCTCGTAGACCTCTTCGAGCGAGATCTTCATGTCCCGCGCGATGGCCTGGTAATTGTGTTTCTCGAGGTTCGCCATGTGCTTCTCGAGAATGCTCAGCTCGACGCTGTCGTAACCGAAGGCCTTGGCCTGAACCAGCAGGCATTCCTGCAGGTTTCGTGCGGCAACGCCCACCGGATCGAAGTTCTGGATCAGCTCCAGCACCAGGGGCGCGTCATCCGGATGCAGGCCGGCTTCCTCGGCGAGGTCCTCGATGGTCAGGTCGGGAGTGCGAGTGCCGTCGGGGCGCTCCACGCCCTCCAGGTCGAGATAGCCCTTCTCGTCGAGATTGCCGATGACGAGCTCGGCAAAGCGCCGCTCCTCCTCGGTGAAGTCGCTCATCTGCAGCTGCCAGTGCAGATGGTCCGCGAGGCTGTTCGGCTTGGTGAGGTTCTGCTCGAACGGCGGCAGATCGTCGGTGCTGCGCGGGCCGAGCGACGGAGCCTGCTGCTGCGTGCGATTCTCCAGGAACTTTTCCCAGTCGACTTCGCGCGTCGCCTTTTCGGCTTCCAGCTTGTGGTGGTCGCCGCCGGCGAAGCTCTCTCCCCCCTCCGGAGGGCCAACGACGGGAGGCGCGTTGGGAGCGCCCGCCCCTGCATCCGAGGCGCGCGTCTTCGGCTCTGGCTCCTCCTCAGCCGAGAGGATGGGATTGCCGTCCAGCTCCTTCCTGACCTCGTCGATGAGCTCGAGCCTCGAGAGCTGCAGTAGGCGAATTGCCTGCTGCAACTGAGGCGTCATCACCAGCTGCTGAGTCAGTCGAAGCTGTTGTTTGAGTTCCATTGAGTCAGTCGATTACTCGGCGGATGGCAGATGACAAAGCCCCACGGTCCCTCGAATTATACGCCTATTGTAACATTTCCAGGGCTACGCGGCGGCATCCAATTTGCCCACTGCGTCAAGAAGCTGCAACTGCTACCGCCAAGATCCCCCGAAGCAGTGCCATAGATCATCGTATTTGTTACTCGACCCGGCCGTTCGAGCAAGCCCCCATCGTCACGTGCGGCGGATCTGGTCGACCTTCGGGCATGGCGTCAGGCCCGCGGGTGTGGGCTCATGTGCCAGTGGGTCGGCGTCGAGCGGCTCCCAGGCCCCTTCGAGCGCCCAGGCCTGGCCATTCTCCGGCTCCGGCCCGGTGCATCACCGTGACTCGGATGCGCCGCGCCTAGCTGGCTTTGCCGAGGCTGTCCACTCCTCGACAATAGTTTCGGAAAAGTTCTGGTCCCCACACGGGCTCCCTAGGATGGAAGGCGATGACGGCTCTTCACCTGGTGGCGCATTCGAGCCCCGTAAAGCTGGCCCCGAGACTCATGGAGGGACGGCTCAGCGAGCTGCTCGCGGGCGGCCGCGACGCGATGCCGGCGCTATCCCGAACCGAGCTGCTCGAGCTGCAGCTCGCCCTCGGCGAGGCCACGTACGAACTGCTCGGTGGAGTGGCGGGGCGCACGACGTTTCAGTTTGACGCGGACCGCGAGGTCTGGGAGTGCGGGCTCGAGCTCTGTGGGCGCGACGTGCTGCTTTCCCTGTTTCGTCCGAGCCCGGCGACGCGCATTGCGGCCCACGAGCGGCGGGTGTCGCGACGGGATTTCGTCGGGGCGCAGGTCGAGCTGCTGACTGCGATCTCGCGCGGTCGTCGCGATGGCGCACCGGAGTCCAAGCGCGATCGCTTCGTGTTTGCTGCCGAGCGGCTCTCGGCGAAGCTGTCGAGCCCTTCCCTCCTCGGTGAGAGTCCGGGCGCTGCCCGCTCTGAGCGCAGCGTGGTAGGCCCGGCCTTCGGCGGCGTGAGCCTCAAGGCGTCCGGGCGGCTGAAGGTCACCAGACCGCGCCTGGTCGACTCCGAGCACGTCGAGCGCAGCGATCTGCACGCGCTGTTGGCGGAGGGCACGCTCACCATCCAGGCGGGCGGCGCCAACATCGTCTCGACGGCGAGTCAACTGTTCATCGATGCGGAGCGGCTCGTGCTCGGAGCCGAGGAAGTGTTGCTGACCTGGGAGAGTGGCCGCGTGCTGGCGACGCGCCTCAAGCTCTCGGAGCTGGAGCTGGCCCTCTATCGCACGCGATCCGACGGCCTGATCGAGCTCGGAGCCCGCGGTACGCAGCGCGAACCGCGGCGTCGCCAGCAGCTCGTCAACGTCGACTCCGTGTGCTGGGTGAGAGCGGTGTGTCACTTCGCCTTGGCCTTGACGACGGCCTACTGCGCCGTCGACGAACGCCAGCAGCGAAACTTGAGGCTCACCGCCCTGGAGCGCAATGCGCGCGCGTTGCTCGAGCGCGCCTCTGCGGAGGAGCAATCGCTGACCAACGAGCATCCGGAGGACTATCGGCGTTTCGCGCGCCGCCGGCGCTCGATGGCGACGGGGCTCTGGGAGCACGGGGGCAAGATGCGCTTCTCCGCCCGCTGGGTGGCGACCGTGCCGGGCCTCGACCTGCGAGCCACGTTCCTGTGCGGAAACAGCGTGATCGTCGATTCCAGCCGTGAGACCGCCTGCATCGATCGGCTGAACGGGAAAATCAGCTGGCGTGCTCCGAGTGGACCCGCCGCGTGCACCGTCTCTCCCGCGGGCCTGATCCGCTTTCGCCCCGATGGGCACCTGAGCAGCATCGATCTGAGCAACGGCGTGCAGCGCTTTTCGCTGCAGCTCAAGCCGCGCACCGGCGGTGGCGCTGCAGGCTCGGTGGTGTACGCGGAAGGATTGCCGAAGATCCTGGCTCTGACCGAGGGGGATCGCCAGATCAGCGCCGTCGACTTGATCACCGGCGAGGTGCGCTGGCGCCACACCGCCGCGCGCCCCGGCAGCTATCGGCTGCGCCGGGTCGGCAAACTGTTTCTGGTGGTCGGCGGCAGCAGCACCCTGTTTGCTCTCGATCTGACCAATGGCGAGGCTGTCTGGAGATTCGTCAGCCGGCTGCCCTTCACCGGCGCGATGGCGGTGGATCAGACCTCGGCGCTCGCCATCAGCGGAGCTCCGGGCAACTGGCAGCTGCAACATCTCGATCCGTGGACGGGCCAATGCCGCTGGACCTCGGAGTTGCTCGAGGCCCCTTTGCCCGGCAAGCATCCCCTGCTGACCCCGGATGTGGTCGTGGTCCCGGTCGGCAACGAGGGGTCGTCCGGAGCCGAGGCCTTCGACCGCAAGACAGGCCGTTCGCTCTGGCGCCACCACGCGGACCTGGCATCCGCGGCCAGCGCCTGGCTGGCATTTGATGATCTGGTACTGATCAACGACGGTGCAGGCGTGCTGATGTGCCTGGAGGCGAGCAGCGGCAGGCCCTTGTATAACCATGTCTTCGCGGGCAGCTCGGCCAGCGACACCCCGCGGCGGCTGGAGCCCGTGCTGCGCAACGGCGCCCTGTTCGTACCTCAACAGCAGGTGCACGTACTGCGGCCTCGCACGGGCGAGATCATCGGGACGGTGCCTCCGGACCTCGTACCCGACCTGCTGCGAGT
>JAICTU010000766.1 GCA_025936205.1 Polyangiaceae bacterium | reverse complement strand
TTCGGGCGGAGCTGCTTCGGCGGCCGCGGGCGACGGGGCGGCGGGCGGTGGGACGGTGGCTTCGGCCCGCGCCGCCGGCTGCGGTGCGGCGGGGGCCGGAGCAGCGGCGCTGGGCTCTTGCGCGCCGCTTTCCCCCGCGACGAGGCCATAGCTGCTTGCGAAAAGCAGCGCGCTCATCCCCTGCGCAGCGCGTCGCTGGCAGCCCCACTTCTTGTCGCACCTATTGAAACCGCGCACTGAATCCTCCGACCTCGCGAGCGCGCAGCGCCGGATTCGTGCGCGAGCGCTTTCACGCCGTCCGCACGCCAGCCCCGCTCAGCGGGCGCGGACGCTAGCGGGAACCGTTGGCTTTTCCTAGTCCCATCACGAGCTGCGCTGCGCGCGCACCCAGGTGATCGCACCGGCGTCACGGCCGCGCATCACGAGCACTGTACAAACAGCGCAAACATTCACTGATGCCTGTCAGCTGCGCAGAGAGAGCGAAAGAATTGCGCCCCCGATGCGCTCTTGCCAGAAGCAGCGCTCGTCGGCGCGGTGCGTAACCATCAGCACGGTGCTCTTGTGTTGCTTGCAGAGGGATTCGACCAGCTCGAGCACGCGGATTCGGTTGTCGCCGTCGAGCCCGGAGGTCGGCTCGTCCATCACCACGAGCGGGGGTACCTTGATCGCCGCGCGCGCGATCAGCACGAGGCGTTGCTGGCCGAAGGAGAGCTCGCGGAAGGGAGCGTGCAACGCGAGCCCCTGATCGAGCCACTCCAGCCAGGCGCGCGCGCGCTGGCGGTGGCTGGGCTCGGGCTTCTGGTACACGCCGATGCTGTCGAAGAGGCCGCTGAGCAGCACCTCCTCCACGCTGCCGCCCACCCGGTAGTCGCGATGCAGGCGCGACGAGACGAGGCCGACGTTCTTCTTGATGTCCCAGACCGTTTCGCCGCTGCCGCGCCGCCTGCCGAACAGGTGTAGGTCATTGCTGTAGGCCTGCGGGTGATCGCCGGTGATCATCTCCAGCAAGGTCGACTTCCCCGAGCCGTTGGGGCCGTCGATCAACGTGTGCTGGCCGGCGGCGACGCTGAAATCGAGCCTCTCGAACACCACCTGCTCGCCGTAGCGCACGCAGCCCGCGCGCAATTGCACGAGTGGAATGCCGGGATCGTGGGGCTCGTACCAGCTGCCCAGCTCCACCGGCGGCGTGCGGTGGCTCGCGCCCCGCGAGGCGCGCTGCAGGAATGCCTGCGGCGCGCCGCGAAAGCTCACCTGCCCCTGTTCGATGAGCCAGACCTCTCGCAGCGCCGCGCTCGGAAACGGCAAATCTTTGGCCCTGAACGTGCCCACCACCAGCACGGGCAAGTGCTCGGCGACGTGCACGATGGCCTGCGCCAGCTCCGCGTGGGCGGCGTGGTCGAGCCCGTCGAACGGATCGTCCAGGATCAGCAACGAGGGCTCGCTCAGCACCGCCTCGAGCAACAGAACCTTGCGCGCCTCCCCCGTGGACAGCAGCCGATAACCACGCTCCCAGAGCGGCTCGAGCCGGAAGGCCCCGAGCAGAGGGTGACGGCGCCCAGCTTCGCCCAGCAGTTCGCGCACTTTGCTGCTGGTGTCGATGCCGCCCCTGAAGTTGCTCTCGTCCGCCTTCAGCTGCGCTTCGTAAAACGCCTGCTGAGATTCGGCCGAGAGCAACCGCGCGCCCGCGACACGCTCCGCCAGAGCGCGGACCGCGCTCGATTTTCCTGAGCCGTTGGGGCCGGTGACCAGCGTCAGTCCCGGCCCCGGCGGTGCTAGCCGCGGCTCTTGCATCGGGAGATGCTCAGCCACCCACGGCGATCTGCTTCATCGCCGTCATGTGGCCGCGCAGCGTGACGCCCACCTTCTCCACCGGATGGCTCTCGATGGCCTGATTCACGGCGAGCAGCCGGCGGTTGTCCACCTGCTGGCTGCCGGGGGCAAACCCCTTGCCGATCACGTCCGTGCCCTGCTTGGCCATGAAGTCCTTGAGCAGCGGCACCGCGGCGTGGCTGTACAGGTAGCAGCCGTACTCGGCGGTATCGCTGATCACCTTGTTCATCTCGTACAGCTTCTTGCGCGAGATCAGGTTCGCGATCAGGGGCGTCTCGTGCAGCGACTCGTAGTAGGCCGACTCGGGCTTCATCCCCACCTCGACCATGCACTCGAACGCCAGCTCCACGCCGGCCTTGATCATGGCGACCATCAGCACGCCATGATCGTAGTACTCCTGCTCGCTGATCTTGTCGGAGCCAGCGGGAGTCTGCTCGAAGGCCGTGTCATTGGTGGCGGCGCGCCAGCCCAGCAGGTTCACGTCGCCGGCGTCCCAGTCCTTCATCATGGTCGAGCTGAAGACGCCGGTGATGATGTCGTCCTGGTGCTTTTTGAACAGCGGGCGCAGGATCATGCGCAGCTCTTCCGCCAGCTCGAAGGCCTTGATCTTCGCCGGATTGCTCAGGCGGTCCATCATCAGCGTGATGCCGCCCTGCTTGAGCGACTCGGTGATCGTCTCCCAGCCGTACTGCACCAGCTTGGCGGCGTAGCCGCGCTCGATGCCCTGCGCCACCATGCGGTCGAAGCACAGCAGCGAGCCGGTCTGCAGCATGCCGCACAGAATCGTCTGCTCGCCCATCAGGTCGCTCTTCACCTCGGCGATGAAGCTCGACTCGAGCACGCCGGCGCGATCGCCGCCCGTGGCCGCCGCGTAGGCCTTGGCGATCTCCAGGCCGTCGCCGTTGGGATCGTTCTCGCGGTGCACCGCGATCAGCGTGGGGACGCCGAAGCCGCGCTTGTACTCCTCGCGCACCTCGGTGCCGGG
>JAICTU010000124.1 GCA_025936205.1 Polyangiaceae bacterium | reverse complement strand
GCGCTGTCCGGTCCCCCGTACATCACGGCCGTGTCGCTCAAGAAGACGCGCAGCGGCTCGACGGGGTCGTGCACCAGAATGGGGTGGCGCGTGCCCGGTTGCTGCGGAGCGAGCAGGCGCGGCGTGCTCTGGCGTTCGCGCTGCGCACAACCAAGGGAACCCTCCGGCAGCCGTGCCTGGGTGGGGCTGACGGTCGCTGCCCCGAACACCGGGCCCTCCGCCTGCAGCGGGAACAATCGGCTGTCGCTGCTTCCGTCTGCGAAGCGCGTCGTCGCGTGCAACGTGGCGCGCCCCTGGGCATAGGTCACTTCCCGATTCTGACGCAGTGGAAAGCGCTCGGGATCAGCGAAGCCGTAGGACATGGCGTCGAACACCCAGTGCTCTCTCTGGCGCTTGGCGCGGATCAATGTCGTGCCGGGCCCGACGAAGAGCAGCGCCAGGTTCTCCTGACCCACGCGCACCATCTCACTGGTCGTGCCCTTGAGCGCGAGCAGCTCCGAGCTGAGCGGAGCCACCTCTTCCACGGAGGAGCCATCCAGAAAGTAGGTGATCTGGTCGTGCTCGGGCTGGTGGTGCAAGCGCGTGTAGATCCCGCCGCTGGCGATGGAGAGAAGATCCGCGCGAGCCTGTCGAGCGGGCCCCGCTGACTTGGTGTAATCTCCGGGCAGCTGAGCTCCGGCGTCCACGATCGAGGCGCGCCCGCGCCGGCCTTCAAACAGGTTCTCCCAGGCGATCTCGACGCGGGTGAGGTGTGTGCCCGGAGCGCCGGCGCTGCCGGGCACCGGATAGCGCAGCGCGGCCGCACCCTCCACCTGCAGCTGCGCAAAATACGCGCTCTCAGCGGCACGTTCACTGGGACGAAGTAGCTCCGAATAGCGCACGCGGGGCGCGCCCTCGCGCGCGGCGTCCGCGATCCAGAGCCCGGCGGCGGCCGTGGCATCGTCCGTGGAGAGCGCGAACCAGGCGGCCTTGCCGAGCGCGGCTTGCGAAGCGTCGGGGAGACGCTCGACACCGGCCAGCTCGGTCCACTCCGAGTCCGCCAGCTCGCAAGCAAAGGCCTTGGCGAGCGCGCGGCGCGTGGCTCGATCGCGCGGCGCCGAGGGCGGCAACACCGCCAGCGCCGAGCCGTTCGGATCCGCGCGCCAGCCGAGCCGCGTCAGCGAATCGCCCACGCTGCAGCCCTCCTGCTGGCAAGAAATGGGGATGTTGCAGCGAGTGCGCGATGGAGCACAGGTGGAGCGAGGCAGGCGCCCGATGTCATCCCAGTGCGCCCCGCCATCGAGCGACTCCCAGACCTCTTCCGGCCCGACCGCGAGCGCCTGGCTGCCGTAGGCGCCCATGGCCGCAACGTCCAGCGGCGCCGAATTGACGGAGGCCGTGCGCCCGTTCGCGTCCAGGATCACCAGCTGGTCCGGGCCCGAGCTCTGGCTCGTCACCAGCGATAGCTGCCCGTCGCGCGCAGCGGTGAGACTCTTCACCTGGCGTTGAGAGGGGGAACCGCTCGCTTCGAGCCGTGCGATCTCGCGTGCCGAGAAGCCATGCGCGAGGTCGTTCGCGACGAAGATGAACAGCGCGTCGCTCTTGGTGCGCTGCCCCACCGCGAAGGCGCTGCGGCCATCCGCCGAGAAGGTGAGCGCGAGCGCCGTGTCGTCCAGTGCGGGCGCGGCCATGGGCTCCAACGCCGGGGAAGCCCCCGCGTCGCCGGCTCCCTCGCGCCGCGCCTGGATCCCGCGGGCGTGGCAGCCCGCGAGCTCGTCCTGCGCAGGGCAAAAGCCCGTCGCCAGGAGCGCGCCATCTTCACCCACGGCGAGCTGGACCAGCTCTGGATTGCCGCGCGCGGTGTACGGCTCGCGCTCGAAGGTCTCGCCCGCGTCCACGCTGCGAAAAAACTCGAAGCCACGCGCGGTGCCGGTCCGCTCGCGGGTGCACGCCGCGTAGACCCAGTTGCGAAAGCCCGCCACCTCGATCTCCACGCAAGCGGAGAGCGCGGGTTGATTCCGCCGCGTCAGCGAGCCCGTGAACCTTCCGGACAGGCTCTCTGCGCGCACACCGAGCTCGACCTCGAAGTAGAAACCATCGCTCGAGAAAGCGCGGCCCGAGCTGATCGCACGCGCGCTCGGCCCTTCCTGCGGTGCCGCGCTCAGGCTCGGCTCGTCGCTGCGCACCACGCGCCCGAGCGGCAGTAGCTGCGGCGCGCTCGCGCCCGGCTCGAAGCGCACCCTGCGCGCGCCCAGCGCGGCGCGCAGCACGGGCCCAGCCTCGTCATCGCGATCGAAGCGCTCGGCGCCGAAGGCAGGCGCATCCAGCGCTGCCCAGCTGCGACCCTCGTTGTCGGACCACCAGAGCCGCTCTGGCACCGCCAGCGCCAGCCCGTGCGGCGGCCACAACATCACATCGCTGAAGCGTTCGGTGGCGGGCCCGGTTGCGTGCCAGCTCGCGCCCGCGTCTTCGCTCGCGAGCAGGCGCCCGGTCTCGCTGATGCCGAGCAGGTTGTGATCCCCGCTGCTCACACGAGCCAGCCGTGACGGCGGGGAGCTGCTCGACACGAACGGGCCGAGCGGGGACTCGGCTTCATACGTCGTCCCGCTCTCGCCGACGAACACCCACGACTCCCGGCGCGGGCCGAGCATGCCCACGAGCCCTTCCGGCGCCAGCGTGCCGGCGGGGCGCGCAGCGCTCCGGGCACCTCGCTCCACGAGCCATCGCTCGCCGAGCCCCCCCACGAACAGGCTCGCCCCGCCACCCAGCTCATAGGCTCGAGCGAGATGTGCGGGGCGCCTCGGATGATAACGCCACTCGGGAGGCGAACCTCCCTGCTCGAGAGGTCGCGTCGACTCGAGCAGGGAAGGGCGCGGCGGAAGCCTCTGCCGGGGAGCGCTGCACGCCAGGGCGAGCAACGCGCAGACGCAGATCGGAGCGCGCGTCAGCCGGCTCCGACCAGATCGAGGATCTTGGCTTTGGTGGTGAGACCCAGATGTTGACCGGCGGCCTTGCCGTCCTTGAACACGATCAGGGTGGGTACGCTGCGAATGCCGAGCTTGCTGGCCGTGATCGGAGCGTCATCGATGTCCAGCTTGCCGACCTTCACCTTGCCCTTGGTGGCTTCCGCGACCTCTTCGACGATGGGCGCCAAGCGTTTGCAGGGGCCGCACCAGGCAGCAGTGAAATCCACGAGCACCGTCTCACCCGACTGCAGAACTTCATTCTCGAAATTCAGGTCGTTGAAGACATGCACGTTCTCGCTTGCCATATTTTCTCCGGATCTCTCTCTTTGGTTGGATTCTCGGGCCGTCCGGACCGAGAAGGAACGCGGACGGCGCGGCCGTCGACCGGCGGCCGCGGAATAATATAAGCAGCGGAATCTCCGCCGCAATGCATGCCGATGGGCGGCATCGGCCCACGGGCGTGAAAGCTGATTTCCGCCGGGACATCCGCCACGGAGCTGGCTGGCGGTTTCTGCCAGTTTACATGCTATGGCCGGGCCGAAACTGCATGGTCGAAGCAAGACAGGACCCTTTCGAGTCGGACCCAGGTGGGCTGACGTCATCAGAGCTCGGCGCTCTGAGCACACCGTGGCCGCCGCCATGGACCGCCGAGGCCATCATCGAGCGGCTCGAGCCCCTCGTGCTGGAGCGGCGCCGCGAGCGCTTTCTCGCAGTGATTGGCGCTCGCCTGGGCAGCGTCACGCTGCTGCTGGATGACCTGGCGGATCCTCATAACCGCGCCGCCATCGTGCGTTCCTGCGACGCCTTCGGGGTGCAGGAGCTGCACGCCATACAAGCCGCCGACGAGTTTCTCGTCCACCACCTGGTCGCCGCCGGCACCGAGCGCTGGGTCGACGTCTGCCGGCACGTGACACCACGGGCGGCCGCGGAGCACTTACTCGAGCGCGGCTTCGAGCTGGTGGAAACACATCCGAAAGGCGAGCTCGTCCCGGACGATCTGGCGAGCGTGCCGCGGCTGGCGTTGATCCTGGGCAACGAGCACCGCGGCATCGATCCCGTATTGAGCGGCGCCGCGCGCCGGCGCGTCCGAATCCCGATGCGCGGCTTCGTCGAGAGCCTGAACGTCAGCGTGTGCGCTGCGGTGCTCTTGGCGGCAGCCACGCGCGACCGCGCAGGGGACCTGCCCTCCGAAGCTCGTCAGCATCTCTATGCGCGTTCGCTGTTTCTCTCGGTGCCGCGCGCGGAGCGCGTGCTCGATGCGCTCGCAGGGCGCCAGAGTCCAGGCTAGTGCATGGTGTGTTGCTGGCCGTTGCAGCCAGCACCGGAGCCTTCGAAGTTGCAAGCAGCCACGTCGCGGCGCGCTAACGGCCAAACATCCGACTACTGGAAGCCGTATGGGCTCGACACTTGCTTGGGAGTTGGCTACCAAGTCGGCTCGTGGCTCACGGCAGGCCGAAGCGCGAGCTTCCGTTCAGCATGAGGTGATATGGCAGGGAACGTAGTGGGCGCAGGGCTCATCGTAGAGGGCGAGTTCACGACCGATGAAGAGGTGGTGATCGAGGGCACCGTGCGCGGCACGCTGACCACGGCCGAGTCTTTGTCGATCGGCGGAGATGGCGTGGTGGAGGCTGATCTGCGGGCGGACTCCGTGGTGCTCGCGGGGCAAGTGACCGGCAACATCACCGCCAACTCGCGCGTGGACATCCAGGCCGGGGGGCGCTTGATCGGCGACGTGAAGGCGGGCCGCCTCACCATCGCAGACGGTGCTTCGTTCCGCGGTAACGTGGACATGGACGTTTGAGAAACAGCATGGCTTACGCATCTGTCATTGGCAGCTCTTCTGTCATCCGCGGCAACGTCCGCGGAGAGACTTCGCTCGAAATCCTGGGGCGCGTAGAGGGGGACGTCGGCATCAGCGGCGACCTCTCGCTCGGGCCTGACGCGGTGGTGGTCGGCACGATCTCTGGTGCCCGGATCGTCATCGGTGGCTCCGTCCAGGGCGATGTGACGGCGAGCGAGGCGGTCGTGATCACCGAGACGGGCCGCGTCGTCGGTGACTTGACGGCGCCGCGCATCGGCATGAGCGAAGGCGCCTTGGTGCGCGGCAGCGTGCGCAGCGAAGGCGGCGCAGCCAGCGGTCGCTCTTCGAGCGCGCGCAGCGCCGAGGTTCGCGCACCGGCGCCCATCGAGCGCCCGGTCCCCCGCGTCGTCGCCAACTCGAATTCCGGAGCCAACTCCAACCCCGTGGCGAACACTGCCCCGGCCGCAAAAGCTCCCGCAAAAAAAGCACCACCCCCGCCGGTGATCCAGGCACCCCGAGCGGGCGCGCGCGCGCGCAAACGAATGCTCAAGCGCTGAGCTGAGCATTGCCTGGAAGTCGATTCCCCAGCTGCTCCCTGCTCCGAGTCCCTGCTTTGCGGGGACTCCGGAGGGAGTCCGAAGAACGAGTGGAGCAGCCGGGAATACAGCCGCACACTTACTTGAGTGTGCTGGTTTGAGCATGTCCGCCTCGCCAGCTATGGTTTGGGGTGGCACGGCGAATCGCTGGATGCATTGCGGGTGGACACTGCGGGGCGCTGCTGGTCGCGTTCCTGTTTAGCCAGGCGCCGTCGGCGGCGGCTGCGGAAGAACCGGCAAAACAGCCGCTGACGGACGCCTCGCTGGAGGCGTGGCTGGCGACGGATCCGGCGGACCCCGATACCAAACCAGACCGCGCGGAGCTGGAAGCGCCGCCGCCGCCGCCGCGACGTCACGGCGTGGTGATTGAAGGCAGCGTCGGCGCTCTCGGGCACCTCGGGGACATGAAGCACGTGTCACCGGTGGCGCCCTGGTTTCGCTTGCAGGCGGGTTACGAGATCTTCGACTGGCTGATGGCGTTCGGGCAGGGCGACGTCGCGCTGGCGAACACCTCGTACGCGCATCGTCCGCCGGACAATCGCTCGTATGCGCTGTTCGGTTTCGGCGTGGGAGCTCGCGCCTCCTGGCAACCGCTCTCGGCTCTCGGCTTCTATCTCCAGGGAGAGGCTGGACTGGGCAGCGTCGATGAGGACGTGCTATCCACTTATGGTTATCGCTACGCCGGCCAGCTGCGTCCGTACTTCGGCGGCACCATCGGCGTGGAGTGGTTTCAAATCAATCCCCACTACGGGCTCGCGCTGTACGGCGGAGCTCGCGACTATGTGCAAACGTTCGAGCGCACCTACGGCTCCAATCCGCCCATCGTCTGGGTCTCCGGTCTCGCGCTGCGCTACACGCTGTGAGCGTGTTCGTGTCAACTTCGGCAGGGCAGGGGCGCCGGTAGAAAAGAGTTGGACGACCAATCGCACGTCGGGGGGCTTGACTACATCGACCTGCAGACTGATAGATGGTGCGCGGGCCGGCGGCGGAGCTTTCCCGTGTGCCTCGCAGGAATGCACGGATCACGCGGGATGGAGTGGGGGCGCTCGCAAAGGGCTCGCCGGCGTCACCCTGCGGGTTTCGTTTCCGGCGCTTCGGATGAGCACCTCCCGCCGGGCCGGGGTGGGAATCACCGCGAATCTTCATCGGTTACGAACGTAGGTCCGGAAGCGCATAGCCGTCCGACGGACGGGCCGAGATTTGACAACAGTCCGGCAGAGCTTAGGTTGTGTGTGAGGAGCACCCAGCACTATGCACATGCTTGGCCCACGCTCGGTTCCCAGTCCCTCCGAGGCAGCCGCCCCCAGAGACTCGATCTCCGGGGAGCTCGAACGCGGTGTCGCGGAAAACTTGCCACTGGCCTTCCCGATGGCCCGTTGGTTGAGCTTCGATGTCGAGGAGCGTTCCCGCTTCAATCGGGCCCAACTCGTGCTCGACGCGATGGAAACGACCGCGCCGAACACCGTCGGTGCCCTGGCCCGCGACACGGGTCTGGAGCATCAGGACCTCGGGGAAGCGCTCGCGCTGCTCGAGGATCTGGCTCTCGTCGAGTTCGCTGACGATGACGGCAGCGAGCTCTCCGTTTCGTTGGTAGCCACGCCGGAGGAACACATCGGTGTGCGCTTCCCGGATGGTCGGGTGCGCTGGATCTTCATCTCGCGCCCAGTGGTAGAGCCCGATCTCACGCGCGAAGAGCTGAACTGATTCTCGCGGGAGATCCTGTCGCCACTGAAGCTGAGGCCTCGGAAACGGGGCCTCAGTCGTTTTGTCGCCGTTCATCAGTCACAGCGACTCGAGTTGCGAGCTCTCGTGCTCCAGCGCCTCCCACTCCGTCATCAGCTGGTTCAGCCGCGCGGCGAGGGCCTTCTCTTCTGCGCGGAGCGCGTTCAGCTCGTTCTGGGTCTTGCTCTCGAAGAAGCCGGGAGAGGCATAGTCTGCCTGGATCTGCTTCTGGCGCTGTTCGGCGCTGGCGATGGCGGCCTCGTTCTCGGCGCGCAGCTTGGGTAGCTGCTTCTTGCGATTCCGCAGACGCTTCTGCTCTTCCCAGTTGGCGCCGTCGGCCGCCTCGGGCACCTCGCGTGTGCGCCGCTGATCGCGAGACTGTTCGCGCGAGGCCTTGGCGACCGCCTCGCGGTCGAGGTGGTCCACTCCGTAACGCTCGGTGTACTCGGCGTAGCCCCCCGGGAATTCGCGCAGTCCGTCGTGGGTGACCTCGATGATGCGGGTGCACAGGCGTGAGACGAACCAGCGGTTGTGCGAGACGAGCAGCAGGGTGCCCTCGTAGCCCGTCAGGGTGTCCGCGAGCGCGTCGATCGCCTCGAAGTCGAGGTGGTTGGTGGGCTCGTCGAGCAACAGGACGTTGGGCTTTTCGATCGCCAGGCGCGCGAACAAGAGCCGAGCCGCCTCACCGCCGGAGAGCGAACCGAGCGACTTCTTCACGTCGTCGCCGGAGAACAGCACACGACCCAGCTGCGAGCGCACGAAACCGACCGGCTCCGCCGGCGCGGTCGCCCACAGAAAGTCGAGCGCCGTCTGCGAAGGGTCGGCGAGCAGCTCGGTGTGATCCTGCGGGAAGTAGCCGAGGCGCGCTTCGTGACCCCACTCCACCTTGCCCGAGTCTGCCGGCTGGCGGCCGGAGAGCAGCCGTAGCAGCGTCGACTTGCCCGCGCCGTTGATGCCGATGATGCCCAGGTGTTCGCCGCGCCGCACCTGGAAGGAGACCGCATTGAGCACGCGCTTCTCGCCGTAAGCCTTGCTCAGCTCGGAGACGCTGAGCACGTCACGTCCGCTCGGGCGCGCCATGGGAAAATCGAAGTGCGGCGAGCGGCGAGAGCTCGGGGCGAGCACCTCGATCTCGATCTTTTCGATCTGCTTGGCGCGGCTCTGCGCCTGTCGGGCCTTGGTGGCCTTGGCGCGGAAGCGCTCCACGAAGGCGCGCTTCTCGGCCAGGATCTTTTCCTGGTTGGCGATCTCGCGTTCCTTCTGTTCCCGCACCGCATTGCGTTGCTCGATGAAGGCGCTGTAATTGCCGGTGTAGGGCGTGATCGTCTCGTAGTCGACGTCGAGCACGTGATTCGCCACGCGGTCCAGGAACTCGTGGTCGTGTGAGACGACGAGCAGGCAACCCGCGTAGTCCATCAAAAAGCTCTCCAGCCAGCGGATGCTGAGGATGTCGAGATGGTTGGTGGGCTCGTCGAGCAGCAGCACGTCCGGGTTGCCCACCAGCACCTGCGCCAGGAGCACGCGCAGCTTGAAGCCGCCGGAGAGCGTACTGAGCGCGCTCTTTTGCGCGGCGGTCGGGATGCCGAGCCCCGCCAGGATGCGGCTGGCCTTGGCTTCCAGCGCGTAGCCATTGCGCTGGGTCACGAACTCGCCCAGCTCGCTCTGGCGCTGGGTATCGGGCAGCTCTTGCCGCGCCAGCTGATCGAGCTCGCTCAGCGCCGCGAACACCTCGGCGTCACCCTGCATCGCCAGATCGAGGATGCGCGCGTCGTCGTCGAGGAAGCGATCCTGCCGTAGCACGCCCATGCGCGCCGTCTTCAGCAGGTTGAAGCTGCCGCTGTAGCCGGCGTCATCTCCGCTCAGGATGCGCAGGAACGTGCTCTTGCCGGAGCCGTTCGCCCCGACCACGCCATAGCGGCTGCCCGCGTTCAGCTGCAGCGTGACCCCCTCGAACAGGGTGCGGCCGCCGTACGCCTTGCCCAGGCCGGAGATGGTGATCATCGCCCGGGCATTTGTCCGGAGCGCCCCGCTCCGTCAAACGAAAATGCCATTTTCTTTGGAAAACCGCCCCTGAGGGTGGTCGCGCAAAAAAGCATCGGGTCCGACCCTCCTTTTGCTGCGGAGGGGAGGACCCGATGGGCGGCGAGCGCGACCAGAGAACCGCGCGCTCGCCTCGCACTTGGTGTCAGACGAGCTTGGCGGGGGAGAGCGCCCGTCCGGGGGACGTGGCCGGCTGCACGTCGCGGCGCTCACCGAGCAGGCTGACCCGGTCGCCAAGCCAGGCGTCGACCGAAAGCGGACCGGCGCCGACCGTGAGGTAGACGAACAGCAGCATCAGAACCAGGGCCGAGAACTCGAGCGATTGCCCGGCGGCCAGCAGGCTGTCCCCCGAGTGCACCAGGAACACGGCGCCCGCGAGCACTGGCAGCTGCACGAAGGCCGCGAGCCGGGTGGCGAGACCGAAGGCCAGCAGCAGGCCGCCGCCGAGATGCGCGATCGCCACGTAGTGCGCAATCGCATAGGGCACGAACCAGCTCTCGCTGGAGCTCAGGTAGCCGAGCACCAGCTCCGGACGGGAAACGAACAACACACCGCGCACGAACAAGCCAATGCCGAGGTAAGCACGCACCAAATCAAACCCCAGCGCCGGGCCCGGTTGCATCAGATAGGGGAGGCGGTTGGCCCAGGCTCTCAGTTGCGTCATGTGTGGCTCCTTGGAAGTCGGCTCGCAGCGCTCGCACCGCGCAGGTGGCGACGCCGAAAGCTAAGCCTGAGCTGACACGCAGGATTCTGCAATCCAGAGCAGGAGCAATTCCAGTTAAGGGTCACGAATCCAGGGCATTTGCTGCAATGTTGTGACGTGACGCGATCGCGTGTTCCTCGGTGAATCATCCGAGCCGAACCTCAGTTGGAGCGCGCGGCGCCAGGCTCAGTGGAACTTTTTATGCATTCCGCGCCCGGCGCCGTCGGCGGCGCGCGCGTCGATAAGCGCCATCGGACCCGCGTCGATAACCGAGCACGCGCAGCACTTCGGCGAGCAGCTCGGCATCGCCATCCACGGCATCGAGCAGCTCGGGGCCCGGATCGAAGGGGCTGCTGCGCGCACGCCGGCGCGCGCGCGTGCTGACGCGATCGAGCACGTCTGCGCGCAGCGCGCGCTGCCCGCGCAGCACGAAGCCGAGCCAGCCGAGCCACTGCGCGTCAAAGTGCGCGGGCACCGCGAAGCTGAGCGCGTCCTGCAACTTGGGCAGGGCGCTCACGTCGCGGGGCGCGCAGGCGCGCGCGAGCGCTTGCCTCGCCCAGCGCTGACGCGGCCGCAGCGAGTCGATCAGATACACGACGTCGCGCCCGATGCGGATGCCGTGCGCGGCGAGCGCGCGCCGGTCTTGATCGCCGAGCTCAGCGAGCTGCGCCTGGACGTCCAGCGCCGGGATCGAGCCCAGACGTTGCTCGAGCTCATAGCAGAGGCCCCGGGCCGCCGCGGACCAGGGCGGGTCGGGCTCGTCGCGCAAGGGCCCGATGACTTCCTGCACCAGGTCTCTCGACCACGCGAGCAGCCGGCGCGAGAGGCGCAGCTGCTGCCCGGCGCTCACGCCGTCCAGGGTCAGCTTGATCTCCGGACGTAGCAGGCTGGCGCCGCGCGTGAGGCGGCCCAGGCGTGCCGCTTCCCCTTCGCGACCCAGGGCACTCGCCTGTCCATCGAACACGCCGCCCGCCTCGTCGAACTCGAAGCGTTCGTGCGGAGCCGCGGCCAGATCCTCGATCCAGCGCTCCAGCGAGAGCGGTGCTGGTTCGTCCGAGAGCTGTTCGCGCAGACTGACGAGCGCGTGAAACGGATGGCTCGGGGCGGACCCGCGCTCGGCAGGCGCCGCGCTCGGCTCCGTCACTTGCAACGAGTGGCGCTTGCGCGCGACGAAGCGATCCACCAACCGTTCGTGCAGGGCATCGCTCAGCCGATCTTCGATCTCATGCGTGCGTCCCACCCAGTGCCCGACGTCGTGGGTCCAGGCTTGTTGCGCGAGGTAGCTCCAGGTGCGCAGCGAGGAGATGCGCGCGGTGAGCGCGTCGATGTCGCCCGCCGTATCGTCGAGCGGGCGCAGCGCGGACGCGAGCCAGTCGCTCTCCAGGCGTGCGCGCGGGCTGCTCAGCTGCAGGAACACCTGCTTCACGAGATCGGCGTGCAGCTCCGGCAGCCAGCGCCGATAGTTCGGGATCTGACACGCCTGCCACAGCAGCTGCACGTTCGCAGCGCCGCGCGCGCGGCCCGCGACCTCGGGATCCCGCGTCAGTCGCTCCAGCGCTTCCAGGTCCGACGCGGGCGCCAGCCTGCGCAAGGAATCGCGCCGAGCCTGCGCGGGGCGCGGGGCCTCGTGCAGCGAGGCCAGCAGCTCGCGCAGGCTGTCGAAGCTGAGCTCACTGTTGCGCCAGGCCAGGTGCCGTACCGACTCGAAGCGATGCTCGGCGATGTTGCGCTGCAGCCCCGGCGCCAGCGCGGGCAGAGGCGCGAGCGTGCCGAAGCTGCCGTTTTCCAGGTGCCGCCCAGCGCGCCCCGCCACCTGAGCCAGCTCTGCCGGCAGTAGCGGGCGCTCCTCCTTGCCATCGAACTTGCGCACGCTGGCGAACGCGACGTGGCGGATGCCGAGGTTCAGACCCATGCCGATCGCGTCGGTGGCGACCAGGTAGTCGACCTCGCGAGCCTCGTACAGCGCGACCTGCGCGTTGCGGGCGCGCGGCGAGAAGGCGCCGAGCACCACTGCGGCGCCACCGCGCCGCTGCCGCACGCGTTCCGCGAGCGTGTAGACCTCCGGCACGCTGAACGCCACCAGGGCGCTGCGCGCCGGCAGCCGGCCGAGCGTGCTCTGGCCGCGCGCTTCGAGCGTGGAGAGCCTGGGCTGCGTCTCGATGCTGGCGGTGGGCAGGAGCGAGCTCACCAGCGGCCGCATGGTGCCCGCGCCGAGAAACCAGGTCTCGATGCGGCCGCGTGCGTAGAGCAGTCGATCGGTGAAGACGTGGCCTCGTCGCGGGTGTGCCGCCAGCTGGATCTCGTCGACCGCCAGGAAGTCCACCTCCTGCGACATCGGCATGGCCTCGACCGTGCAGATCCAGTAACGAGCGCGCCGCCCCACGCGCTTTTCCTCGCCTGTGACCAGCGCTACCTGCTGCTCGCCGAGCTCGCGCGTCAGCCGGTCGTAGACCTCACGTGCGAGCAGCCGCAGGGGCAGTCCGAGCATCCCGCTCGGATGCTCCAGCATGCGCTGGATGGCCCGATGCGTCTTGCCGGTATTGGTGGGGCCGAGGAGTGCCACGAGCTTCGAGCTCGATGGTGGCATTCCCCCACCTTACGCCATCGGAACGCCGGGTGACGGCCAGAACTCCGGCGTTTTTGCTCGAGTCGGGCCGCGCGCCCCTCTGTGTCACCAGTACTGGTGGACCGAGGGCTTGATCTTCGCCTCGTAGAGCTCCCGGACCTTGCGCAGAGTGTCGGCCGGGATCGCGGGGAGATCCGCCGCGGCCAGGTTGTCCTGGACCTGGGAGACGCGGCGCACGCCCGGAATGGCGCAAGTGACCGCCTCGTCCATCAGGATCCAGCGCAGCGCCCATTGGGCCATCGTGGTGTCGCGCGGCACGAGGCCCCGCAAGCTGTTGACCGCATCGAGCGCCAGATTGTAGTCGACCCCCGAAAATGTCTCACCGCGGTCGAATGCCTCGCCATGGCGGTTGAACTGGCGGTGATCATCGGACTCGAAGCTCTGCTCGCGGGTCAGCTTGCCCGTGAGCAGGCCCGAGGCGAGCGGGACGCGCGCCAGGATGCCGACCTTGCGCCGCGCGGCCTCCTTGAACAGCAGCTCCGCCGGGCGCTGCCGGAAGATGTTGTAGATCACCTAGATGGACTGGACGTTGGGGTACTCGAGCGCCTTCAGGCCCTCTTCCACCCGTTCCACGCTGACGCCGTAGTTGCGCAGCTTGCCGGCCTTCACCAGCGCGTCCAGCGCGGCGAAGGTTTCCGGCTGGAAGTAGACGTCGGTCGGCGGGCAATGCAGCTGCAGTAGATCGAGGGCCTCGACATTCAGGTTGGTCAGGCTGCGCTCGACGAAGCGGGTCAGGTTTTCGGCATTGTAGCCCGACGCAACATGCGGACTGAGCCGCCGACCCGCCTTGGTCGCGATGTAGAAGGTCTCGCGGCGCTCCTTGCGCAGGCGCGCCAGCAGCCGCTCGCTGTGGCCGTCGCCGTAGACGTCGGCGGTGTCGAAGAAATTCACGCCCAGATCGAGCGAGCGATGCAGAGCGGCGAGGCTCTCTTCATCGTTGATCTTTCCCCAAGAGCCGCCGATGGCCCAACAACCCACGCTGATGGTGGAAACCTGGAAGCCAGTCCTGCCGAGCGCTCGATACTGCATCCTTTTACCCTACATTGTCACCCGGGCCTTGTCACTCTTGCTTCGCCGGGCGCGGAACGCTAGTTACCCGGACCGTGAGCGACGGCGAGCGGCGCACCGCCCTGTATGCAGAACATGAGGCGCTGGGCGCGCGATTCGTGCCCTACGCCGGTTGGCGGATGCCGGTGCAATACCGGGGCGTGGCGGAGGAGCATCACGCGGTACGCAGCGGTGTGGGGCTGTTCGATGTCTCGCACATGGGGCGGCTGGTGTTCAGCGGTGCCGAGGCCGTGACGGTCATCGACGCTGCGATCACCAACGATCTGCGCAAGCTGCCCGAGGGCAAGGCGCTGTACACCTGCTGCTGCGAGGCGAGCGGGGGCATCCTCGACGATCTCATCGTCTATAAAGAGAGCGCCGAGCGCGTGCTGGTGGTGTGCAATGCCGCCAACCGCAGCAAGATCTCCGCGCACCTGTCCGCGCTCGCCGCGGGCCGTTGCGAATATGAAGACGCGAGCGACCGCAGCTGTCTGATCGCCGTTCAGGGGCCGGCCGCGCTGGAGCTGATCGCGACGCTGGGCATCGCGTTGCGGCTGCCGGAGGAGCTGCCGCCGTTTCACTTCCGGCGCAGCGAGATCTTCGGCTTGCGCTGCGCCGTGGCGCGCACCGGCTATACCGGGGAAGATGGCGTGGAGATCTTCTGCCCGACCGAGCATGCGCCGACGCTCTGGCGCGGCCTGCTGGAAGCGGGGCAGCGCTTCGGCGTACAGGCGATCGGCCTGGCCGCGCGCGATACCCTGCGGCTCGAGGCGCGGCTCGCGCTGTACGGCAACGAGATCGATCAGACGACGAATCCGCTGGAGGCGGGGCTCGGCTGGACCGTCAAGTTCGAGGGGCGCGACTTCATCGGTAAGGCGGCGCTGTTGCGCGCCCAGGAGCAAGGGCTGGCGCGCAAGCTGGTCGGCTTCGAGATGATCGGGCGCGGCATCGCGCGGCACGGCTATCCGATCGCGAGCCCGACCGGCGCGGCACTGGGGCACTGCACCTCGGGCGCGCCCTCGCCGACGCTGGGCTCGAACATCGGGCTCGGCTACGTGCCGCTGGCGTACAGTGCGCTGGGGACGGAGCTCGTGATCGATTGCCGGGGCAGGGCGGTGCCCGCGCGCGTCGTGCAGACGCCGTTTTATCGCCGCGGAGCCGCGCCTGCGAAGCACTGAGAGGACGTTGCCATGAGCGAAGCCACGGATGTGAAAGACGATCGCCGCTACACGAAGGATCACGAGTGGGCGTTGAAGAAGGACGGCGAGCTGCTGGTCGGCATCAGCGCTTTCGCGGTCGATCAGCTGGGAGACATCACGCTCGTGAACTGGAACGTGGCCCCCGGCGATCACGTGAACAAGGGTGATGTGTTTGGCACGATCGAGAGCGTGAAGACGCTGAGCGACCTGTTCGCTCCCGTTTCCGGCACGGTGAAGAAGCTCAACGCCACGCTGGAGTCAGCTCCCGAGCGCGTGAACGAGGATTGTTGGGGCGAGGGCTGGATGCTCGCGCTGCAACCCGATGATCCGGCCGCCGCCGAGTCTCTGCTCAATCCCGCGGCCTATCGCGAGCACATCGCCAGCCTGGAGCACTGAGGCCCTCAGTCCTCCGGCACGCGCTCAGTCTTCCGGCACGCGCTCAGTCTTCCGGCACGCGCATTGGGTTCGCGAACCAGTCCAGCCCGCTGTGGCGGTGCACGGTGAGGCGCGCGAGATCGAGCCCGATCGAAGCGAAGTAAAGCCGCTGGTCGCCGCTGCCGAGCGTGGCGCCGCCGAGCAGCGTCAGGCCCCAGGGGCCACCCAGCACCAGGTTGCCGATCACTCCGGTGGAGTCGACGCCCCACCACCGCTGGTACACACCCACGTCGAGACCGAGCCCGAAATCGCCGAGCGCGAATCCTCGGCTCACACCACGCGCCACGAACGCCAGATCGACGCCAGAGCCGAAGTACGCCTGTGCGCGGAACAGGGCGCCGACCACCACGGGGTGTTTGGCTGTTGTTCCCAGTCCGGTGTCGAGCTGGAGAGCGGGCTGCGTCTGCTGCTTCTGCTGATCGATGACGCCGGCGCCGCCGCCCACGTACAGCCACGACGTGGCCTGCGCTGCCGCGGCCGATGGCCACAGTGCCGTTGCCGCAGCGCCCGCCCACATCGTTGACCGTCCCAGAGCCCGAACCCGCATGCAACCGGGGTAGCATGAATCGGGGTCCAGGGGTCAAGGGGTCCAGGGGAAGAGCGCCTCGACCCCCGACCCTGGGCCCCCTTGCCTGTCACGGGCGACTACGCGTCGCGTCCCGGAGCTCGTCTTCGATCTCATCGGCACTGAGCGCACCCTGCCGGCGAGCCACCTCGCGCCCTGCTTTGTCCAGCACCAGGAGTGTCGGCACACGCTGGATGTCCGCGAAGGGCCCCTGGCCCTGCTGCGTGGCGAAATCCACCATCACGACGGGGAAGGGCAGCTGCAGGCTGTCCCGGTAGGCGGGCAGGAGATCCGCGTAGCGCGGAGCCTCCACCACGACGGCAGCGGCATTGGCGCGCGGCGTGAAGCGAACGAGGACGTCAGCCAGGCGCCGCAACAGCAGCTGCGAGGCCATGTCATAGGTGGCGACGAAGGCGAGCGCAGTGACACGGCCGCGCGTGGTCGCGCTGCTGACCACCAGATCTTCGCCACCGGGGAAGCTGAACTCCAGCGGTTCCGAGCGCGGTCCTTGCTCCAGCGCGGAGTCGGGCTCCGCGGCTTCGGGCGTGGGCTTGCAGCCGCCGGCGACACAGCTCGCCAGCAGGCCGAGCCACAACATCCGTTCACCGACCAGGCTCAGGATCGACGGTACGCGCCTGCCAGCGGACCTCGGGTACGCCACAGTGAACCAGCTGCGCCCCGGCTACTTCAGCCGCCGAAGCTCGGGCCAAACACGTGCGCGAAGGCCCGCAGCGCGGGCGGCACCTGCCCGTGCGAGCGATGATGCGCCACGATCGTGAGCGCCAGCTCGTCGATCACACCCTTGAGCGGGCTTGCTTCGACCACGACGCCCTCCAGGCGCTGGCCCGCGTGCGGCACCGAGCCCATCGATACGATCGGATCGTGGCGGACCCAGTCGAAGGACTCCGCGACGCGGTAGCCGCAGGCCATGACCTGTACGAAGTCCATGTACAAGGGCGCGACCACGACGGCCACGCGCAGATTTCCCCGGCCCATCCCCACCAGCGCGCGCGTGGCCTGGCGCGGCGCCGCGCCCGATTCATGCGGGCCCAGCGCGGACTGGATGCGCTGACGGCGCTTGCCATCGACCTCGACGGCCAGCAACGGTGCGTACACGGCGATGCGCGGCACGCCCACCTCCAGCGCATCTTGCGCGAGGCTGTCGATCCAGGCGTCGCGGCCCGAAGCGTCGAGCTGCTCGTAGGCAAGGGCAGCCGCCTGCGCAGCCTCGGCGTCGTTGGCAAGCGCGCCAAGCCAAGCGCGCCAAGCCTTCACGCTGCGCGGGCACGGTTGCATCGCTGCCGATGGCACGCCTGCCGATGGTTTGGCCATCGGCTGCTTGGAGGACGGCTGCTTCGACATTACGGGAATGCTCTCCGGAGTCCGCGCTTCGCTGAAGTCATCCGTGGCTTGGACCTGCATGGAGCTACGCCTGATAAAGCATCGGGCGAGCGGGAGCAATCGCAGAACGAGGCGCGAGACAAACCAGGTTTTGTCAACTCCTTGCAGGTGCATGCGAGCGCGAGCCATGCGCGCCGAAGAGGTCGCTGCAGCGTGCGGTTTTGCGGAGATAGCTCACCTCGTTGCAGGTGGCGCGCGCGCAGTCGTGTCGGCCGGTTCGTGTCGTTCGGATGACCGTGTTCCACCTGCAGCGGTTCGCGTCACAGCGTGCGCGGCGGATACGAGTGGGCTGGCCTGTGGCTAACTGGTGAGTAAGCTCGAAGCATGACCATCGATGGCGAGAGAGCAGGCGCTCGCGTGGCTGCATCACGAGACGACGACGAGGACGCGCCAGTGGCCGAGTATGTCGATCTCCTGGATGCCAAGTGGTTGGAGCGCGACGGCGTCGATGTTCTGGAGCGCGATGACGACCTGGTGGACGTCGGTCTGACGCTCGACCTGGATGACGATGATGAGGATGACGAGAACTCCTACGCTGTGGATCTCGATGTCGGCACTTTGCTTACATCGTTGCTGCCGGCGGACGACGCCGACTCGGTCGAGCCCGCCCTGAATGACGGCTCGCTCGCGTCGGGTGCGCTGAGTGATGTGCTGTTGCCCGAAGAGCCCTCGCCCGAAGAGCGCTGGGAAGATGACGACGCCGTGGGAGACGACGAGCAGTTTCCCGCGTTCGATGAGTCAGATCGCTTGCCCGATCGTCCCGCCACGGACGACGACGGCAGCGAGGGTCTGGACTGAGGGTGTCAGCGAGCCGATCGCAGGTCGAAGCGCAGCAGACGCGGGCGGAAGCCGCAGCGCTCGAACAGCGCATGTGCCCCGGAGTTGAAGGACCAGGACGCGAGCTCCACGTCGTTCGTGCCGGTCTGCGTGGCGACCGCGAGCGCCGTCTCTAACAACGCTCTGGCGATGCCCTGGCCTCGGAACGCTTCCTCGACGCCAATGTGATCGATCTCGTGCCAGTGCCGCTCGCGGCAGAAGACGTTTTCGGGCCGCTGATGCTCGGTCATCAGCAGATAGCCGACGGCGCTCGCGTCGACCTCGGCGATCCAGCAGCGCGTGCTCGGCTTGTCGAGCAGGCCTCGGAACCACTCCTCCACCTCCGCCAGTCGCGGAGCTTTGAAAAAGTCGGGCCGCTCGCGCAGGTGCACGGCGTGCAGCGTGGCGTTCAAGCGAGCCAGCAGCCCGGCATCGCAGGGCTGCGCGGAGCGGAGCCGAGGAGCGGCCATCATTCGGGTTTGCGCTTGGCGAGCGCTGCCGCGGCTCTGCGATACAGGCGCCGCACGCGCGGGTTGCGCGGAGAGAGGCGCAGCGCGGACGCGAGGTGTCGCTCAGCCGCCGCCAGATCACCGAGGCTCTTGTCCTCGAACTGCGCGGCCTCCGTCAACCAGGAGGAAGCCTGGGGCAGCGAGACCTTGCGCCCGGAGAGCTCGCACGCGTCGCGCAAGCGAGCGTAGGCGAGCGAGGCACCTTGCAGGTCACCGAGAGCCGCGCGCCAGCGGCCCTCGAGCGCGAGCGCTTCGTAGCGGCGCTCGCTCGTGGGCGGGACCTGCGAGACGCGCGCGATGGCCTGAGGATGATCCCCGCAATGCTCGGCGAGCAGGCGTGCCAGCTCGATCAGTGCGTCCGCGGAGACGTTGGCTCTGGCTTCACCGAGCTCGACCGCGCGCTCCAGCAGCGCGAGCGCGCGTTCGGTGCGGCCTTGCCCGAGCAGCGCGCGCCCGAGGCCATACGTGGCGTCGGGATCCGCGGGCAGATAGCGCAGCGCCCGTTCGAAGAGCTGGCCCGCGGCGCGCGCCAGACCGCGCGCCACCAGCTGGCGTGCCGCGCGCAACAACACCTCATGGCGCTGGGCGGCGCCCGCCGCCGCGGCTTCCAGGCTCTCGGCGTCGCCGAGAGCGCCGCCCTCGTCGCCCCACTCGACCCGCGCCTCGAAGCGCGCCCAGCGCACGGCGGCGACGCCCGGAGCGCAGGCCACCGCACGGTCCAGCGCTTCGCGGCGTTCGCTCGCGCTCGCGCTCAGCTCCGCCATCCGCTGCCAGAGCCCGGCGGCGAGCGGCGCGTAGGGCTCGCCCCCGGCGGCGTGCTGGATCGCCTGGCGCGCGCCCGCGAGGTCGCCGACGCGCGCCAACAACACCGCGCCCGTCAGTCCAAACTGCGTGGCGGGCAAGCAGTCGACGAGCATGCCCAGCGCGGCCTCGGCGCGGTCGGCGTGCGCCACGTCGATCTGCGCGACCAGCGAGACCAGCTCCGGGTGGCGGGGCGCACGCTCCAGCGCCGCGAGATAGCCGGTGCGAGCAGCGTCCAGGTC
>JAICTU010000317.1 GCA_025936205.1 Polyangiaceae bacterium | reverse complement strand
TTCCTCGGGGCCGGGTGGAACCGCCACCTCAACTTTCAGCAACAACCGGGACGAAGCCGAGACCAATACCTGCGGCGGCGTTGTCGTCGAAAAGCTCGGCGTCGCGGATGTAGCGGCGCACGACATTCACCGAGCGGTGGCCCGTCTGCTTCATGATGGATCGCTCGCTCTGCCCGCTTTGGCCGCCGCCGTGGCGAGTCCGGCGCGCAGCGAGTGCCCAGAGAGGGGGGCGGGGTCGAAGCCGGCTTCCAGAGCCCACTTCTTGACGATCAGTGCCACACTCTGCGCGATTCGAGGATCGATTCCCGTCGCTGCACGGGCCCACAGTGTCCGCAGAGTAACCGTCCCAGAATGGACGGCTTGAGGTCCAAGGCCGCCCTGCCAACATGCGCGCCATGGCAAGGCAAACGTCGGATCGTTGGGCCAGCATCGTGGCGGAGGCGGAGACGCCAGGAGTCCGCCACTCCGACGTCGCGCTGAAGCATCGTGTCTCGCTGTCCGCCCCTGAAGTACCACGTGTACAAGGCGCGTCGAAGCGAGCGCAGCGCAGTCCCCCGGCTTCTGCCCGTCCGGCTCGGTGCTGAGCCAGCGTTGCTGCATGCCCAGGTCGGCGCGGTTCGAGTGAGTTTCTCCGAGGCCTGCAGCCCCGCGTACGTGACGGCCCTGCTGACCGCGCTCGGCAAGACCGCGTGCTGACTCTGCCGGGCAGCGTCCGGATCTACCTCGCGGTCGATCCGGTAGACCTGCGCCGCGGCCACGATGGCCTGAGCGCCATCGTACAAGGACAGTGGGGGGTGGACCTGTTCGAGGGCCATCTGTTCGTGTTCTTCGGCCGACGCCGCGACCGCTGCAAGATCCTCTTCTGGGATCGGGGCGGGCTCGTATTGTACTACAAGCGCCTCGAGCAAGGCAGATTCCGAATGCCGAAGGTCGCGACGGACGGACGCTCGGTGCAGCTCGATGCCACCGAGCTCGCGATGATCCTCGATGGCATCGACGTCCGTACCGTGCGTCGCCCCGAGCACTGGCGTCCCAGCGCCAAGAAAACTCTCGCGCGAAATGCGCAGGGGATCGACATTTTGAGCGGAGTATGATCAAAGCTAGTCGTTGGCCCCTCCCGACGACGAGCACGACTGCGGCTGGAGGGCGTACGCCGCGGCTCAAGAGCAAAAGCTCGCCGAGCTGACGGACAAGCTCGCTGCGCTGGAGCGCAGGCTTTTCGAGAAGAAGAGCGAGCGCAGGCTGACCAGCAAGCGGCCTCCTCCGCTGCCCAAAACCAAGCGCACGCCCGACGAAGCCCGCCAGAAGCGCAAGGACAATGCGGCGCTGCGGGATGCTCGCGTGGAAACGGAAGTCACGCCATTGCCCGTCGCCAAGCGACCCTGTCCCCAGTGCAACGGGACGCGGCGCCGCATCGGCACGAAGTCGTCCATCGTCTGGGAGTACGTGCAACCATTCTTTCGCAAGCGCGTCTACGAGCGCGAGACGGTTCGCTGCTCGTGCGGATGTATCGAGACCGCTCCAGCTCCTGAGCGCATGGGCGACAAGACGCGCTACGCGCCGAGCTTCGTCGCTCATCTGATCGTCAACAAGTGTGCGCACTCCAACCCTCAGCATCGTCTCGAAAAGGCCTATCGCGATCTCGGCATCCCGATGTCGGCGAAGAGGGGGTGTTGGACGAGCTGCAGCGACGGGTTTGGGCGTACCAATCGGCACGCTTTGATGCCCTGAAGACGGCCTACGATGCTTCGGACACCAAAGGCGTGTACGTACTGGACCAGTCGGAGCCGCCGGAAGCAAACCTGCATCTAGTCTTCACCAACGTGGCTGCGCTGTCCGCTGTCCGGCTTCGGTCCTTTCTTCGCGACTGTCGCCGCATCGAACGCCCGCCCAGCGAATTATTGGAGACTCTGGGGAAGGAACGAGCAGCCCTCAGCCACTTTATCGAAAGGCAGCATGCCGACATAGTGAGGTCGCACGACCCTAGAGTGCGCCGCCTCGTTCGGCGGCCCAAGATCAGGGTGATGAAGGGCGTCTTCGATCCGTGAGCAACCTTCGCGTCTGGTAGGATCGCCCTCCTGGCGCGACCAGCGCATCCTTCACGACGCTGCCACCACTCATCAGCGCCCGCACTCTTTCGCGCCTGCTGGCGCGCGGAGCGCACTTTGGATCGAGTCGGTGATCAGCCCGGGACGCCCGCCCGCTCGCGCTGCTGCGATGGATCAGCATGCCTGGTTCGAGGCGTTCGTCGGCGGCCGCTGGTACACCTTCGACGCCACTCAGAAAGAGCCGCAGGCAGCCACGCGCGGGGCGAAATTGGCTTGCTTGCGCATTCTGCCCCTGCCGACTAAGCTGACGTCCCGGCGCCTGCCGGCTTTTATTCCATCATGCCAGCGCCGCGTTTTCTGCTCGCCGTCGACATGGACGGCACCCTGCTGCGAGACGACAAAACCATCGCCCCGGAAGACGCCGAGGCCATCCGAGCAGCGTCCGCCCACGGTATCGCCGTGACGATCGCTACCGGCCGGCTGACGACGGGCGCGCTCCCCGTCGCACGCGAGCTCGGGCTCACCACGCCGCTCGTCTGCGCCGATGGTGCCGTGCTCGTCGATCCGGTCCTGGGCACGTTGCTCCAGCGCCGCGCGATCGTCGCCGAGCGCGCGGCGCACGCCGTCGAGGCCATCAGGAGTCACGGACTCGTGCCGTACGTGTTCCTGGCCGACAGCATCCACTGCGAGCCCTCGGGCGAGCAGCACCGAGCCATCGTCGAAACGTGGACGCCGAATCTGGTCGTGCACGGCTCTCTGGCTGCAGCCGTCGCCTGGCGCGAGCCCGAGAGCGTGGCGATGACGGTCGGCATCGGCGGCGAAGAGTGGGTGCTGCGCGTGTCCGAGCACCTGCACGGCGCTCATGTCGGCGAGCTCGACACGGTGCACTTCAGCCTGTTCGGCACGCCCGTGTGGGCGGTGCGCTCGCTGCCCCGCGGCTGCGACAAGGGGCAGATGCTCGAGCGCCTCGCGCGAGAGCTCGGGCTAGCGCGCACCCGCGTCGCCGCCGTCGGCGACTGGCTGAACGATCTGGGCATGTTTCGCTACGCCGGTCGCTCCTTCGCGATGGGCCACGCGCCGCCTGTCGTACAGGGCGCCGCAACCGACGTGCTACGCTCCACCTCGCGCGCGGGCGGCGGCATCGCCGAGGCGATCGCTGCGTTGATCGCTTCGCCCTGAAGCCAGAAACGTCGGGCGCGCTCGCGACGTGAATTATGAGTTACTGGCCCGGGGAGAGGCTCGCCCGCAGCTCGCGCCGCAAGCAACCGAGACAATCCTGGTCCTTGCGCGGGCCGCAACCCGTCGCGGGCTCGGCCGAGAGGCGGCGCAACGCGGGGGTCACGCGCTCGTCACGCAGCTCCAGCGCCGCTCGCAACGCGCTGCGCTTCTCGGTGCAACTGCGCCCGAGCTCCAGCCGCGCCAGCTCCTTCGCATAGGCGGGCGGGCTGGCGCCCGGCTGCAACAGGCGCTGGGCGGCGGCCTCGCGCGCGGCCGGCGCCGCGCTCTCGATCAACGCCTGGATCGAGGGCTGAAGATCGGAGGCCGGTTCGCTCTTGGAGGGCGCCAGCGCGATCACGCTGCCCAGCACCGTGCCCGCCGCGAGCATGCTGAACAACACCATCCACACCTGACGCGCGCCGGAGCTCGCCCGCACCGGCTTCGGTGGCGCGCTCGCGCCGCGCAGGATCTTCTGCAGCTCGTTGCGGACCTCCAGCGCGCTCGCCGGGCGCTCTTCGGGCTTGCGCGAGATCATGCGCATCACCAGCTCGTCGAGCGCGGCGGGAACCTTGGCCTGCGGATTCGTGGCGCGAATGGTGGGCGCCGTCTTTTCCAGCTGCGCGCGCAGGATGGCGCGAATGCTGTCTCCCAGCCACAGGGGTTTGCCGACCAGCGCCTCCCACAACACGACCCCCAGGGAGTACAGGTCGGCGACGGCCGTTGCGGGCCGCCCCAGCGCTTGCTCGGGCGCCATGTAGCCCGGAGTGCCAATGATGGCCCCCTCCTTGGTGAGCTGCTGGCCCGGGCCCGGCGCCTTCAGCCCCGATTCGGACAGGTGCTCGGAGAGCTTGGCGATGCCGAAGTCGATCACGCGCGCCAGCGGCGCGCCCGATTCGCGCTTCTCGATCAAGATGTTGTCCGGCTTCAGGTCGCGGTGCACGAAGCCCTGCGCCGCGGCGGCGGCGAGCGCGTCGGCGATCTGCGCGCCCAGCTCGGCGGCCTCCGCCCAGGGCAAGCGACCGCGCTGCTTCAGCACGTCGGTCAAATTCTCGCCCATCACGAGCGGCATCACCAGATAAGCGCCGCCCTCTTCCAGTGCGCCGTAGTCGAGCGCCGCCACCACGCTCGGATGATCGATGCGCGAGCCGGCCATGGCCTCGCGCGCGAAGCGTGCCAACAGATCGCGATTGCCCGCCAGCTCCGCGTGCACCACTTTGATCGCAACGGACTTGTGCAGCGTCAGGTGCTCCGCAACGTACACCGCGCCCATGGCCCCCGCTCCCAGCGGGCGCACGATGCGATAGCGCCGATCGATGACGCGCCCCTCCCAGCCGGTCCCACCAGGACGGGGTAGGTCTGCTCCCTGCACGCGATCGTGAGCCACTCACCGTTATAGCGTGCGCTCCGGGCCGGTTCCAGCCCGGTTCAGGTGCGCCAGCCCCAGGATTCCTGCCAGCTTCTCGCTGCTTCTCCTGCGCTTCACCACATCTGCGCTGGCTTGTTTGTGGGCTCGGAGCTGCGCGGCTCCGAACCCACCAGGACTGACCGCTGCGCGTCAGCTCGATCGCGGCCGGCGCAGCCGCGTGGACAGCCGTCGCAGGCATATAGTAAAGGTTGCTTGTCATGAAGGGCAGCGGGCACGACGACGATGCGGGGACAGCCCGCACCCCGAGCCGAGTGCGCAACGCGCGCATGGCGCTGGGCCTGTCTCAGGCCGCGCTGGCGGCGGCCACGCGCTTGAGCCGGCAGAGCATCGGCGCGATCGAGGCGGGTCGCGCGACGCCGGCGGTGGACGTCGCGCTGCGCATCGCGTCCACGCTGGAGTGCAGCGTCGAGGAGTTGTTCAGCGCGCCGAGCGTGGAGGCGCCGCTGGTGACCGAAGCCACCTCCAGCTCGCCGACGGAGCGGGTGGCGCTGGCACAGATCGCGGGCCGCTGGCTCTCGTATGGGCTCGACGGCGAAGCGATGTGGACGGCAGCCGATGGCTTGCTCGCGCAGACGGCGGAGGCGCGCGGCGGCTCCGAGGCGCGCGCGGGCCGCAAAGCGCGCGTGCCGCGCGGCTCGGTGCCGGTCGATCCGGTGCGGCCGCTGGAAGAAGTGCATCACAACCTGGTGCTGATGGGCTGCGCCGTGGGCCTCGGGCTGCTCGCCGATCGGCTCAATTCGCGTCCGGGCGCGGGCCGCTTTCTGTGGCTCAGCCGCTCCAGCAGCGATGCGCTGTCCGCGCTGGCGCGCCATCAGACGCACCTGGCCGGCGTACACCTCACCGATGAGAAGACGGGCGAGTCCAACGTGGCCGATGTGAGGCGCCACCTTTCGATGAGCCCCGCGAGGGCGGGGGGCGGGCGGGACGCTGTCACGCTGATCACGTTTGCGCGCTGGGAGGCGGGCCTGGTGCTGGCGCGGGGCAACCCGAAGCAGATCCGGGCCGCGTCCGATCTGGGCCGGCGCGGCCTGCGCTGCGTGGTGCGCGAGCCGGGGTCCGGAGCACGCCGCGTGCTGGATCGCGAGCTGAGCCGAGCGGGCCTGCCGCGCGAGCTGGCGACGCAGGCGCAGCTGCAGGCACGCGGTCACCTGCAGGTGGCCCTGGCCGTGTCGATGGGCGCGGCCGACGTGGGCGTGGCCACGCGCGACGCGGCGCTGGCCTTTGGCCTGCACTTCGTACCCCTGGCGGAAGAGCGCTACGATCTGGTCGTGCCGCGTACCGCGCTGCAAGATCCGCGCGTGCAGCGCTTGTTCGACACGCTGAGCGCGTCGGTGTTTCAGCGTGAGCTCGCGTGTCTGGGCTACGATGTGAAGTCGAGCGGCGAGCGGGTGGCGGAGCTGTCCGCCGCCTGAAACCGGCGGCGCTTCCAGGTGATCGGAATGACGCGCTGGTTCTCTCGACGGGTTTGTCTGTGCGCGCTGCTCGGCGCGCTGGGCTGCAAGAGCGAGGCGCCGTCCTCCAGCTCTTCCTCCCCTACGCCAGCTCCCGCCGCCGCGCCGGCTCCTGCTGTGAAAGAGGCGCTGGTGGTGTTCGCGGCTGCTTCGCTGCGCGATGCATTCGGCAATCTGAAGACGGGGTTCAGCAAGACGCACCCGAACCTGGAGCTCACCTTCAACTTCGCCGGCACGCAGGATCTGCGCGTCCAGCTCGAGCATGGTGCTGCGGTGGATGTGTTGGCCTCCGCCGATCTCGAGAACATGAACGAGCTCGAGTCGGCGTCGCGCGTGAAGAAGCCGGCCATCTTCGCCCGCAATGAGCCGGTGATCGTCGTGGCCCCGGAGCAGGCGAGCAAGGTCACGGGCCTCGGGGATTTGCCCCAGCTCGACAAGCTGGTGATCGGCCTGCCGGAGGTACCGATCGGGCGCTACACGGGCCAGATCCTGAGCAACGCCAACAAGGCCCTGGGCGCTGACTTCTCCAGCAAGGTCGAGAAGAAGATCGCCTCGCGTGAGCTCGATGTACGGCAGGTGCTGGCCAAGGTCACGCTCGGCGAGGCGGACGCTGGCATCGTGTACCGGACGGACGCGAACAGCGCCAAGGACAAGGTGGCGGTCGTCACCATCCCCGCGGACGTGAACGTCGTGGCGGAGTACCCGATCGCGGTGGTGGCGGCCGCCCCACACCCGGCATTGGCGGAAGAATGGCTGAAATTCGTGCTCTCCCCGGCGGGGCAAGAGCTGCTGGCTCAGGCGGGGTTCCTGCCTCCGGCAGTCGCAGCCCCGCAGTGAACCGCGAGCGCAGCACGCAGCGCCGCGGCGCCTCGTCGCCGGCGCTGGCGCCCAGCGCGCCGGCTCCCAGTGCAGCCAAGGCGCGCCGCCGCCAGCGCCGGGAGCGCGCCTTGCTCGCGGGCGCGGGCTTGCTGCTGTTCGCGTTCATGGCGGCGCCGCTGGTCGGCCTGTTTGCGACCGCGACCTGGAGCGATTTCCTGGCCGGGCTCCGGCACCCGCTGGTCTGGCCCGCGTTGCGCCTGAGCCTGGTCACCACCAGCGCGAGCCTCGCGTGTGTGGTCGTGCTCGGCACGCCGCTGGCCTGGGTGCTGGCGCCGTCGCCGCGCGGAGCGCGTCTCGCGGAGACGGTGTTGCAGCTGCCGATCGTGATCCCGCCGGCGGTCGCCGGCATCTCCCTGTTGCTGGCCTTCGGGCGGCGCAGCCTGCTCGCTGCCGTGTACCCCGCGGGCTGGTCGATCAGCTTCACGACGGCGGCCGTCGTGCTGGCGCAGGTGTTCGTGTCCGCGCCGTTCTATGTGCAGGCGGCGCTGAGCGCGTTCCGGCGCATCGATCCACACCTGTTGCTGGTCGCTCGCAGCTTTGGCGCGCACCCGCTGCGCGTGTTTGTCCGCGTCGGGCTGCCGCTGGCGGCGCCGGGGCTGCTCGCGGGCGCGCTGCTCAGCTGGGCGCGCGCGCTGGGTGAGTTCGGCGCCACGTTGATGTTCGCGGGCAACCTGGAGGGCAAGACGCAGACCTTGCCGCTCGCCATCTACACGGCGATGGAGGCGGATCTGCGCGCGGCGCAGTCGCTCTCGATCGTGCTGGTGATCCTGGCGCTCGTGCTTTTGGTCACCATGCGCGCGCTGTCGAGTTCGCTGGAGTCGCTGCGATGACCGTGCTGCGAGCGAGGCTCGGCGGGCAGATCGGCGCGCTGCCGCTGGATTTCGAGCTCGAGGTCGCGCGGGGCACGCTGGCCGTGGTGGGCCCGAACGGTGCAGGCAAGACCAGCTTGCTGCTGATGCTGTTGGGAGCGCTGCAGCCGGAGCGCGGGCGCATCCAGCTGGGCGATCGCGTGCTGTTCGACGGCGACGCTGGCATCGATGTGCCGCTCGAGGACCGTCGCCTCGGCTATGTGCCGCAGGAGTACGCGCTCTTTCCGCACCTGAGCGTGCGCGACAACATTCGCTTCGCATTGCAGAGCTCGGGGAGGGCGAGCTGCGAGCTCGAGGCGCGTGCGCGCGAATCGCTCGCGGATCTGAAGCTCGAAGCCCTTGCCGATCGGCGCGTGACGTCGCTCTCCGGCGGCGAGCAGCAGCGCGTGGCGCTGGCGCGGGCTCTCTCGGTACGGCCGCAGGCGCTCCTGCTCGACGAGCCGCTGGCGGCGTTCGACATCGCGGCACGGCGCGAGACGCGCGCGTTTCTCGCCGACTATCTGCGGCGGCTGGATCTGCCGACGCTGGTGGTCACGCATGATGCGGGCGATGCCCAGGCGCTGGGGCAGCAGATCGCGGTGCTGGAGGCGGGGCGCATCGTGCAATGCGGCTCGTGGGAGGAGCTGGATGCTCGACCCGCCTCGCGCTTCGTGCGGGAATTTCTTCGCGTCTGACCGCCCCGGCGGGAGCTCCTGCCCAAGCCGTTTGGTCTTGACCAGCTGCCGCGCTCGCTGCAGGGAGCGTGGCCGCTCAGGCCGTCGCCCTGCGCCGGCTCGGTACCTTGCTCTTGTTCGCCGACAGACCCTCGAGCACGAGCACACCCACGAAGCCGCTGAGCGCTCCCGTCAGGAAGCTACCCGCCTCGGTGGTCACAATCCCCGAGGGCAAGGCTGCGAAGTAGTTGACGCCCAGCACGCCTGCCACGAACGCGATGCAGCTCACCACGAGCCCCTCGAGGATGCGGCGCGCGCCTGCTGCACGCCGTGCGCCTTTGACGAAGCGTCGCGCGAATCCGCCCAGCGCGCCGCCGAGCAGCGCCGCGGCCAGAGGGGTGACGGGGAACTTTTGCTGTACGGTCGCGGCGCCGACGTAGCTGCCGGCCTTCGCTTGGATTCTGACAGGGCCGACCCCACCCGAGCGCAGGCTGAAGACCGTGCGCGACTCGCCGGGGCCGAGCGTGGGAGCCGAAGGCTCGAGCTTCGCCGCGCGACTGACCTGCAAGAGCAGCGGCGTCGCCTCCCGCGCGGGCAGCCCCGCGCCGTCGGGTGAGACCTGCTGAACGTTGACCTCGACGGGAGCGAGGCCGAGCCCCAGCACCTCCGATTGCACGGGCCGCACCTCCAGCCGCGGCTGCGCGCGCAGCGCGAGGTTCACGTCGGAGATCGTCGAGCGAACCAGCAGCTGGGGACTGTCCGAGGTCGGACGGAAGCGCAGCGGGATCGTCTTTTCGTGTTCGATTCCGGGCCGATCCAGGCGGATCGGCAGCACCTCTTCCGCCGTCGCGTTCTCCAACGCGAGGCGGATCATCACGCCGCCCGGCGGCTCGAGCCCCTCGGGCGAGTTGGCCGGAGCCTTCAATCCGAAACTGAGCGCGGTGTCGTACGATTGCCTGGCTTCGCTCCAGGGCGCAGGCAGCGGGCTCGCGGACACCGTGATGCGAAACCAGACGAGCTTCGGCGCCTCGGCGCCGGCGTTGTTCGCCGCTAGCGGCATCACGAAGCCGCCCGGAAGGACCGTGCGCTCGCCGTCCGCGAGGGTCAGCGTCGAAAGCCGCTTCGGTTTGGCGATGAAGGGCTGCGAGTTGCTCACTCGCAGGCTGATCTTGCCGTCGCGCTCCTGCGGGTCGACCTGCGCGGTGATGTCCTCACCGGATAGCTCGAGCAACTTCAGGTCAGCAACGCCGCTACTCCACCCGTTCAGCGGAAGGCGCCGCGTGCTTTCCACGTCCAAGCTCTGGTGCTCTGCAGCGAAGGCTGCCCTCGAAAGCCCTACGCTGAGCAATCCGACGCAAATGCCGAGCAAGCGTCTGCCGGTCCCCCTCATATTCAACCTCCCCTGGCCGCAACACTCCCGCGCGACCGATCGACGAGCGCGGACCTACCTTGTCGCGCCGGCGAAGCGACGCCTCGCCCGGGTGTCGGTGGTGGAGCCGCAATCCGCGACATCGCGGATTGGCATGTTGTTGGTCTCCCCCGGCCACGCGCAGCGCGCGCTGCGCGCGCGAGCATGGCTTTGGGGGAGACCGCGCGCCCGCAGCGGCGTTGTCTCTAGCGACGTTCCGGCGTCGGGCAGAGCCCGCGAGGACGCGCGAGTGGGGGCATCAACTACTTCTTTTCCGCGGGCTTGGCGGGGGGCGCTGCGGGGGCCGCGGGCTTGGCGGGAGCGGCGCCGCCGTTGTCACGATTGTAGAGCGTGATCACCTTGTCGGTCAGGTCGAGGTCGCTGCGGAAGTAGGTGGCCGCCTGGCGCTCGATCACCATGTCATAGCCCTCCTGGGTGGCGAGGCGGCGGATGATGCCGACGGCCTTTTGCACGATCGGGCCGGTGAGCTCGTTCTGCTTCTGTTGCAGCTCTTTGTTGTACTCGACGAACACCGCCTGGACCTGCGCCATCTCGCGCTGCCAGCTTTCCGCCTTCTTCTGCAGCGCATCCGGCGCGAGCTTGTCCTTGTTCTTCTCGATGTCCTCGCGCTCTTTCTGGAGGTCCTTCTGCTTCTGATCGAGCTCGCGCTGGCGCTTGTCGAACAGCTTCTTCAGCGTGGCCTGCGCGCGCAGCCCGTCTTCCGTCTCCATGACGGCACGCTGCGTGTCGACGACCGCGACGCGCATCGCCGACTGCGCCGACTGCGCGAACGCGCTCGGCGCGAGCGCGAGCAGGAGCATTCCAACGGCGAGCGCCGCGAACTGAGGCAGCGCGCG
>JAICTU010000749.1 GCA_025936205.1 Polyangiaceae bacterium | reverse complement strand
GAGGTAACGCGGCGCTCGCTTTCGGGTCACTCGCCATCTTCCGATGGATTGTCCTCCGACGGATTTTCACAGCTGACTTGCGCAGGCGGGCGCCTTCCCGCGACACTGGGTTCAGCGGCGCATTTCTCGAGGAACGGTTTGGTCGCAGAACGCAGCGTCCGGCAAGCTGGGGCGGAGCTACCCCGCAAACCAGCTCTGGGCGCGACATCGAGGCAAAGATGACCGATTCGGAACGCTCAGATGTAGGCACCCGCCCCGAGCTCGAGCCGGCGCTCCTCGCCTTGATCGACGAGGGGCGCCGGCGGTGGCCGGCTTTCGAAATCAGCGACAGCGAGTTTGCCAGCTACCTGCGCGAGCGCGGCGGCCCCGGCGGATTGCCTGCGCTCGCTCACGCCGGCGATCTGCTGCTCGCCTGCGCTTGCGTGCGCGGCATCGTGGCTGCCGTGGAGGCATTTCAACAGCTGTACGATCCGACGGTGCGGCGCGTGTGCTCGCGCCGCCGGGTCGACGCAGCGCTGGCCGACGACGCGCGTCAGGCCCTGTACGAGCGGCTGCTGGTCGGCCGCGGAGGCCAGCCACCGCGCATCGCCGACTACCGAGGTCAAGGCCGCCTCGAGGGCTGGGTCGCCACGGCGGCCTCGACCACGCTGCTGATGATGCAGCGGGCGGCGGGGCGCCGGCGCGAGCAACCCGAGGCCTCGGGCCCCAGCGAGCTCGCGGGCCCTCTCGATCCGGAGCTGGAGTTCATCCGCGCCCGTTACAAGACGGAGCTGGAGGAGGCGATCGCCTCCGCGCTGCTCGAGCTCGGCGATCGCGAGCGGACCTTGCTGCGCTTGCACCTTGGCGAGCGCCTCAGCATCGACACGCTGGGGTCGATGTACGGCGTCAATCGTGCCACGGCCGCGCGCTGGCTGGTCGCTGCGCGTCAGAGCCTGCTCGAGCGGGCGCGAGCCGCGATGCGAGCGCGCCTCGGCTCCAGCGAAGAAGAGCTGGAGAGCCTGGGCGTGATCCTGCAGAGCCAGCTGCACGTGTCGCTGGCACGGCGCCTGGAGCCCGCGCTCGGCAGTGAGGACAGCGGCGCAGGCAAGCCGCGGCCGAGCTAGTTGTCGCGGGGTTCCCCCTGGGTGAGGGAGCGGATTGCGCTCGCCCCGACCGGTCGCAAAGGGTATTTTGGCGGCGTGGAACCCCGCGCCACCGCCGAGTGCCTGTCGTCGGAGGTGCTCAGCGCCTGGGTTGAAGGTCGCCTGGCCGCCGTCGACCTCCAGCGGGTTGAAGGCCACGTCGCCGGTTGCGCGGAGTGCCTGCGTCGCGTCGGCGTCGCCGCGCGCGACGATCGCGCTCGCCCCCTCGACAGCACCGTGCCTCATATCATTCCGGAGGGCGGTAGTGCTGAGGCCGGCGTCGCCGTCTCCAGCTGGGAAGCCGTGCAGTCGCTGGTGGGTGTGCCGCACACGGCCTCGCCCGGCTCGCCGCCGGAGGTGCTCCTCGGCAGGTATGAGCTGCTGGAGCGCATCGCCCAGGGCGGCATGGGCGAGGTCTATCGCGGCCGCGATCGCCAGACAGGCGTCGAGGTTGCGGTCAAGCGCCTGCGCACCGGCTCCGGCGTGGACGACGCGGAGTTGCTCGCGCGCTTCTCCCGCGAGGCGGAGATCCTGCGCCGGCTCGACCACCCCAATATCGTGCAGATGCTCGCCATCGTGCCGGGGGGCGGCGACGAGCAGCACAGCATCGTGATGGAGTACGTGCCGGGCGGCTCGCTGCGTCGAGAGCTGGTGCGGCATACGGTGCTGCCCCAGGTAGAGGCGCTGCTGCTCACACTGGAGGTGGCCGAGGCGCTCGCCCAGGCGCACCGCCTGGCGGTGATCCACCGCGACGTGAAGCCGGAGAACGTGTTGCTCGCGCGCGACGGCACGGTTCGGCTCTCCGATTTTGGCCTGGCGCGCATGGGGGAGCGTAGCTTCACTGCGCCGGGCACGGTGCTCGGAACGGTGGCGTACCTCAGCCCGGAAGTGCTCTGGGGTCACGAGGTCGATGCTCGCACCGATCTGTGGTCGCTCGGGGTGATGCTGTTCGAGATGTTGAGCGGCGTGCGGCCGTTCGTCTCCTCCAGCCCCGGCTCCACGTTGCCCGCGACTCATCCGGAGCGCGTGCCCGAACTCGCTGACTTCTTCCCGAGTGCCGCGCCCGAGGTGGTGGAGCTGGCGCACCGCATGTTGCAGAAGGATCGCGAACAGCGCATCTCGAGCGCGGCCGAGGTCAGCTCGGCGATCGAAGCCATCCTCGAGGCGCTGTCTGCCGAGGCTTGACATGAAGAAGTAAGCCGGGAAAAAGCGCGCTGGCGCGAAGCCCGCCAAGAAGGTCGCAGCTCGCCCTGGCCCTCGCGCGCATCTGGGAGCGCCGATCCCGCAGGATGAGGTGCGCGGCTGGCTGCGCGAGGCGGCGGCGATCGCGGCGGGTTGAGCCTTCATTCGTCCGTGTCGGGCTCTCGCTCTAGGATGCACTGCCCGACGTAGGTCACCACCTGCTGATAGCGCTGCGGTAGACCGGTGCTCTTGTTGTGCGCATCCAGGCGCTGCCGCAGCTCGCCCAGCCGCGCGCGCAGCGCTGCCAGCTGGCCCTTGATCTCGCTCTCCAGCGGATGCCCGGGCCACAGATCGAAGCTGTAGGTGCTGCCGCCGATGTTGTCGGCGTCGCGCGACTCCGTTCCGCGGGCTCGCTGCAAACGCTGTCCGATCGTCTGCACCACCGCCTGCAGGTGATCGAACACCGCCGCTTCCCAGCCGGCGGTCGAACCCAGCGGCACCACGAAATCGAGCGCCTCCAGCCGCCCGCTCTCCGACTCGCGCACGCGCCCGTCGCCGATCAAACGCTCCAGTGTGGGGCCGAGCTGCGCCTGCGCCTGGACGCGCACAACTAGAGCACCGGACTGCCGCCGCGCTATCAGCTGGTGGTCACGTATCTCGGGCAGTGCATCCTGGAGCGCGAACCCGACTGCGACGAGTGATGCCTCAACCCGCGGCGCGCGCCGCCGCCT
>JAICTU010000131.1 GCA_025936205.1 Polyangiaceae bacterium | reverse complement strand
GGCAGGCGGCGTCCGAGACGCAACTCCGCCACAACGATGGCGCTCTCGGGCGCCGCGGGATTGCCGGAAAGTCCGATGGGACGATCGGGTGCCCGACGTTTCAACTCCATCTGGACCGCGCGGATGCTGCTCGAGAGCACACGCCAGCGCGGCTCGCCCGCTGTCAAATGCTGCTTCTCCACGCTCAACGCCATAACGGGTCCGGCGCCATCCGGCAAAAAACACGGCACTCGGACGAGCCCGGCCCCTACGCGCTCATCGCCTCGGATAGTTGTGCCAGCCCAGCGATCCGCCGCTATAGCCAGGAGCGAGAGGATGATCGTGCGCGCTGCTCTGATTTCATTTCGCAGGCTCGCTGCGCTCGCGCTGCTGGTGCTGCTCGGTTGCGATCGAGAGCCACCTGCCGAACTGCTGGAGGTGAGCCACGTGTCGGCCACGGAAGTGCAGTTCGGCGACGCGCTGCAAGTCTCCGGCGACGGCTTCGCGCTGGGCAAGCCCGTGCTGGTGCGCTTTCGCGGGCAGGTCTATCGCCCCGGGCTGCCAGCGCGCGCGGTGGACATCGCGCTCAACGCGCGCTCGGAGTCGCAGCACGAGCTCAGCATTCCGCTCCCGCGCGAGCTCGAGACGGAGTTCCGCGGCGCAGACGCTCCCGCCGCCCACGCAACCTTTCGCGGGGATCTGCAGGTAGCGATCGCCGCGAGCGAAGCAGGCGCGCCACCCGTGACGGGCACGCTGCACGGCGCGACGCTGGAGCTCTATCCGTCGCTCGAGGCGCGAGACATCGTGGAGCAGCGCACCGCGCTCGGGCGCGAGGCGCTGCGCTTCTTCGGCCTGGAAGTGGGCGATGCTCCCGGCGAAGGGCTGGCTGCGTCCGCGGTGATCGCGGGCGGACGCGCAGCGAGAGCGGGCGTACAGGCGGGCGATCGCATCGTGCGCGCCGCGGGCCTGAGCGTGCTCGAGCCGAGCGATCTGCTGCCGGCGCACGGACGCACGTTGGAGATCGGCGTGTACCGACGCGGGCAGCCGCGCTCGCTCGTGCTCGACGCCGACGGTTTTCGCGGCGTGCCTCCTCCGGGCGTCAACGGCGCGGCGCTGCTGATCGGTGTGGCCGCGCTCTGCTTCCTGCTCTGGGCGACTCCGCTGCCGCGCTGGATCGGCCATCTCGCACCCGCCTGGCTGGATCAGCTGCGGGCTCGCTGGCGGTCCGCGCTGGCGCGGCGCCGCTCCGGCTGGGAGCTCGCGGGCGACGCGCTCGGCGGACCGCTCGGAACGCTGATTTTCCTGGGCGTGGGTGCAGCCTTGCTGGCTCCCGTGCTGCGCCGCACGCCGATCGATCTCGGCTTGGGCTTGCTCGCGCTCTCGTTTGGCTCCGCGACGCTGCTGCTCGCCGCGAGTCTGATCGCGGGCGGGAGCCACGGTCGGCGCTGGTCACTGCGGCGCGGCGTGCGCTGCGCCGTGCAGCAGCTGCTGGTGCTGGCGCCTGCCTGGATCGGTCTGGCCGCGATCGCGCTGGAGAGCGGCATCGATGCCGACGAATGGCGGCGCAGTCAGGGCGCCCTGCCCTGGAACTGGAACGCTTTCAGCAATCCCGGAGCCAGCGTGCTGTTTCTGTGCCTGCTGCTGAGCGCGCTGCCCGAACGAGCCCAGCCCCGGCGGCCCGGCTCCGAACGCCTGCGGCATGCACGGGGCACGGCAGCGCCTGCAGCGGGCCTGCTGGAGTCGATCTACGCCTGTTCGATCTGCGCACTGGGGGCGCTCGCGTTTCTGGGCGGCGGCGCCGGGGCCGCGCTCGGCGTGGGACCGGAACGGCTGGCGCAGTGCCTGATCGCCTGGCTCGAATACGCCGCTTCGTACGCCCTGCTCGCGTGTCTGCGTGGCCTCGCTCAACGCCCCACGCTCGAGCAGTGGGCGCCGCTCGGGATCTGGCTCGTGTTGCCCTGCTCGCTGGTTGCGCCCGGTCTGTCGCAGGCCTGGCGCGCGCTCGCTGCACGCTCGGAGCTTTGGCAATGGCTGCTCTCCGGGTTTGGTCCGCTCGCGGTAGGTGCGCTCGCGCTGTTGCTGCCCGCGGGGCTGCTCGGGCTGCGCTCGGCGCTGCGCGGCCCGGAGGCGCATCCAGGGCTCAGCCCATGGCTGTGACAGCGGGGCGCACGTGACAGCGGAGCTCGACGCGCGCTGGATGCAAGCGGCGCTGGGCGAGGCGGCACTGGCGCCGGCGCACGGCGATGTGCCCGTCGGAGCAGTGATCGTCGACGCCTCCGACAACGAGCTCGCGCGCGCGCATAACCGGCGCGAGATCGACGCCGATCCGACGGCGCACGCAGAGCTGCTGGCGCTGCGGGCTGCGGCCCTGAGCCGCGGCCACTGGCGCCTGAACGACTGCACGCTGTACGTCACGCTCGAGCCCTGCGCGATGTGCGCGGGAGCCATGGTCAACGCGCGCCTTGGGCGGCTGGTGTTCGGGGCGCTGGATCCCAAGGCGGGCGCGATCGCCTCGCTGTACCAGCTCGCCGGCGATCCTCGCCTGAACCACCGCTTCGAGGTCCATTCCGGTGTGGCCGGCGCGGAGAGCGCAGCCCAGTTGCAAGCGTTCTTCCAGGCGCTGCGCGCGCGCGGCGAAAAGTGAACCGGGCGTCAGCCGTCGTTCAGGAAGTCCTTGTCCGGGAGCGTCTGCGCCTGGCCGAGCACCAGGTGTTCATTCAAGCCGGCCGCCAGCTCCGCATCGCCGATGCGATGAATCTTGAATGCGACGCGCATCAGCGTCTGCAGATGTTCTGCCCAGCGCTTTTTCAGCGCGCCGTCGGCTTGGAAATGGTTCGCCTTCGGCGCCGGCAAGATCGAGCCGAGGTACAGCGCCTGACCGAGCGACAGCTCGCCCGGGTGCGCGTTGAAGTAGTGCATGGCCGCGTCGCGGATGCCGTAGATGCCCGGCCCGAACTCGACCACGTTCAGGTACAGCTCCAGGATCTCCTGCTTGCTCAAACGCTCCTCGAGCAGCAGCGTGAACACGGCCTCCTGGAGCTTCCGTGACAGCGTCTTCTCGCGGCTGAGGTACAGGTTCTTGGCGAGCTGCATGCTGATGGTGCTGGCGCCGCGCACGAAATGCCCGGCGCGCAGGTTGTCACCGATCGAGTTGCCGATCGCTTTGTCGTCGAAGCCGTGGTGAGAGAAGAAGCGCGAGTCCTCGCAGACGACGACCGCGGTTTCCATGTAGGGGGTGATCTCACTGATCGGCACCCACTGGGGCGTGGTCGGGCCCGTGTCGAACTCGGCCGGATCGCCCTTTGCGTCCAGGACCAGCTGCGTGAAGGGCTGCTTGAACCGATCGGGATCGATGTCCTCCGGCGTCTCCAGCACGCTGCACTTGTTGTGCAGGTTCCATACCGCCTGCGTCTCCTTGGGCTTGGCAGTGTCGAAGTCGACGCTCGCGTCGAGCCCCATCGTGCCGCCCAGGCGCAGCCCCTGCAGCTGCGGCAGGAGCGCTGCCGGCGCTGCCTCGAGCAGGCGTTGACAGGGGGTGGTCGGCACGCGCAGCCGCAAGGCCACGCGCAGATCCTGACCGTTCGACTCGAAGACTCCGCCGAGCTCGGCGCCCACGCCCTCGACGGAAAGCCCGGCGTCCTTGATCTCGAGCCGGTGCTTGGCCAGATCCAGCCGGATCTGGCCGCGCCAGCCGAGATCCATGTCTTGCACGGGGTCCGCCGCGAGCGCGGGCTGTAGCAGCGTCAGGCGCTGCAGCTGTCCCGAGGCGGCCATGTCCAGCACGCCCTCGGGCGAGAGCGCGATGCGGGTGGCCACGGTGAGCTCACTCTTGCGCACGCCCAGCAAGCCAAAGTCGCCCTCGTGCACGCCCAGGGTCGCGAGGCTGATGGGTCCGCCTTCGAAGCGCGCCTCGATCGGCGCCTCGGTGAGCGGGAGCTGGCCCTGCAGCGTCAGCTGCTTGCCGTCTTGCGCAGGCGGAGTGAACGAGGCGCTGATCAGTGACTTGTGACGCGAGAGCTTGAATGGCGCAGGACCGACGTTGAGCAAGCTGCCGCCGCGCGCCAGCTCGATCTGGACGCGTTCGAAGCGCACCGTGGCCTCTTCCGTCAGCGCGCGCGACGCCAACTTGCGCAGCTTGTCGAGCTGCTCTTTGCGGCGCTCCCAGGGCACGCTGGCGATGGGTGCGAGCAGGCGGCTGGCGCCGCTGCGGGTGTCCGCGCTGGGCGCCGGCGCTGGCTCGTCGGGGTCGTCGTCGGGATTGGCGTCGTCGGCGCTGGCGCTGCCCGCCGGCGCACTCGCGCTGTTGCCGGTGGCACGCTCTCCGAGCTGAACTCGCCCGACGATCTGCGCCACGACGGCCGACGCGAGCGCCGTCCCCTCCGCGGTCTGCTCGAACTCCGCGCGCGCGTCCGTGATGTCGAGCGCGCCACCGCCGAGCTCGAGGTGTGCGCTCTCGAAGCCCGCGCGCTGCGCTTCCCCGCGTTCGAAGCGGATGCCCTTGATGGTCTGCACCGCAGAGCCCGCTTCAGCGCCGCTCCAGCGCAACGAGAGGCCTTCTGCGCTGACAGCCAAGCGCGAGCGTGAAGGGCCCGCAGGCTCCGCCGCCGTTCGCTGCTGCGCCGCGCGCCAGGCCTGGAGTTGATCGCTCAGCGCATCCGGAGATCCGGAGAGCGTGATCTCGCCGCCGTGTAGCTCGATCCCGCGCAGGCCAAGCCAGGGCGTGACGTTGACCACGACGCTATCGAGATGCACTTGCAGTGCAGCAACATTGTTCAGTTGCACCGACGTGTCGCGCAACTGAACTGAAAACCAGCCCAGTCGCACGCTGCTCATTTCGATCTCCACACCTCGTGCACGGGCGCGCGAAACGGCCATGCTCCGCACGACCGGTCCAAACGCCCACACGCTTAGAATGATGAGCAAAAGCGCGGCAGCGGCGGCAATCCGCCACGGCCTGTCAAGGCTCCAGCGATGTCGAACGCCACGCCAGGGCACACTGGGGTGCTGTCCGTCGTTCACGAACTGACACTTCCTTTCATGGACTCGACAGAAAGACTTTGCACCGAGACGTGTCCCTGTATATGACGCCGCTATGGCAGGTATCCGTCTTAATCATAGGGGTTTGATACTAATCAGCGCGTTGGCTCTGTCTGCGGCGTATGCGTGCGGCGACGACAGTGGTGACGACACCGGGGGCACCGGCGGCGCGAGCACTGGCGGCACGAGCAGCACCAGCGCGGGCGGCACGAGCAGCACTGGCGCAGGCGGCACGGGTACTGGCGGCACCGCCACGACCGGCGCGGGCGGCGCGGGCGGCAGTGCCTCGACCGGTGCGGGCGGCAGCGCCAACACCGGAGCAGGCGGTAGCGCCTCGACCGGTGCGGGCGGCAGCGCCAACACCGGAGCAGGCGGCGGCGCCGGCAACGGCAACGCTGACGCAGGCAGCTGAGCTCCTGCATACCAGCGAGCTATAGGATTGTTTCAGCCGGGCGAGCGCACAGCGCAAGCCCGGCTGGTGGTCTGGAAGTCGTACTCTTGGCATTGCCAGCGGCGATGTCACCAGGGTGATGTGCCAGATCGCAGTGATAGCATTGGGGCTCGCCATCGAACTCGTTCGTTCGTTTTCGATGGTGAGCTCGGCGCTATTTGAGCTCTGACGTCTGCTTGCCGTTGAGCGGGGTTTGGTTCTGGTCGGTTTGACTATCGTCTTCCGGCCAGAACATGGCCGCCCTCGAGGCTGATCGACTCCGGCGCTTTTTGCTTGGGAGTTCTCGAACGCAGATGAGCCCGCTCGAATCGCCCTGTCACTCGACGTAGCGTCCTCACGCAATCCGCATCTATACAATTTGTATCGAAGCTCCCCAGGGGCCTTGCTCCTCTGAGGGAGTTTGATGCGTTTTGTGATCATGAGGGATCACCACAGCTCTGATGATGAGCGTGAGCCCGAGCGCGGTGACGCCGGGAGCTGGACCGCGTCCGAGGATGGTCGAGCAGATGGGAAGCGCCGAAGGCTACGACAGCCGCTGCCTCCCACCGAAGTCAGAGGCGCGCACATCGGGCGCGGACACTACACGATCTCTTCATTAAGTCCACGCGGAACACTCAGCGCCTCCCACCTTCTCTGCACCACGCTGTCGACGGCGCGAGCGATAGTTTCGAGTGGGAACAGCGCTGATTCCGGCGGCACGTGCAGAAAGGCCGCGAACTCTGGCGCTTGCGCCGGCGGCTGCTGCTGCAGAGCATTGAGCAGCGACCAGTACGTGCTTTCGCACACGTACTGACCCGCATCGGAGGAGTCGATGCTGCGCACGTCGGCCTGGGCGAGCGCGCGGCGCATCTCATCCCACGGCCAGCGTCCCCAGCTCTCGGTGTCGCCGGGCTGCGCCGCCAGCGCTGCGGGGCGCCGCGCGCGTTGCTCGATCCGGAACACCTCACCGCGCGCCAGGCCCGTGCAAAGCACGGCTCGCGGCCGCAACTCGGCGAGCGCACGGCGCAGTTCCTGATGTGCAAGGAGATAGTCGACGGGCAAACGGCGCGCGACGATCGCGGCAGGCCAGGTGGGTCGCAGTAGCTCGAGCGCATCCCAGCTGGAGTTGCTGCGATGTTCCGCGAAGGGCTCGAACCCAGTCACGAGGAAAGTTGCAGACATGTCGGACTCGTAGAACGCCGCGCCGACGAGGCGTCGGACGCCAACAGGATAGCGCGAAAACGTGCACCATTTCGCTGCCCCTTCGCTCCCCGCAACGCCGCGACGGCCAGCCATTGTGCAGGCACCTCAAATTCCGTTCGCCTCTACGAAGTCGGGGCGCTACGGTCCCTCGACCCTTTCGCCATGACCAAGCACTGTTTTCGCATTCTGTTTCTCGCTCTTGCAGCGCTACCGCTGGCCCAAGCCGGCTGCGGAGATGGCTCCGTCGAATGTCTGGGCACGGCGGTGGCGTGCTCAAACCGCGACGCCAGCGAATGCAAGCACGGCTGCGAACTGCGCAGCGGTTGTGTCGGCGACGTGCCGGTCACCTGTGACTCGCTCACCGATAACCCCAACGTCTGTGTGCAGACGAAGGGCTGTCGCTATGTAGGCACCTGCGATGGCGCGGCGAACTGCAAAAACCTGAAGTACGACGAATGCGGCATGACTGAAGGTTGCATGCAGGTTCGCCGTTGCATCGGTGATGACTTCGACTGCAACCGCCTGGAAGACAGCCAGTGTGAGCTGTATCCGCAGTGCAAGCTCGGCCAGCAGTGCGTGGGCTCGGCGACGAGCTGCGGCGACCTCGACTCCCAGAACGCCTGCATCGAGGTACCCGGCTGCTATGCGGCAGACACGAAGCCCTCGGTCGTCGGCCGTGCGGATTGAGCCCTGGAGTCGCTGCTACAGGCGAGCCCCTCACGGCGCACTTCTGGCACTCGCCGGCGCGTTGTTCGCAGCCTGCGCGGGCGTACCGCGCGAAGTGCACGAGCCCAGGGCTTATCCAGAGACGAAGCTCGACGCGGCCAGTATCGCGCTGGAGATGGTCGACTCGCGCCCCGCGCCTCAATCGCCGACGACCCGGCAGCTGCTGCTGCCCAACGATTTTGAGCCCAGCGGGCAGCAGCGCTTGAATCGCATGCTGGCAGGTCAGGGACCGGTGCTGCAGGTGACGGCGTATATCAATGACGGCACCGCGGTCGACGTCACCGATGAACGCGGCGAGATGACCCGGGTGCTGGTCAAGCTGGAATTCGAGGTGAAGGTGAAGGATGGGCCGCAGCTGCGCAGAGCGCAGACAGAGTCGTCCTCGGACCTGCCGCGCGACGAAGCCACGCCGGAAGAGCTGGCATTGCTCCTGCGCTCCACGTCCCTCGACGCCTTCGATCGCTACTGGGCAGATCCCAAGACGACTGAGGCCTTGAACAGCGACTTGAACGCCTACGCCCACCGCGCTGCAAAATAACAGCGCGGCCAAGTAACAGCGCGCTGGCTCAGCGCCGGGCGAGCACGCCGCGAATCTCCTGCGCGGTCGGGAATTGGGGATCGAGCTCGAGCACCTGCGTCAGCTTGGCGTTCGCGGCCGCGGACTGGCCCGCGGCGAGCAGCGCAGCGCCCCAGTGGTACAGCAGGGTTGCCGAGCCCGGTCGGGCATTCGAGGCGGCCTCCAGGTAGCTCAACGCCGCAGCGGGGTCGCCGGCGAGATGCGTGACCCAGCCGTAGGCGTCCAGCACTTCGGGCTGCGTGGGCGCTGCCGCATAGGCCTGCGCCGCCAGCCGCTTGCCCTGCGTCACGTCGCGCATGCCTTCGGCCTGGACGATCGACAGGGCCGCCAGCGCCTGCGGGTGACCCGGATACAGCGCCAGGGCGCGCTCGCAGTATTGGCGGGCCTGGTCCGGATGACGCAGATCCATGGCCACGCCGGCAGCCAGCAAGAACAGCCGCAAGTCCTTCGCCTCGTGGTTCATCGCAGCGTCGATCACCGACTGCGCCAGGCTGCCGCGCGCATGCCGCGCGTAAAAGCGACTGAGTGCGCCGACCGCGGGCAGAAAGGCCGGATTGATGTTGAGCGCGCGCCGGTAGGCCGCGAGCGCGTGCTCCGCGTCGCGACGCCCCAGCAACCAATCCCCCTCCAGGTGGGCCACTTCGGGTGAGTCCGGATGCTGAGTCCCGTAACTGATGGCGAAGGCTTTGGCGGCGCTCGTTCCGTTGCTCTGCTCGATGACTTCGAGCAGCTCTCCGAGGCTGCCGGTGTGGGTCGGGAAGCGCTTCAGGTTCCCTTCCAGCAGGCGCCGAGCCTGGTCGGCCTGGCCACGCTTGCGCAGGGTGACCGCCAGCCAGTAGCGGGCATCCGGCTCCTGCGGGGCGAGCTCCCACAGGCGACGGAAGGCCTGCTCCGCGAGATCCAGGCGCCCTGCCTGCAGCTGAGCCTCACCCAGGGTGGCCTGGGCGCGCGCCAGGAGCCCGTGATTGTCCGCCAGCGCCGACAGCACCTGGACCGCCTGATCGGGCGCGCCGCGCAGCATGTGCAAGCGCGCCAGGGTCAGGCTCGCCTCTGCTTGCTGCGGATCTTCCGCCAGTAGCGCCGTGAGCTGCGCCTCTGCGTCGTCGTATTTGCGCTGGTCCATCAGCGCACGTGCCAGGATCTCACGCACGCGCGAGCGCTCGTGCCGCTGATCTGCCGGCAGCTCCGCGAGCAACTTCTGCAGCTTCTGCGTGGCCTCGGCCTCCATGCCGTTCGCCAACCCCAGACGCGCCTCGAGCAGCCGGTACTCCGGGTCGCGAGCTCGGTTGTGCAGATGAGCAAACGCTGCTCGCGCTTCGCTCACGTGCCCCAGCTCGATCTCCGCGGAGGCCAGCGTCTGCCAGACGTCTGCCTGCCAGGCGGGCCCCTCGCCGGGCAGGCGCTCGACCACGGCCCGCAACAGCGCACGCGCCAGCTCGTGGTTGTCGCGGTCCTGGCTGCCCTGCGCCAGATCGAGCGCCAGGCGCGGGTTGTCGATGGTCAGATAGCGCACGTTCTCGCGCAGCTTGTCGGCGCTGTCACCGCGGTTCAAACGCGCCATCAGATCGGCGAGTACCAGCTGGCTCTCCAAGCTCAACGCATGCCCGAGCTTCTGCAGGCGCTCCGTGCGCGCCTCCAGATAGTCCACCGCCTGCTGGATCTGCGGGCGCGTCTCCGCGTACACGCCCAGCAAGAGCAACGCAGGGTCGTGATTGGGCTCTTGCTCGATCGCCGTGAGCAGCTGCTGCCGCGCCTTCTCGTATTGGCCAAAGCGAGCGTTCACTCGCGCCAGCGCCACACGCGCCTCGAGATCGCCGGGCTTTGCCTCGAGCGCCGCTTGCAGATGACGTTCGGCTTCTGCAAACGCCGCCAGCGCTTCATAGGCCAGGCCCAGCCCCCGCTGGGCGTGCGCGCTGGGTTCGATGTTGAAGGCGTTCTGATACTCGACGATTGCCTGCTTGTTGTCGCCCAACGCGAGCAAGCGGTCGCCGCGCTCCAGGTTCGCGCCAGCGTTGCGATGACAGCTGCTCGCGAGCACGAGCACGAGCAGCGCCGGCAAGCAGGTGCGCACGCACGCCGGCCACAGGGCTGTCCGTGCCCGCTCGTGCGAGCGCGCGGTCACACTCGTTTGGGTCGGAACCCCGCGCATTCCAGGAAGGATACGGGGCCACGGTCCGGAACGCCAGGTTGTGGGCCTTGGGGCTCGATTCAATGCCATCGAAGCACTAGAATCGTCCCCATGAGCGACACGCAACCGCCCATGGAATGGCCCAATTTTGCGGATATTCCGCTGGAGGAGGCCATCCCTACCTCGCGCCCCAAAGGTCAGGCCTTGTCACGCTTCGTGTGGTGGGACGGGGAGATCCGCAAGGCGGAGAAGCAGAGCGTGCACTACTACGCGAACGCACTTCATTACGGAACGGCCGTGTTTGAAGGCATCCGCGTGTATCCCACCTCGCGCGGGCCGGCGCTCTTTCGCCTCAAGGACCACATGCGCCGACTGCTCGGTTCGGCGCGGCTGTATGGAATGAGCATCCCGTACGGCGTCACGGAGTTGGCGGAGGGCGCGGTGCAGGTCACGCGCCAGAACGGCATCAACCACGCTTACATCCGTCCCCTCGCCTTCTTCGGCTACGGACCGATCGACATCAAGCCCAAGCAGGCCTGCTCCGTGAGCGTATTCATCGCCACGCGCGAGCTGGGCACGTTCCTGGGGGAAAAGGCCCTGCGCAACGGCGCGCGCGTCACCATCTCCTCCTGGCGCAAATTTCATCACTCCGCGCTGCCGACCATGGCCAAGGCCAGCGGCCACTACGCAAACAGCGTGCTCGCCGCCCACGAAGCGCTCGATCGCGGTTACGACGACGCGATCCTGCTCAATCAAGACGGCACCGTGTCCAGCGCCACCGGCGAGAACGTGTTCTTCGTCCGCGACGGCCAGCTGTGCACCAATGACGAGACCTCGTCGATCGTGCCGGGCATCACCCGTGACACCATCCTGCGCCTGGCGGCAGAGGCTCATGTCCCCATCTCGGTGAAGGCCTTCACGCGCGAAGAAATGATGCGCGCCGAAGAGATCTTCCTCACCGGCACCGCCGCCGAAGTCACGCCCGTCTGCGAGATCGACGGCGTCGAGTTCCGCACCGGCAAAGACACCCTCGGCGCCCGCCTGCAGCGCGCCTACCTGGCAACCGTCACCGGCAAAGACGCCCGCCACGAAGACTGGCTAACGTTCCTGTAAAGCCCCGCACCTACGTTCCCCAAAGGCACGCCTCCACAAGCTCGCGCGACGCCACAAACCACGCCTCGCAACGCCACGCCCTCTCGGTCCGCGGAGCCACCGCGAACCGAGGCGGGCAAGCGGGCGCTGGGGCCCCGCGCGCAGCGCCCGCGCCGCGCGGGCGGAGGCGGGGGTGGGACCCCACGCATGTGGGGCGGGGGTCTGCTTCAGACCCCCGTAGAAAACAAAGTCTGCTTCAGACTCCCGAAGAAAAACTAGCTCAACCTGGCCCTGCGTCGACGCCGGCGCTGGCGAGGGCTGCGGGCAAGCACTCGCCCTTGCGCCCCACCTGCTGCTCGGCATTCACGTCGTTGAACAGGTCGCAGACCCAGCCGTTGCCTGCCTGGACACAGTCCTCATTGGTGTCGCAAACCGGGAAGCAGAAGCCGATGTCCCCGGGACCGCCGCTGCGGATCTGAGCCTGGAAGCAACCCGCTTGGCGCACGCCTCCCGACACATCATCAAACCCGCAACCATTGGCGAGCCCGAAGGTGCAGTTGGCGCTGCAGAAGCTGCCCACGGTGCCGCCGGAGCCATTGGGATCGGAGTAGTCCAGGCACAAGCCGCTCGCGCAATCCGTATCGGCCGCGCAAAGCTCACCGATCTTGGCGCCCGCCGGTTGCGCGTCCTGACACAGGCCGAGCAAGCTCGGGTCGCAGAAGCGGCCCGGGCCGCAAGCGGCGTCGCTCGTGCAGCGGGGGATGCAGGCACCCAGGCTACCCGTGTCATTGATGGGGTAACAGACCTGTGCGCGATCGGCGCCGCACTTCACCATGCTCTGGCCCGGGATGCAGAGCGCGAAACACACGCCGAGCGCCGTGTTGCACGCAGAGATATCGTCGATGGCGCGGCAGTCGTTGTCCGTCTGGCAGGGGAGACTGCAATAGCCACCCTGAGGACCGCCGCCCGCGGGGTTGTCCGAGGTGGCAAACTTGTCGTTCTCCGTCGACTTGAGGCAGACCTCGGGAGCACCGGCGCAGTTGGAGTCGTTGGTACAGGGCGCACCGACCGAGCCAGGGTAGAGCGCCTCTTGCGCCATGCTGCCCGAGCCGGCCGTGCCCGTGGACGCCCCGCCGCCGCTGCCACCAGTGCCCGAGCTGCCGCCGCTACCGCCCGTAGCCCCCGTCGCGCTGCAGTTGCACTCGTTGTAGCCGCTGCCGTCGTCCTTGCAGGTCTGCGTACCTGGCGCGTCGCTCGAGCCGCACGTGCACGTGTGCAGGTCACCCGCGTTGCACGCCTTGCTCTCACCATCCGAGCCGCAAGAAGTGAGCAGCTGCGCGAGCAGCAGCAGTGGGGCCGCCAAACCCAGCGCAGAACCGAGGAGCTTCAACCGCCCTCTGGAGCGGGACGCATTCCCCCGGGACAGATTGCAACGGGCAGAGAAGAAAGACTCGGAGCGGCTAAATTCGGGTCGGGGAGGAAGCATCGGTTACTCATACTGTAGGAGGGCTAGCTAGCCCGCAAGGGACATCTGGCAGCGCAACGGCAGGCGTGCCGCAGCCACGCGAACAATCCAAGGGCGCATGATCTCGGCAGGAAAAGTGGGCGATTTCGCGATTTCGGGGCAACCGATCGCTGCCGCGCGCAGCCAGTGCTCCGACAGCACAGGCTGCGCCGATGTTTGCCCCGATGTGTCGCGCTACCTCGTCTCGCCCTACCGTTTCATGGTGGAGCTGCCTCGCCCGAGCGGCGGGCTCCTGCCCTCCCAAGCCAGCTGGAGGCAGGGAGAAAAGAGCCCCGAGCTTGCCCAATTCCGGGACCGACGTCAGACTTCGGCTGCCTCGCGCCGGAGATTGGAAACATTCGAGTTTTGCACACGCAACGCGTGTGACGAGAGAGAGGGAATGCGCACGTGAAGATCAAGAAGGCCGTGATCGCCGTTGCGGGCTACGGAACTCGCTTTTTGCCGGCCACCAAGGTCGTGCCCAAGGAGCTGCTCTCCATCGTCGACAAGCCGGTAATCCAGTACCTGGTCGAGGAGTGTGCCGCGTCGGGGATCGAAGACATCATCTTGGTCGTGCGCGAGGGCACGCAGAGCATCGCGGATCACTTCGACAGCAACCGCGGGCTGGAGGTGCATCTCTCGGAGAACCGCAAGGAGGCGCTGCTCGCGCGCGTGCGCGAAATCTCGCAGCTGGCCAACTTCGCTCTCGTGCGCCAGACGGCGCGCCTGCCCTACGGCAACGGCTCGCCGATCCTGGCCGCGCAGCGCTTCATCGGCGATCAGCCGTTCGCCTACCTGTTCGGCGACGATCTGGTGCTGTCGGAGACGCCCTGCGTACGCCAGCTGGCAAACCTTTACGAGGCACACGGGCCCGCCGCCGTGGTGGCAGCTCAGGACGTGCCGCGCGCGGAGATCAACCGCTACGGCGCGATTGCGCTGAAGCCGGGCCGAGACCCGCTCGAGCTCGAATCAGTGGTGGAAAAGCCCGCTCCCGAGCGCGCCCCCAGCACGTTGGCCCAGCTCGGGCGCTTCGTCCTGTCGCCCAAGGTGGTGGATCTGCTGCTGGCGCAGAAGGTCGGCCCGGGCGAGGAGCTGTACCTCACGCCGGCGATCCACCAGCTGTCCAAGACCGACCGCGTGCTGGTGCACGCCATCGAGGGCACCTGGCACACCACCGGGGACCCGCTGCGGTTCATGAAGGCCAACGTGGAGTACATGCTGCGGCACCCGGAGTTTGGTTCCGACTTCGCCGCCCACCTGCGCGAGCTCGCGCAGAGCGGCATTCTGAACCGCTGAGAGAGGCTACCGGCTTCGGAGGGTACGCGCGGGTGCAAAGGGCACAGCGGGCCCTCCTGGAGCCGGATGGAAAGTGAAAGGGCCGAGCCCCGATAGTGGAGCTCGGCCCAATTCCTTTTCGCCGCAACCTCAACCGAGGTCGAGCTTGGCGTTGCGGTGCAGGCCGCGCACCCAGACGTCGAACATCACGCGCGTCATCGTCACGCCCGTGAACAAGCTGCAGGCGACGCCCACGATCAGCGTCACGGCAAAGCCCTTGATAGGCCCTGTGCCGAACTGCGCCAGTACGATAGCACTGGTCAGGGTCGTCAAGTGGCCGTCGACGATGGCGCTGAAGGCCTTGCCGTAACCGAGATCGACCGAAGCGCGCGGGCTGCGCCCAGCGCGTAATTCCTCGCGGATGCGCTCGTTGATCAGCACGTTGGCGTCCACGCTCATACCCACCGTGAGCGCCAGACCGGCGATGCCGGGCAAGGTCATCGACGCGCCGAAGGACGCGAGGATCGCCAGCAGCAGCACGACGTTGAAGGTCACGGCGATGTTCGCGAAGATCCCGGACTGCCGGTAGTACATCACCATGAAGGCGAGCACGCTGATCACGCCGACCAACGCGCCGCGCACACCGAGCTGAATCGAGTCCGCGCCCAGCGAGGGGCCGATGTGCTGTTCGTTCGAGGGAGTGATCGGGGCGGGCAGGGCGCCCGAGCGCAAGACCAGCTCCAGCTTGCGAGCGTCGCGCAGCTGGCTCTCGGGATCCGAAGAGCCGAGCGTGATGCTGGCGTTGCCGCCCGCGATGCGCGTCTGGATCACCGGCGCGCTCTCGACGCGCCCATCGAGGATGATGGCGAAGCGGCGCTTGATGTTGGCGCCGGTGATGCGCTCGAAGATCGTGCCGCCGGCGTCGGTGAAGCGGATGCCCACGTACCAACCGCCGAGGCTGTTCTGGCTGGTGTCGGGCTGGGCGCGCGCGTCACGGATCATGTCGCCCGTGATCTCGGCGCGGCTCTTGAGCAAGAACGTGCGCCAGCCCGTCTCGGTGGACTTGAGCGTGATCGGATCGGTCTCGTGCTCGAGCTCGAAACCGAGCTCGCGATCCGGAGGCAGCGTCAAGGTCGCCGCCCACTCCTTGAAGCGATCGAGCGCCTGCTTGGAGGTCTCGTCCGGCTTCTTGCGCATGAAGGCGTAGGTGATGGTCTTGCGCTTGGCCTCGCCATCCGAGTCCTGCCCGACGGTCGTGGTCTCCTGCGCAAAGCCGACACCTTCCGGCAAGCTGGTCTTGTCGGCGCTGGTGCGGAAGCTCGCGAAGAAGTCGGTCTCGTCGTCGAGCAGCTTGAACTCGAGCCGCGCCGTCTGCCCGATGATGTCGCGGATCTCCTTGAACCCCGACTCGTCCTGACCGGGCACCTCGATGATGATGTCCTCATCGCGGGTGGAGACCGCGGCCTCGCGCAGACCGAGCTCGTCCACGCGGCGCAGCACGATCTCCTTGGCTTGCGCGACGGCGTTCTCGCGGATCTGGCTCTCGACGTTGTTGCGCAGCCGGAAGATCCAGCCCTGCTGGTCCGCGCCCTGCGAGAACGAGAGCTCGTTCGTGAACTGTTGCAAGAACGGAGCGTCGATCTTGGCGGCGTCCGCCGGGTTCTTGAGCGTGAGCTTCAGCGTGCGCGAGTCGCCCGCCGGCTTCTCCAGCGTCACCTTTTCGCGCAGCTTGGCGTAGACTTCCTCGCCGGGACGCTCCTCGCCGGAGTGGAGCTCGAAGATCTTGGCCAGCGCCACCTGCATGTCTTCGTACAGGCGATCGCGCCGATCCTTCAGCGCCTCGTCGACGTCGACCGTGTACACGAGGCGCAGGCCACCGCGCAGGTCGAGACCCGCCACGAGCCGGAACTTGACGTGATCACGGACGTACTCGGGGCACGGGATGCGCCCCTCGGTCATGGTCTCCAGCGAAGGCCAGAGCGAGATCAGACCCAGCGCGCTCACGGCCACGACCAGCCCGAAGCGCATGCGCCAGTTGGCGTCGAGCACCTTCAGCCCACCGATGAACGCCCAGATCCCGAGCAGACCGAAGCTGAACATCGTCCAGAACGAGTCGTAGTGAGCCGCCGCGGCGGCAGAAGCCGTGCAGATCGCGCCGAACCACCACGCCGCTCGGCTCTGCCGACGCAGCTGTCCGCCGAGCAAGAGGGCGAGCGTGAAGGCCGCGAAGATGATGGCGAGAACGGTATTGGTGTCCACTAGCGAAGGTCCGATATTCAGGGGAGCTGAGGGCAGCTCTCAGGATTTCGATTTTTCGGCGCTGGGCTCGGTGCTGCTCGCCTCGCCCTCGGCGTCGCGCCCGACGAGACCCGAACGCAGGATCGTCACCTTGGTGCGTGACGGCAGGAGCTCGAGCTCGGCATAGCGGCCTTCGATCGACACGAGGCGCCCGATGAGACCGCTCTGCGTGACCACGCGGTCGCCTTTCTTCAGGCCAGAGATGTTGGCCTCCTGCTTCTTCTGCTGCGACCGACTCTGGAAAAACAGAATCAGGATGACCGGCAGCAGGATACGCAGCGGCTTGAACAGCCCGAGGCTGCCCGGCGGCGGCGCGCCGCCGTCGCCCGGCGGAGCGGGCTGCCCCGTTCCGGAGCTGGGAGCGCTCCCTGGGTGGGGAGAATCCGGCACGGCCTGGAACGCAAAGACCCCGAAATTCAATGTACCTCCGAGGGGCGGGCCTATACCGAGTTTAGCCAGACCGCGCAAGCTACGGTTCCCCCGCGCGGCCCAGCGCAAAACTCAGGTGAAAACACGTTCAGGCGGCCTGCCGGCGCCGCGTGCGACCGGGCAGAGACTGAACCGCCCTTGCTTGACAGTCGCCGGACGTACATCCTAAGTAGGCGAGGTCCGTGACACGATCCAGGCGCGTAGCTCAGTGGTAGAGCACTACCTTGACACGGTAGGGGTCGGCAGTTCAATCCTGCCCGCGCCTACGGGAGAAGCGGCTCGCTGTGCGGGGATCCCCCGCACCCCGTTGCCTCCCGTTGGAGATACGGCCGCCGTCAGCACCGCCGCCATCAGCCTCGCGATTCGTCTATGAGCCCCCGTTGTCCATGACGACGTCGTCTCGGGACGCGGCGCGGGTGCTGCGGGGAGACCCCGCGGCCCGGGAAGCCAGCGACACGGCTGGCGCTGCGCGTCCATCTGGAGTGCAGCAGACGCGCAGCTCGGCGACGCGACCGGATACGCTCCTACCGCGGTCCGCAACCCGCCAGGGCGGGCCCGCGGCGCCACACCAGGGCGGCCGGTGCGAATGGCGCGAGTCTTCACCAGTGAGCTGCGCTAGAGTGGCTGGCGCTGTCGAGCGTGGCAGAATGTCGCGCGGGGGAACGCCGGGAAGCGAGAGCGGATCACCGCGGCGCGCCCCGGCTCTGCGCAATCCGTGCGGGGACGAGTTACGAGGCCTCGAGGGCTCTCGAAGAAAAAAAAAGGAGCAGGAGTAGCAATACATGGCGATGGGTAGACGCATGGCACCGCGCGATACGCGGGCGCCTCAGATCCGGGTGAATCACCGCATCCGCGTGCCTGAGGTGCGAGTGGTGCTGGATGATGGATCGCAGCTGGGGGTGATGCCGACTTCGGAGGCGTTGAAGGCTGCCGAGACTCGCGGGCTCGACCTGGTCGAGGTCAACCCGAAGAGCATCCCGCCAGTTTGCAAAATCCTCGATTTCGGGCGCTACAAGTACGAGGAAAAGAAGCGGGCGAGCGATGCCAAGCGCAAGCAGACCGTCGTCGAGCTCAAGGAAGTGAAGCTCCGCCCCAAGACGGACGACCATGACCTTCAGGTCAAGGTTCGAGCAGCGCGCCGCTTTCTCGAATCGGGCAACAAGGTGAAGTTCACGGTGCGCTTTCGCGGCCGCGAGATCACCCATCCCCAGCGCGCGCAGATGCAGCTGGACTGGCTGATCGAGCAGCTCATCGATCTGGCCAACGTGGAGCAGCGTGCTCAGATGGAAGGGCGCACCATGAGCGCCATCGTCGGGCCCAAGCCCATCGTGTTGCAGCGGCTCGCCAGCGAGCGTGCGCGGCGCGAGGCGGAGGCTGCAGCGCGTGGCGTCTCGCCGGCTGAGCTCGAGGAAGAGCAAATCGAGGACGAAGCCGATACGGACGACGACGATGATGACGAGGACGAAGACGAGGACGAATGAGTCCGCGGCCGCGCTGAAGCCGCGGCCAATGATTCGTCAGCTGAACACGCCCGCCATGTAGGCGGCGAGCGCAACACCGATCAACACCAATGCCGCCGCGATGATCCAAAACCGCAGCGGCAGCGTTGCGATTGCGGACGGCGCCGGCACGAGGTGCGGGGGATGGCCGGGGTGGCCGCCGGAATGAGCGGCACCAGGATAGTTGCCCGCGGCGGGGACATTCCGAGGCGGGGGGCGGACCGAGGGGCGAGCCCCCTTCGACGGCGGCGGCCGGGGCGCGCCACCGGACGCATGAGATCGGGGAGGCTGGCTATGGCCGCGCGGAGCGTCGAAGCCCTGGTCTTCGAGCGCGGCCAGATTGCCGGCCTCAAAGCCTCCCGGCGGGGCCAAATTGACCTGCGAGGGCTCCGCCGTCGGTAGACGGGTGGCCGCGTGTGAGCCCTCGAAGGTGCCGAAGCTGAGCGGGATGGCCCCCACTCCACTCTGTTCCTCGGGCCCCGGATCGAGAGCGGAATCGCTCTCTTCATCCTCCTGCAGCGAGGTGAAGCTCATCATGGCGTCCTGGATCAGGTTGCCAATCAGCGTCTGCTGCTTCGGCCGCGCACCGCGCTGGCGCCGCTGCTCTTCGCGGACGTCGGCGACCAGGCCGCCGATGTCGAAGGACGACACGGGGCGGCCCATCTGGAAGAGGACGCGATTCAGATCGCGGCCGAACTCGCGCGCCGTCTGATAGCGGGTCTTCGGATCGCGCGCGAGCGCATGCTGGAGGCTCTGCTCCAGCGCTGCGGGCACGTCTTTCACGTATTGCGCCAGCGGCGGGATGCGAGCGGCCTGCACCAGGCGCACCGTCCCCAGATCCGTATCGCCGAGGAAGAGT
>JAICTU010000813.1 GCA_025936205.1 Polyangiaceae bacterium | reverse complement strand
GCCGCCGGCGCGCCCGGCGGTTGCGGGACGCCGGGCGTCACCAGCGAGCTCGCTTCGGGGCCCGGGAGCTGACCTGCCTGCGGAAAGCCGGAGGCGGAGAAGAACTGGTTCGCCAGTCGCTCCAGCTCCCGGGCGAAGCCCGCGGGATCGGCGTCCGGTCCCGCGAGCTGCGTGACTTCACTTGTACTCATGGTACTTGCCGACGTTGACGTTCTCGAGCACGCCCACGGCGTCTTCCGTCAAGATGGCGAGCGAGCAGTACAGCGACACCAGGTAAGACGCCGCGCCCTTCTCGTTGATGCCCATCCAGCGGATCGAGAGGCTGGGGCTCACCTCGCCGGGCACGCCCGGTTGGAACAGACCGACCACGCCGCGCTTCTTCTCGCCGGTGCGCAGCAGCAGGATGCTGGTGTTTCCGCTGTCATCGATGCCGACCTTGTCGGAGGGGATCAGCGGCAGCCCGCGCCAGGTGAGGAAGGGCGAGCCGAAGAGCGTGACAGTCGGCGGTGGAACGCCGCGGCGGGTGCATTCCCGGCCGAAGGCCGCGATCGTGCGCGGATTCGCCAGGAAGAACGCTGGCTCCTTCCAGACCTTGGCGATCAGCTCGTCCAGGTCGTCGGGCGTGGGCGCGCCGTTGCGGGTGACGACCTTGTAACGGTCATCCGCGCTGATCAACAGGCCGTAGCTGGCGTTGTTGATCAGCTCGTTCTCCTGCCGCTCCTTGACCATCTCGATCAACACGCCGAGCTGCTCGCGCACCTGATCCATGGGGCTGCGATACAGATCGCTGACGCGCGTGTGCACGTCGATCGTGGTGGTGACGGTGCTCAGCGTGTACTCGCGCGGCTGCTCTTCGTAGTCGATGAAGGCGCTGGGCAGCCTGTCGTCATCGCTCGGGCTGCAAGCGATCTTGATCGCGCCCTCACCGGCGTCCTTTACCTTGTTCACGCGGTAGGTGCCTGCCTCGACCGGAGTCCACGGCAAGAGGCTGACCAACCAGCGCGGTGTGACGCCGATCCATTGCGGCGGCGTCTTCGTTGTATTGGCAAGCTGGCGTGCCGCTTGCGCGCCAAGTGTTGCATGGGCTGCCATTGACTGTTTCACTCCTCATACGCCCGAACAGAGCCAGAGGCTGGCTGCGGCGTGGTCGGAACGTAAGTCGGTGGCTCTTTCACCTGCAATCACGAGCAGCGCTACGCCCACCTTACCGTCTGCCAAGGCGATCTGCGCATCCGTGATAGCGGAACGATGCGCGCGGTTTCCCAGATGTAACGTCCCGGACGCAGACGTGTCTGGGTCGGCCCGCTCGGTGGCCCAGCACAATACACCAGAGCTCATCAATCTTGTAAAATATAATTAAGTCCCGTAAAGTGGAATCTGTGGCTGAGCCGCTGATGCAAGGCGACGTACCTCCGGGATCGCCCGCGGAAGAGTCGGAACACGATCTCACGCCCGTCGTTGGAGCCAATCTCAAGCGCCTGCGCGTGAAGCGCGGGCTGTCGCTGGAGCGCCTGGCCAAGGCCTCGGGGGTCAGCCGCGCGATGCTGGGACAGATCGAGCTGGGCCAGAGCACGCCCACGATCAACATTGTGTGGAAGATTGCGCGTTCACTGGCCGTGCCATTCTCGGCGCTGATCAGCCAGCGCAGCAAGCCGCGCACGGCCGTGCTCGATGCGCAGCGCGCCCGGGTGCTGCGCTCCGCCGATGGCGCCTTCGCGTCGCGGGCGCTGTTTCCCTTTGACGAACCGCGGAACGTGGAATTTTACGAGCTGCGGCTGGCTCCGCGCGGACTGGAGCGCGCGGAGCCACACCGCGCGGGCACAACCGAGAACCTGGTGGTCGCGGCTGGAGAGCTGCAGCTGCGCGTGGACGCGGAGCGCTTCACGCTGCGCGCCGGGGACGCCGTCTACTTCGAGGCCGACGTGCCGCACGAGTACTTCAACCCAGGGCAGACCGAGACCTTGATGTATCTGGTCATGACGTACGCCTGAAAGGCCGAACTGCATGCCACTGCGCCCAGACCCTTCGTTCTATCCATCGCCT
>JAICTU010000539.1 GCA_025936205.1 Polyangiaceae bacterium | reverse complement strand
TTCCATGGAAACCTCGTTTTTCCGAGCGGGGGGCCCCCTGTTGCCACGGGACACCTGACTCCAGGCCCCCGTGGTGCGCGGCGCGAACGGCGCAGTGTCCCGAGGCTCCGCTCGGCGTCGCGCGGCTGAGGTCCGGCCCCACTCCGACCGCCAGGATTCGCGCTGTTGCACGCGATGAGTTGACTGAGAGCGACCTGCGCGGCGCACTCAGCGGCTTTTCGCGCAACCGGCAGCGCGACGGAACCGATCCGCCGTCCTGCGGCTCCGTCTGAACCCCCTCGACTCGAGCGCGCGCTCTAGTAGAAGACGTCCGCTACCCAGGCGGCCAGAAACAGGCTGAGCAGGAACAGCGGCTGGACGCACAGCGCAATGATGGAGACCCCCGCCACCCCTCCGATGAGCCAGGCGCCCACCCGCGCGCCGGCGCCGGGATGTCGGGCGAGCCAGCGGCGAGCGAGGAGCACGATCACGGTGATGGAACCCCCGATGGTGAGCAGCGAGAGCCCCAGCATGAACAGAATGGTGAACCCGAGGATCGCCGCCCCGCCCTTCGTCTGCTCGGTGAGCCCGGGCTCCGCCAGGACGGCGAGCGCGAAGACGGGGTGGAAAGCGACCGGCACGGCAGCAGCCACGCTAGCAGACGCGCGGCGTCGCACCAATGCTCGGCCGTTGTGGTCGCGCGTCTTTGCACTCGGCCTGCCGCTGCTGCTCGCCGCCTGCAGCAAGGATCGGCCCGAACAGCAAACGGCGCCGCTCGGCGCCGGTTTTCCCGGCAACGAGCCACCGGCGCTGGATCAGCTGTTGAACACTGCAGGCGCCACGCCCGCGCAGGGCTCTGACGTGCCCTACAGCCCGCGCTCGGTCGCCGTGCCGCCGCTCCAGCCCGTGGAGCTGGAGCAATTGCCCAAGGATGACGAGGGCAGGCCCGTGCTCGCCAGCGAGCAAGCGACGGGGCTGGTGGTGGACGAAAGCCTCTCCGATCCGATCACTGCCAAGGGCGACTGCCTGACGCTGGTCAGCAATTGCATCGCCGCCGCCGGCGGCAGTCTGGACTCTTGCTTCGCCTCGGTGCCGGTGTGCCCGAACAATCAGCCCTGGGCCGGCACGGAGCCGTGCTGCCCTGCGCGCTGTCAGGAGCTGTACGCGGGCCTGCGCGGCCGTGATTACTCGCAGTTGCAAGCCTTCGAGCTCACGGCACAGAGCCTGTGTTTTCCCAGCCTGGGCGAGTTCCTGGAGGCCAATCAATGAGCGCCCGGAGATTGCGTGCCCAGCGAGCGTTGCTGCTCGCGGCGCTGGTCGGCTCCGCGGCAACGGCCTCGGCCTGGGACTCGCGCTGCCGCGTCGGCGGCAAGGATTGCGCGCCCGGGCCCGAGACGGCCCGGCGGCGCTGGAATGCTCCCGACGGCGAGCACTTTCTGCTCTGGAACAACCTGCTCGGCGCGCGCGGTGTACGCTTGCCCGCGCACCTGAGCGGCGTGGTGAGCCTGAAGGTGCCGACGGTGCAAGGCCCCAAGGTGACGCCGCTGATCGGCAATTCATCTCCAACGGTGGCCCCGCGGCCTTTCACCGACGCGACCACCTTGGTCACGCGCGAATATGCGGTGGGCGAGCTGGCGCAACTACCCGATTTGAGCTGGGCCCTGTGGGACTGGGCGCAGGGCAACGAGACCTGCCCGATCGACTCGGGCACGCCGATCGACGCTTGCCACGCCTTTGCCTCGCACATGGGCGCGCTGAACAGCAATCACTTCCCGCCGCAGGTGCAGCACTTCTGGCGCTACTATCATGATCTGGCGCTGGCGCGCGCCAGGGACTGCGCGAGTCTGCGCGGCGCGCTACCCCCGCAGTACGTGTCCTTCGCAGAAGCCTGCGATCAGGAGGCTTTCAGCTTCGAGGCGATCGCGCAGCATTTCATGCAGGACGCCTGGAGCACGGGCCACATGTGGGAGCGCTGGGGTGGCCCGGACATCGCCGACTTCGGCGGCGGTGACTGGCGGCCCCGGGCGCTGCTCGTGGCGATGACGAGCGGTCTGATCCACGGCGCGCGCGGCGTGCTGCAGGAGCAGGTGGGGTTTGCCGGTGGCAAAGTCGACGTGGCCGACCCGATGTGCGCGCCGCTCGATCCCGCTACGAACGCCTATTCCGACCCGCTCTGGCCGACCCTACCCCCGCCGAGCTACGTGTCCGCCGCCGATGGTTCCACCCAGCGCGGCGTCGGCGATCTGTACATGAGTCGCCTCACCGGTCCGTACGGCGCGCAATACGGGGCGCTGATCGACTGCGCCGTCAGCTCGGTGATCGAGGTGGCCGACACGGCGGGGCTGCCCAGCATCGGCACGCGCGCGGGCTCGGCGCCGAGCGCTCCAAACTTCGACGCGGAGTGCTTTCAGCAGCGCGCCACCAACGGCACGCTGTACCTGGGCGCGGGGGTCGACACGATCCTGACGCCGCTGGAGCCCATCGATCTACCGGTGCTGGGCCGTGTCACGACCGACACGCATGTGCGCGTGGAGCTGGACGGCCGCATCGGTAGCCGGACCACGCCGGCCCCACTGATCGATCGCATCCCGGGTCCGGTGAGAGACCTGCTGCCGGACAACTGGAAGCAGATCCTCGCCAAGACGCCGGGCGAGGTGGTGCGCGATATCGTGGTGCCCGAGAACCTGCGCCGCTTCGTGCCGCAGGGCTCGACGCTCGCCGACGTCGTGACGATCCTCGCGCAGCACGTGGGCGCTCTCTCCGTGCCCGACGCGCTGAAAGTGCGTTTTCGCAATGACCTGGCCGCGCTCGGGCCCGTGATCAAGGCGCGCGCCGCGCTCGATCCCGGAGGCACCTCGCTCGCAAAGGGCGGCCTGCCGCCGCTGCTGGGCGTGACCGGCAACGGCACTGGCTCCTTCCAGCACGATCCGCCGGCGCAATACGTCGATCCACGCCCGCCCTACAGCGCCGACGTGAGAGCCAGCGTCACCGGCAGCAACGCCAAGGAGCGCGGCACGCTCCTGGCTCGCGCCTATCATCGCGCGCACGTACAGGACTGGTGCCAGAGCATGACGGCGCAAGATCTCGAAGCGCTGCGCAGCGGGCCTGCCGCCAACTGCGCGGTGTGCGAGGAGTTTGCAGCCCGCCATCTGCGCATCGGCGACAACGCGGGCAGCTACGACACCGCGCGCGAGCCCGTCTGCAACTATCTGGTGGCGAATCCGGCGTATGTCTACGAACCCGTGCCGGCGGGCGCGAGCCTGACGGAGGAGCAGGCCGTTGCCAACTGGTGTGGCTGCGGCACCACCCCGGCACCGCTGATGGGCTGCACCGGCGCGTTCGGTGGCAACATCGTCGACGCCGCCACGCGCCAGCCGATCGCCGGCGCCGTGGCCGCGTTCAGCTCGCCCCTGGCGAGCGGGCAGCTCACCAGCGCCTCCGACGGCACCTTCCTGTCCGACGCGATCGCCTGCGGCTCCTTCGGCGTGGGCATCAGCGCCCCGGGCTACGTGCCGGCAAACGCGACCTTCGACATCCGCGATCCCGGCACCACGACCCAGCTCGTGGAGCTCGATGCGATCGAGGACGACTGCGCCAACGCACCCGCCGATCTGGCCGGCGCCGTGCGCGACGCGACCACCGGCACGCTGATCCCGGATGCGATCGTGGAGATGCGCCAGGGCTTCAGCCCCAGGCCGAGCGACGCCGTGTTCCTGGGCGCCGTCACCGACTCGATCGGCGCCTTCCAGTTTGCGTCGCTCGACTCCGGCTACTACGCGCTCTCGGCCAGCGCCGACGGCTACGAGCCGAGCGGGCTGCGCTCGGCCTCGCTGTGCGGCAAGGGCCAGGAGCGCGACCTGCAGCTCTTGCCCAAGACCGCGCCTGCGCTGAAATTCGTGCTCGACTGGGCGCGCCCCGACGACATGGATCTGCATCTGTTGCTGCCCAGTGGAGAAGAGGTCGGCTTCGCCGAGTGCGCGGGCAGCCTGAGCGGCCCGCCCTACGCGAGCCTCGACGTCGATCATCAGGCCGCCGACGGCCCCGAGGCGATCAGCATCGCGCGCTTCTCCCCCGGCACGTACGTGCTGTACGTGCACGACTACTCGGCGCAGAACGACGGCGCGAGCAGCTTCGTGGGCTCGGAGGCGACGCTGGTGGTCTACCGCGACGGCAAGCCGATCCAGAGCTTCGCCGTGCCGACGTCGGGCGGCGAGTACTTCTGGGACGTGCTCCAGATCGACAGCGACGGTACCAACTTCGAGCTGACGACGCTGAACACGCTCACCAACAACCGCGCCAATCCGCACCAGGAAGGCGACTATGAGGGCTGCCGCCCGCTGCGTTGATGAGCTCGGGGTGCGAGGGGTCCCCGCGGCAAGAGACGGCCGGCTCTGGCAGAGCGCGGCCGTCTGCTGGCAGGGCTCAGTTGCTGCTCTGCGGGGCGGGGCAGCCCACCTGCGTCTGGCTGATCACGACGTCGTCGATCCAGATCGTGCGCTCGTCGTCGCTGGCGTAGGACTCCCAGCCCATATCGATCTGCCCGAACGTGGGCCCCGTCCAGGTGTAGCCCGGTACGTCCTTCGCGTCGGTACCGCTGCAACCCTCGCCGGTCTTGTCGATGCCGAGCGAGGTGATCTCGGTACCATCCAGCCAGAACTTCATCTGGTTGTTCGTGCCATCAAAGTACCACTCGGCGCACGACCACTTGCCGACCGGCACCACCTGCGCGTCCGCGTGCTTGTAACAGTCGGTGTTGGGGCCCACCGACGGCGTCGCGTAGAACTGCAGCGTGTCGTAGTTTGCCATCAGCTCGTTGCCCTTGAAGGTCGTCCCATCCAGGACCGGCCGCTGGCCGCCGTAGCGGTACGTGGAAGTGTACGTTTGGCCCGTCGCCGTGCCCGTGGCATCGATGAAGGTCCAGTGCAGCGACGACTGCGGCACCGACTCCAGATAGAACATCATACGGCCATAGAAGGCGTTGTTCGGCACGGGGATCACCGGCGACCCAGCGCCCAGCCCGATCAGCGCGCGCTTGTACGTCTGCCCGCTCACGGCCGTCGCCTGCGTGGTGGCCTTGATCGACTGCGTGCCGCGAAAGGCGCGCGAGGTATCCACGACCACGGTACCGGCGGTCTGCACCGCCGTCCACGGTGACTGCGGAGCTGCGGCCGCGGCAGATCCTTCGCACCGTGCGCGGTAACTTCAGCAGCAGCTCATTCGCAACCCCCGTTCCTCGCTCCCAGCATCAGCACCGAGGAACGATCCTCTGCCGTGACCACAACGTTGCGATTCAAGTCAATCGAGGCCATGCCGTTGTCCGCCCGCACTGCGTAGACGCGATTCGCGCAGTTCGCCGCGCAGTCCGCGGTCCTGCCCGAAGCAGCAGCCTTGACCGTCGTGAACAGGATCATGCCGTTCGCGGTGAGCGACTCCGCGAGTGCCTTTTCCCCGGAGGCGAGATCGAGCCGCCACCCCAGCGCGTAGTCAGGAACACGGAAACCGACCGGACTCATGGTGATGTCCATGAGGTCCGAATCGAGCATCGGCTGAAGCGCGTTGTATTCGGATTGCGCACGTCTCGTGAAGGGCTGGCGATCGCGGATGGAATAGAACCTGTCTGTCACGCCAGTGGCCGTAGCACCACCGACATCGCCCGAACCGATGGCGAGGTTGTAGTACGCGTTACCGCCGCGAGGCCGGATCAACGCGACATCCGGCGCATTGAAAAACCGGCGCGCGTCGGCTGCTGTCGCCGGAGTGGGACGTGGCTCCGCCGCACCGAGGTTCGCGAACACGCCGCCCGTGACGAGCTGGGAGCGATCTCGACCGTTCCAGATGTCGAAGCGCCACACCTGACCGCCGATGTCCGCGGCGTACATGCGATCGGCAAGCTCGTCGCCATCCG
>JAICTU010000036.1 GCA_025936205.1 Polyangiaceae bacterium | reverse complement strand
TGATGGGGACGGTGCTGCCGCCAGCGATGCGTTCCGCTGTGATGAGGCGAGGTGTGCTCCAGGTGGCGCAACGCCAGATCCGCGGTCTGCGTCGACGCGCGCTCCTCGTTGAGCGAGCCACTGCCGCAACCGACCGCTGCCCACCAGCCCAGACACGACAGGGAAGAGAGCAGGGCGACGAGCGAGAGGGGACGCATGCCCCGAGTCTAGGCGCGCTGCAGCGCGTGTCCCGTCGATTCGGCAGATCCCTGCGCGACAGAAAGGGTTCGCCGGCGCCCCGAGGAGCCGGAAAGGGCCGGGCGGATCAGGCCCGGCCCCCCAAACTCCTTCAAAACCGCGTCACTTGACGATGTTGAACTCGATGCGGCGGTTCTGCTGGCGGCCCTGGCGCGTCTTGTTGTCGGCGATGGGGCTATCGGGGCCCTCGCCGCGCGTCAGCACGCGATCGGGAGCGACGCCGCGATCGACCAGGTAGGCCTTCACGGACTCGGCGCGCTTTGCCGACAGGTTGATGTTGAACTCGCGCTTGCCGACGTTGTCGGTGTGGCCGACGATCTGCACCTTGAGCGAGGGGTACTGATTCAAGATGCCCGCCGCCTCATCCAGCGTGGACTTGGAGACGGTGCGGATGCTGGCCTTGCCGTTGTCGAACTCGATGCCCTTGATCACGCCCGTGAACTTCTTGACCGCCACGGGCAGATCGTCGGGGCAGCCGTCGTCGTCTTCGAAGCCGTTCTTGGTCTCGGGCTCGTTCGGGCACTTGTCCTTGGAGTCGATGAAGCCGTCGCCGTCGCTGTCCGGCGGGCAGCCGTCGGGCGCGACGCCCGGCTCGTCGAGGCACTTGTCGTCGCGATCGAGGATGCCGTCCTTGTCCGTGTCGGGGCAGCCCGTGGGCGCGACGCCCGGCACTTCCTTGCACTCGTCCTTGTCGTCGAGCACGCCGTCGCCATCGGCGTCGCGGATCGGACAGCCGTCGGGGGCGATGCCCGCTTCCTGCGGGCACTTGTCCTTGGCGTCGGGGAAGCCGTCGGCGTCGGCATCGCGGATCGGGCAGCCATCGGGGAGCAGGCCCGGCTCCATCGGGCACTGATCCTGCAGGTCGACCACGCCGTCGCCGTCGCTGTCCTTGGGCTTGGGCGAGGGGCGGCCGAAGACCAGCGATACGCCGAGCAAGCCCTCGAAGGTGTGCGCGGTGTTGGCCTCGGGCCGCTCCTTGGTGATGGTGTCGCGCGCTTCGAGGCGCAGCGCCAGGCGGCGGTGCAGGTTGAACTTCAGGCCCGCACCGAAGTGCACCCCCGGATCGTCGTCTTTGCCGGAAGCAGAATCGTCGCTGATCACGCCCATGCGGCCGGCGCCGCCGAGCACGAAGGGGATCACGTAGGTGGTCGGGATCTGCAGCAGCAGGTGCGCGCGGGCGGCCCAGATGGTGGCGCCTTGCTTGTCGCTGTTGCGCAGCTCACCGGCGGCGCCCATGCCTTCGATCTCGAGGCCCAAGAAGGAGAGCGGCAGGTACGCCACGCGCAGGCCCACCTCCGGAGCGGGCTGCTTGAAGTCGGCGTAGGGGCGCGTGCCCTCGTTGAAGGCGCTGCGCTCCGACATCCAGATCAGACCACCGAAGATGCCCAGCTCCCACAGGTTGCCGCGCGGCGCGAAGACGTTGTCCTCGCTGCTCGAGCTGGTCATGATCGGAGCGGGTGCTGCCTGGACACTGGCGTTGGCTTCGAGCCCCTGCGCTTGCGCGCTGGCAGACGCCAGCACGGCCGCGAACACTGCGCTCGAAAGGACGGAAGGAGTGAGGAAACGCATGACCTGACCCGGGTAAGAGAAGCCGAAGACGCGCCAGCGAACAGGGGAGCCGCTCGCGGTCCGTGGACAAAACGCTGGGCGCCACTTTACGCTGTCTTTCGCCGAGGTGACAAATTGGGCAACTAGAGTGTGCTCGCGCGCACGCGCCGCTTGATTCCCGGCGCGTCAAACTTCAATAAGGTAGCGATGGCAGCCAAAGACTCGTTCATTCACTTTCGCAGCGTGCGCAAGGCGTTCGGGCCCAAGGTGGTCTACTCGGGGCTCGACCTGAGCGTCGACAAGGGCGCCGCGCTCACGGTCGTGGGGGGGTCCGGCGTGGGCAAAAGTGTGATGTTGAAGATGCTGATTGGCTTGCTGAAGCCCGATGCGGGCTCGGTGCGCTTCGACGGCGCCGAGGTCACCGAGATGCACGAGCGCGAGCTGAGCCAGCTGCGGCAACGCATCGCGATGTTATTCCAGGCCGGGGCGCTCTTCGACTCGATGACGGTGGGGGAGAACGTCGCCTATGGGCTGGAGGAGCATTTTCGCGAGACCATGAGCCTCAACGACCGGCGCGATCGCGTGGCATGGGCGCTGGATCTGGTGGGCTTGCCGGGCATCGAGGACATGGACCCCGCGGACCTCTCCGGCGGCATGCGCAAGCGCGTCGCCCTGGCGCGTTCGATCGCGGTGCAGCCCGAGGTCGTGCTCTACGACGAGCCCACCACCGGCCTCGACCCGATCAATACGGCGCGAGTCAATCACCTGATCATGGGTCTGCAGCGTCGCCTCGCCATCACCAGCATCGTGGTGACGCACGACATGAAGAGCGCGTTCACGATCAGCGACCGCATCGCGATGGTGCACGGCGGGCGCATCATCTACCAGGGCAGCCCCCGGGACTTCCACGCCGCCACCGACCCGCGCATCTCCGACTTCATCGAGGGCCGGGCCCCCGTGAACGAGGACGTGGAGACGCTGCTCAAGGCGTAACGGGGACGGGACCGCGATCCGGGCCGGGTAGGAGAGGGTGCGTCAGGACGGAGGAAAGCTCGGGACACGGCCCTGCCGAGGCGCTAGATTTATTCGAGGTATGGCGATTTCTCGGGAAATGAAGGTCGGGGGCTTCGTGCTCGCGGGCCTGATCGGTGCGGGCGGGATCATTTTCCTGATCGGCGACAATCGCAGCCTGTTCGACAGCAAGATCCAGTTCCACACCCAGTTCGACGACGTGCAGGGAGTGAAGCCGGGCTCGACCGTGCGCATGGGCGGCGTGGATATCGGCACTGTCGCGCACGTGCAGTACCCGGACGACCCGCACAAGTCGGTGATCGAGGTCGAGCTGAGCGTGGTCAAGCGCGAGGCCGTGCGCATCCGCGAAGGCAGCAGGGCCAGCATCGCCGCCAAGGGTCTGCTCGGCGACAAGATGGTGTCGATCACTGCCGGACCTCCCGACCGGCCTCAGATCCCGCCGGGAGGGGAGATCGCGACCGAGCCGGCGCAGGACTTCACGCAGGCCTTCGGCAAGATCGATGAGATCGCGAGCAGCGCCAAGAGCGTGCTCGCCAACCTGGATGCGGCCACCGGGACGTTCGCGGACGAGCAGGTGCGGAGCGATATGCGCCGTGGGGTCGCTGCGCTGAGCCACATCCTGGTCTCCATCGACTCCGGCCCCGGTTACTTCTCGCGGCTCATGCACGACGAGAACGAGGCCAACCGGCTCTCGAACACGCTCGCCAACCTGGAGCGCATGAGCTCGCGGCTCGACCACGTGCTGGCCGGCGTCGATCAGGCAGTGGCGCGCGTGAACCAGGGCCCGGGGATGGCTCACGAGATCGTCTACGGCGAGTCGGGCAGCCGCGCCATCGCGCAGGTGGGCGGCGCTGCCGACGAGCTGGGCAAGGTGCTCGCGGGCATCCGCACCGGCAACGGCCTCGCGCACGGCGTGTTGTTCGGCGCGAGCGACGGCGACAGCGTGCTCGGCAACCAGCTGGCGAGCGACCTCTCCGGTATGAGCACCGACCTGCGCGGCATCGTCAGCGACCTGCGTCAGGGCAAGGGCACGCTCGGCGCGCTGATGGTCGACCCCTCGGTGTACGAAGACCTCAAGATGCTGCTCGGCAACGTGCAGCGCAACCAGGCCCTGCGCGCGCTCGTGCGCTACTCCATCAAACGCGACGACGGCCCCGCGGGCGTGGAAGTCGTCGATCCCGACGCGGCCGAGAAGAAAGACGTGGCGGCCACCTCCGTCACGCGCAGCACGAAGGCGGCCAGCGCCAAGGGCGACGCGACGCTCAGCTCGCCGAACGGCGCCACCAAAGCCGCGCAGCGCTGAAAGCGCGAGGACGCCCCACTCGTGCAGACGCAGGAGCGCGTGGTCCGTGAGATCGTGGAGGCGGCGCGCGCTAGCCTGGACTTGCGCCGCGTGCTCCTGTTCGGCTCGCGCGCGCGCGGCGACGCGCGCTCGGACTCGGACCTGGACCTGGCCTTCGAGCATTGCTCGACGGACGCCGAATGGGCGGAATTCGTCAACCGCATGCGAGACGAGGCGCCCACGTTGCTGTCGCTCGATCTGGTGGACCTGGGCCAGGTCGATCCGGCGCTTCGAGCGCGCATCACGAGCGAAGGCCGGCTCGTGCATGGCTGATCTGCCCACCGCCCTCGGCAATCTGGAGCGAGCCTTTGCCGAGCTCGAGAGCTACATCGCCCTGCCCGTGCGAAACCAGCGCGACAAGGCGGGATTGATCCAGGGCTTCGAGTTCACCTTCGAGCTGTTCTGGAAGACGTTTCAGAAGCTCGCGCCGGAAGCCGGTCTGGACGCGAGCTCTCCGCGAGAAGCATTGATCGCCGGTGTGAAGCTGCACTTCATCACGGCCGAAGAGAGCCCGCACTGGTCGCAGATGCTGCGCGACGGCAACCTGACCAGCCACACCTATAACGCCGCCGTGGCGGACCAGATTCTGGAGAGATTGCTGCGCGACTACGTGCCGGCGTTCCGCGCATCGCTGCAGCGACTGCGCGCGACGGGTTGAGCGCTCACATCCAGCCGCGCCACTTGAACCAGCCGAGCGGCAAGAGCGCGCTCACGACCAGCAAGATCAGCGCGAACGGATAGCCCAGCGCCCAGTCGAGCTCGGGCATGTGCTTGAAGTTCATGCCGTAGATGCCGACGATGAGCACCGGCGGCACGCCCACCACCGAGGCGATGGTGAGCGCCTTGACGATGTCGTTCTGCTGAATGCTGATGAAGCCGAGCGTGGCATCGAGCAGGAACTGGATCTTGCCCGACAGGTGCGCGTGGTAGTCGGTGAGCGAGCCGACGTCGCGCCGCACGACCTGCAGGCTCGCGCTGCCGGACGCGAAGCGCTTTCCTTCGTCCGCTTCCAGGGCGAAGGTGGCAATGCGCCCGACGCCGAGCAGCGTATCGCGCAGGCGCGAGGCGCGATCGGCCATCTTTCCCAGCTTGCGCAGCCCCGCGTACAGCTCCTCGCTGGCCGCCTTCATCTGCCGTTTGCGCGGGCGTTCCGCGTGGAACGTGGCGTTGGAGATCTTCTCCAGATCCGCGCTGGCGTGCTCCAGCGCGTCCGCGGTGTGGTCGACAATGCCCTCCAGCAGCCTCAGCAGGATGTCATTGGCGCCCAGCTTTTCCTGCTCGGCGCTGCGCTGGACCGCGTCGAAGGCGGCGACTTGCGCGAAGCGCAGCGTCACCAGGGTCTTCTTCGAGAGCACGAAGCCGACGGTGGTCAGCACCTCGTTCCGGCAATCGGTCCCCTCCAGCACCGGCGTCGAGAGGTAGAGCGCCGTCTTCTCGATGAAGGCGCGGCTCGAAGATTCGATCTCCTCCAGCTCGGAGCGCGCGGGCATGCGCAGCTCGAGCGCCTGCCCGACCTTCGCCCGCTCCCCGTCCGTCGGCTCCAGCAGGTCGATCCAGACGGCGTCGGAGAGCGGGCGGGAGCTCGGGCAGTGTGCCAGCATGGGGCTCAGCTACCGCTACCTCGTCGCCAGCCTCGCGTCACCTTCTCGGAGCCTGCCGCCGATCTCTGCGCACGCACAGATCGCAGCAGCCCCCCCCCCAGCGACTTTGATTTTGGGTGAAAGCGGGCTCTGTGCGGCAGTTTGCGTCACCAAGCTCACTCCCCGACGGGTGACCCGTACGCCGGGGCTGGCAAGTTCCAAAGCGTCAAATCGAGCGCCGATTCGGGTAAGCTGAACGCCTCCCGCGCGATCGTGATGCTGCCGTTCTTCCTGATCCTGATCACGTCCTTCGCGAAGCCCAGCGCATTGCCCGAGCCACAACCGCTGCCGGAGGGGTCGAGGGACGAGCAGGCTGGCGTGCTGGCGCTGTCCGAGGGCTCCCTCTTGCGGGGCTGCGCTACCGCGAGCGGCGGCCTGGCGAGCCACTGGGCGCTCCCGTGCGGCGTCGAGCTCACCGCCCCGCAACGGCGCGGGCCCACGTTCGCGTGGTTCAGCGGGCTCGCCGGGAGCTCGCCCAGCGCGAAGGACGGCGACGAGATCGGCCAGGGCGGCTTCTTGCACCTGGATCTGCTGCCGAAGTCGCATTTCGGTGCGGGCCCCGAGGTCTCCTGGGTGACGCCGGACCGCCCGCACGAGGACCTGCTGCGCCAGCGTCAGCTGACGCCCGGCGTCGGCGTCTGGTATTCGCCGCTGCCCTCGCTGCTGTTCGTGGGGCTTTCGGCCAATACGCAGGTCTCCACGCTCGGTGAGACCTGGTTCGTCAATGCGCTCAGCTCCGAAGCGCGCTGCGGTCTTTCATTGTAGCGCTGCGTCCGGCGTTGCCGCTACGAGCGGCAGTATGATTCTCGCTCCGCTCGCCCGGCTCAACGAAGTCCTGCGCTCCGAGCGCCTCCCGCACGATCCGGAGGAAGCGCGCGCGGCACTGCTGGAGCTGGCGCGACGCAAGTCTGGACATCTGCCCGCGGAGTGGCTCGTCGAGCAGGCGCTGCGCGTCAGCGAAGGAACCGACTGGATGGCGCGCCGCGCGGCGCTCGAGGCGCTGCTGCGGCGCGTGGCGTTCGGCGCGCGCGACGAGCTGAGCGTCGAGCAGCGGCCGCCCCGCGGAGCGCCCTGGGGGCGTTATGTGCTCACAGGCCAGCGCCAGCAGCCAGGGGGAGCGCGCAGGAGCAAGAAAGCCGAGCTGCGCCCGTACGCGGTCGAGCTGTACGGCCTCGCGCCGCTCGCGGCGAGCTGCAACTGCGCCGACTTTCTGCGCTCCTCGCTGGGCCTGTGCAAGCACCTGCTGGTGGCGCTGGAGGATCTCGCGCAGCGCCGCAAGAAACTGCCCGCGTTCGACGTCGCGGGTCTGCCTCCGTCGGCGCGCCCCTGGCTGAGCTGGAATCCCGTGCGGGCCTGGACCGGCGCCGGGGATCGCCTGGAGGGGTTGCGCTGGGACTCGGCGATGTTCACGACGGAGCGGGCGGCCAAGCCGCGCGGCAAGGGAGCGAGCGCGCGAGCCGCCCGGGCCGCGGCAGCCGCGCTCGCCGCCGGCGCGCCCGCGCCGGAACTGCTGAGAGATCCCGCGGGGCGCAGCGCGCTCGTCGAGGCGTTGCTGGCGCGTCCGGAAGCGCAGCTCGCTGGGGCGGAACCCGCGGCGCTGGCGCTATTGCGCGAGGAGCGCGACCAGCTCGCGCGGCTCTCTGCCGGGAAGGCGGCGTCCGCGCAGGCCTTGCCGCACCTGAAGAGCCTGCGGCGACGCCTCTACCCGTATCAGCTCGAGGGCATCACCCGCTTCCTGGAGCGCCAGCGCTTGTTGCTGGCCGACGACATGGGGCTCGGCAAGACGACCCAGGCGATCGCCGCCTGCCACGCGCTCCACTGCGCCGGTCACGTGGAGCGCGGGCTCCTGATCGTGCCGGCGCCGCTCAAAGATCAGTGGCTGCGCGAATGGCAGGCGACGACCGACCGCGCGCCGCTGATCGCGGTGGAGGGGCGAGCGGAGGAGCGCGCTCGGCTGCTCGAGCAGACCCGGCGCGGTTTCCTGATCATGAACTACGAGCAGCTGCTGCGCGATCTGGGCTCCGTCCGTCGCTTCGCACCCTCGCTGATCGTCCTGGACGAGGCCCAGCGCATCAAGAACTGGGCCAGCAAATCCAGCGCCTATGTCACGAGCCTGCAGCCCGAATGGCGTCTGGTGCTCACCGGCACGCCCTTCGAGAATCGGCTGGATGAGCTCGCCACGCTGCTCGACTGGGTGGATGACAGCGCCCTCGCGCCCAAATGGCGCCTCGGCCCCTGGCACACGACCTGGGCCGCGGGCGGCGATTCGGAGCGCGTCGGCGCGCGGAACCTCGACACATTGCGCGAGCGGATCGCTCCCTGTGTAGTGCGGCGAGTGCGGCGCGAGGTGCTCAGCCAGCTACCTCCGCGCAGCGATGTGCGCGTGCCGGTGGAGATGACGGCTCCGCAGCGGGAAGAGCACGACGCGCGCATCCCCGCCATCGCGCGCCTGTTGCAGGCCGCGCGCCGCCGCCCGTTACGGCAGTTCGAGTTTCTGAGCTTGATGCAGCTGCTCGCGCAGCAGCGCATCGTCTCCAATGGCATGGCGCTGCTTCGCTTCGATGAGGTGTGGCGCGTTTACGAGCAGGCGCGCGCCGATGAGGCCCTGCTCGCCAGCAGCGCATCGCCCAAGCTCGCCGAGTTGCGCCGTGTGATCCGCCAGCTCGTGATCGAGCAAAAGCGCAAGGTGGTCGTGTTCAGTCAGTGGCGCAAGATGCTTAGGCTCGCCGAGTGGGCCGTGCGTGACGTGCTCGCGGAGGCGGGCCTATCCTCCGTGTTCTTCACCGGCGAAGAGAGCCAGAAGCTGCGCGCCGGCAATATCCTCGCCTTCCACGACGATCCCAGCGTGTGCGTGATGTTCCTGAGCGATGCCGGGGGCGTGGGCTTGAACCTGCAGCACGCCGCCAACGCCTGCATCAATCTGGAGCTGCCCTGGAACCCCGCCGTGCTCGAGCAGCGCATCGGCCGTATCTACCGTCTCGGCCAGAAGGATCCGATCGACGTGATCAACCTGGTGACGGAGTATGGCATCGAGTCTCGCATCGCGGGCATCGTGGGCAACAAGCACGCGCTGTTCTCGGGCTTGTTCGACGGCACGACGGACACGGTGCGCTTCGAAGGTCCGGCGAGCTTCATCGGCGACATCGAGCGGCTGGTGGAGCCCGTGGAAGTTCCGGACCTCGACAGCGCTGACGAAGGCGCAGAAGGCATCGGCGAGCAGGAGCTGGGCGCCGCCGGAGCAGTGGCGAGCGCCCTGCCGCCCGGGAGCGACGGGCGGTCGCTGGAGGCAACCCCGAGCGCCGCCGGCGCGCGCGACGGCTCGCCCGCGCCGGATCCGGCAGCGCTGCTGCCGAGCTCGACCGCTTCGGCAGCCGACGTCGCGAAGCTCTTCGCGCGGGTCGAGGTTACCCGTACGCCCGAGGGAGGGCTGTGCCTCACCGCTCCGCCCGACGCCGCCGAGGCGCTGAGCCAGCTCCTGATCGGATTCGCGCAGTTGTTGCAGGCCTCCGGCGCTCCACGCTGAGTTCATCAACCCCTCGGGCTTTGTGCCGCCTGTCGCGCAGGGGACACCATGGCGGTGGATGTGTGCGGGTCAGCGGGCCGGTGGGGCCTCGAGGGCGGGTCGGGGCGAACTGGACCGCGCAGGTGAGCACTGGATGGCCTGCCCCGTGCCGTGCCAGTCGCCTATACTGAGCTCGATGCGTTTGTACGAGCGTGCCGCCCGCATTGCGGTCGTGGCCGGGTTCGCCGTTCTGGCTCAGTTCTTCGCAACCCGGTTTGGCACCGGCGGCTTGTGGCAGGGGCTGGGCGCCGCACACGCGGTCGCCGCCGCCGCGTCACCGAAGGGCGACTACGACCTCACGCGGCTGGAGGCCGTCAACGAGACGCTGAAGAAGATCCGCAGCAAGTACGTCGACCCCTCGCGCGTCGACCCGCGGCAGATGTTTCTGAGCGCGCTCAATCAGGTGCAGCGCGAAGTGGCGCCGGTGATCGTGCTGCACGACGAGAAGTCGCCGCGCGTGAAGGTGCGTGTCGATACGGAAGAGAAGGAGTTCCGGGTCGACACCGTCGTGGGCCCCTGGGACGTGTCGGCCCGCCTGCGCGAGGTGTTCGGCTTCCTGCAGGATAATCTGAAGGACACCGACATCGACCTGCGCAACGTCGAGTACGCGGCCTGCAACGGCATGCTGCACACGCTCGATCCGCACAGCGTGTTCTTGAGCCCCGATGCCTACGCGGAGATGAACCTCTCCACGTCCGGGCATTTCGGCGGCCTCGGCATCGTGATCTCGGTGCGCGACCAGCAGCTGACCATCATCCGCCCCATGCCGGACACGCCGGCGGGGCGCAGCGGGCTGAAACGCCTCGACCGCATCACCAAGATCAACAACGAGTCGAGCATCAACATGCCGCTGGACGACGCCGTGAAGCGGCTGCGCGGCAAGCCCGGCTCGAAGGTGACGATCTGGGTGCATCGCGAGGGCAAGGACGGCTGGAAGGGCTCTCGCCCGTTCGAGCTGGAGCGCGAGGAGATCGCGATCCACTCGGTCGACTTCCACCAGCTGGCGCCCGGCATCGGCTACATCCAGATCAAGCAGTTCCAGTCCACCACCAGCGACGAGCTGGATCAGGCGCTGGCCGAGCTGCGCAAGGACGGCCCGGCCAAGGGCGTCGTGCTCGACCTGCGCGGCAACCCCGGTGGCCTGCTCGATCAGGCGGCTCAAGTTGCGGACCACTTCCTGCAGCGCGGCGCGATCGTGACGACCGTCGGTGGCAGCGAGGGCCGCGAGGAAAAGCGCGCCAAGCGCCTCGGCACCGAGCCCAACTATCCCGTGGTGCTGCTGGTCAACGGCTCTTCCGCGAGCGCCAGCGAGATCGTCGCCGGCGCGCTCAAGAACCACGACCGTGCCGTGCTCGTCGGTCAGACGACGTTCGGCAAGGGCAGCGTGCAGCTGGTGTTCTCGCGCATCGCGGGCGGCGCCGCGCTCAAGCTCACCATCGCCCAGTATCTGACCCCGGGCGGCATCTCGATCCAGGGCGTCGGTGTGACGCCGGACGTGGAGCTCGACCCGATGACGGTCGACCCGCTGGAGATGGACCTGTATCGCGCCGAGAATCACCTGAGCGAGCGCGACCTCTCCAAGAGCCTGTCCAACGGCGCGGCTCGCCGCGATGAGCGGCCCTGGGTCACGCTGCGCTTCAACCTGCCGGAGAGCGAGCGCGAGGAGCTGCGCGATCTCGGCAACGAGGTGGACGACTTCCGGCTCGACTTCCCGGTCAAGTTCGCGCGCGATCTGGTGGCGCAGTTGCCGCGTGCGCGGCGTCAGGATCAGCTGGCCAGCGCCCAGGCCTTCATCGAGAAGACGCAGCAGGCGGAGATCGAGAAGATCACCGCGGACCTGCGCCAGGTGGGCGTGGACTGGGCGGCGGCGCCGGAGAACGCCAAGGGCCCGAACCCCGAGGACTACACGGTCAAGGTCTCGACCGATCACCCTGACAATCGCGCGATCGCCGGGCAGCCGCTGACCGTGCAAGCCGAGGTCACCAACCGTGGCCGGGCCCCGATCTACCGGCTGCGCGCCATCACCAAGAGCGACAACCCGATCTTCGACGAGCGCGAGCTGATCTTCGGGCGCATCGATCCGGGTCAGACCAAGACGGCAAAGACCCCGCTCGGCATCTGCGCGGTGCCGGACCGCGACGCGGAGCACAAGGACAAGGAGCCCGGCCCGCGCGAGTGCAAGATGCCGCTGGACTCGGTCACGCGCCAGGACGTGGTCAAGCTGCGCTTCAGCGCCGAAGGCGGAGAGGCCCCGGCCGACGCCGAGATCCGTCCTACGGTGCAGCAGCTCGATCAGCCGAATTTCGCTTACAGCTACCAGGTCCTCGACAACCGTCCGGGCAATGGCGATGGCCAGATCAGCCGCGGCGAGGGCGCGTCGATCTACCTGGATATCAAGAACACCGGCAAAGGTGCGTCGCACGAGACGCAGGCGCTGCTGCGCAACCTGACCGGCGATGGCCTGCTCTTGCGCAACGGCCGCTTCGACGTGTCCAACATGAAGCCGGGCGAGCACCGCCAGGTGGTGTTCACCTTCGACGTGCTGGACGTGCTGAAGGACAACCTGGCCAAGGTCGAGGTGTCGGTGGTCGACCAGGATCTGCGCGTTGTCTCCAACGAGAAGCTCAACATCCCGCTGGTGCAGGCGGATCTGATCGTCGAAGACCGTAACGATCGCGTGGCGGTGGAGAAGGACACGCCGGTGCGGGCTCAGCCGCTCGAGTCGGGCGCCGTGGTGGGCACGCTGCGCGCGGGCTCCAAGCTGAAGCGGACGGGCGTGTACAAGTCGTACAGCCGCGTGCAGCTGGCGGATGGCCGCCTCGGCTATGTCGACAGCGATGACGTGGGCAGCACCAAGGACCCGGAGAGCATCGCCTTCGAGCCGGTGCTCACGCGCTCGCCGCCCTCGCTGGAGGTGGCGCCGGGGACGCTCGCCACGCGCGCCGACAAGGTGAAGGTCGCGGGCGTGGTCACGGACGCCGACCAGGTGCGAGACGCCTACGTATTCGTGGGCTCGCGCAAGGTCTTCTATCAATCGAACCGCAAGGCCAGCGAGCCTCACAAGATGGCGTTCTCTTTCGACGCGGATCTGCAGCCCGGTGTGAACATCATCACGGTGGTCGCGCGCGAGAGCGAAGACCCGGCCACCGCGCAGACCCTGGTGGTGCGCCGCGACGGGCCCAACGGAGAGGCCCTCTCCACGCCGAAGCGTGACGCCTTCGCCGCGGACTGGGAGTTCGAGGACGACAATTGATCCCCATCGTGAGCTCGGCTCAGGCTCGCGCCTTCGATCGCTTTCTGAGCGAGCGCTGCGCGGTCCCGAGCCTGCTCCTGATGGAGAACGCGGGGCGGGGCGCCGCCTGGGTCGTGCACGAGCGGCTGGAGAGCGCGCAGCGCGTGCTGTGCATGTGCGGCACCGGCAACAACGGCGGAGACGGGCTGGTGGTAGCCCGCCACCTGCTCGGTCTGGGGCACGACCCGAGCGTGCTGCTGCTGGGGCGCGCCGAGCAGGTGAGCGGCGATGCGCGCGTGAACCTCGAGGCATGGCGCGGCCTCGGGGGTTCATTGATCGAGCTGGAGAGCGAGAGCGGAGCTCGGGCGCGCGTCGATGAGCTGGCCGCGAACGCGGACGCGATCGTGGACGCGCTGTTCGGCACGGGGCTGAGCCGCGAGTTGAGCGGGCGCTTTCGCGCCGCAGTGGACAGCATCAATGCCGCGCGCAAGCCGGTGTTCGCGCTCGACGTGCCCTCCGGGCTGAACGCCGACACGGGCGTCGCCCTGGGCGAGGTGGTGCGCGCCGATCTGACCATCACCTTTGGTCAGCCCAAGACCGGGCTGCTCACGAGCCTGGGTGCGGACGCGGCGGGTGAAGTCGTGGTGCAGGACCTGGGCGTGCCGCGCGATCGCGGCCCTGCGCGCGAGCCGCGTGCCTGGTGGCTGGAGCCTCGGGACGCGGCGGACTGGCTGGAGGCGCGCCGGCCCTCGGCGCACAAGGGCAGCTCGGGGCGCGTGATCGTGGTGGCAGGCTCACCGGGCAAGACGGGCGCGGCGCTGCTGTCGAGCGTCGCCGCGTTGCGCGCCGGCGCGGGACTGGTCACGGTCTGCACGTTCGCGGAGGCGGCGCATGCCCTCGATCAGAAGGTGGTCGAGGTGATGACGGAGGCGCTCGACCCCGAGCGGCCGATCGCGACGCTGGAGAAAATGCTCGACGGCGCTTCCGCTGTCATCGTGGGCCCCGGCCTCGGCATGACCAGCGCGGCGCGCGCGCTGGTCGACCATGTGGTGCTGAAGTGGCAGGGCCCGAAGCTGCTGGACGCCGACGCCATCAGCCACTTTGCGGGCCGGGCCCAGGAGATACGGGGCGCCGGGCAGTGCTTGCTCACGCCTCACCCCGGTGAGCTGGGCCGCTTGCTGGGCGTGACAGCGGCGGTGGTCGAGAGCGATCGCTTCGCGGCGCTGGAGCAGGCGCTGGCGCTCACCGGACAGGCGCTGTTGCTCAAAGGTCCCCACACGCTCGTCGGCGAGCCCGGTGCGGCTCCGTTGGTCGTCTCGCAGGGGCACCCGGTGCTGGCGACGGGCGGATCCGGCGACGTGCTCTCCGGCATCTGCGGCGCGCTCCTGGTGTGGCTGCCGCGGCTGCGCGCCGGCGCGCTGGGCGCAGTGTTGCACGGCCACGCCGCGCGGCTCTGGGTCGAGGCGCGCGGCGGTGCCGACCGGGGGCTCCTGGCGCATGAGGTGGCGGATTACGTGCCCGAGGCGCTGGCGCGGCTCGGGAGCTGAGAGCGCTGCGGCGTTCCTCGTGGCTTACACTCTCGCTCGGTTCGGGGCGTCATTTGCCGACGTGCTGAAAGCGAATGTCGCCGAGCCGGCCGCCGTCCACTTGCGTATCCGAGAAGGTCGCCTTGATCTCGCCGTCGATCAGGTCGAGGTAGATGTGATTCGAGATCGTCTCATCGACAGTGCAGCCGTCTGCACTGCAGGCGCAGGGGCCATGGCCGAGGCACAGCGAGTAGTAGTTGCAATCGACGGCCTGCTGTTCCGTGGAACCTGGAGTGAGTACGGAGCAGTGCGGGTTGCCGTCCGGTACCACAGTTCCACCCCAGCTATCGACTTCTGCCACGCAAGTGTAGAAGCCGGGTCCGCGAAAGTCGGCATTCTGCCAGGGCAGGGACGGTTGCAACGGGCACCACGTCGCGAAGCCAGCAAAGCGTGGGAAGGTGAGCACTGCGTCGGCCGGAGCGGTTTCGGGGTTCGGCGGTGTTTCATCGCTCAAGCGATACGCCAGACCTTCCATCGGACCAAGGAAGACATCGCTCGGGAGGAGGCCGTAGTCCACGCCGGGTGGATAAGAGACGCCCGCTTCCGCTTGCGGCAGGCTGCCGGCACCAAAGGTGATGCTGCCCGCGAGCACGTCACCCTGCAGCGCCAGCTCCAGCACGACCTGACGGGACCCTGACGGGAAAGCATAGTCCATCGGATTGCCGGCGGCGTCGCGCACGAGCGGGTCCCGCGTCTGTCCCACCCAGCGACCCTCGAAGCGGGCGTTGCCGGTCAGAACCGTAGTGGTGGTCACGGGAGAGCCGAGCGCCAGCCCATTTGAGGTGTCCCCGATGTTGCGCAGGGGAAGCTCATCGCTGGAACAGGCGCTGCTGCTTGCGAGCAGCAACGCGCCGAGTACGAGCCGCACGATACTGGTCGAAGAAGTGTTGTCGTTCATGGGCGGGTAGTGTCCGGCGCTGCAGGATCTGGACGGGGCACGCTGTTTTTCAAATCCGTGCTCGCGGGTTCCACACCGGCACAGCTCGCGTCGAGGCGGCCCGCATAGATCGAGCTGACGGGACCAGGGCCGAGGGTTTGGCGCACGGCTCGCGCCTGGTCGACCTCGCCCAGTTCACACAAGGTCAGGATGCGCGTGACGCGGCGCTCTTCCATCAGCAGCTCTCCCGGCTGCCGTTGCTCCAGCTGATCGAGCAGCTCGAGCGCTCGATCGGGCAAGCCCTTGCGCAACGCCGACTGCGCGCGCGACAGCAGCTGCAACGCTTCGTGCAAGTCGAGTGGCTGGAGCGACGGCGCCGTGGCGCGCCTCGGCGCCAAGCGGCGACGTGCCGGCGCCTCGCTCGCGCCACGGGCAACGGGCGCCGCTCGCGCGGGCTCAGGCTCGGGCTCGGAGGAAGGCGCTGACGGCGGCGCGAAATCCGGCTGTGCCGGGGCGCTCGGCTGCGCTGGGGAGAGCACGACGGATGGCCCAACCACGCGCTGTTCCACCGGCGCAGCCACGTGCTCCAGCGGTGCGTGCGCGGCACGCTGGAAACCCCACCAGTAACCGACGCCGCCCGCTGCCAAACCAAACACGACCCAGCGCCCGAGCCGCACCACGTGCAGCGCCCAGGTACTCTGCCGTGCAACGGCCGGCGGTGCCACAGCAACATGCGCCGCCGGAGGCGGAGTGGGCTGCGGCGCAGCGCCCGCGCCGGGGTGGACAGGTGCACCGCCCGCGACCTGTCGCGCCACGCCGGAGAGCACGCGAGTGGCGCTGCCCGGAGGCGGAGCAGCCGTGGCTCGCACACGCTGGAGCACGCGATCGACCAGAGGGAACTCCTCGCTCATGGTTCACTCCGATGTTGTTCAATCCAGAGCTGAAACGAGCGCCGTAACGCGCGGACGCGATTGTACACGGTCGGCTGATCCAGACCCGTGACCTCGGCCGTTTCGGCTGCCGAGAGACCCTCGAGCAGGCTCGCGACGAACACCGTCCGCCGTGTCTCATCGAGCGTCTGCACGAAACCGAGCACGAGGTCCCATGCTTCCCGGGCCTCCTGGTCCAAGCCCGGGTCGCCGTACGGCGCACGCAGCCCGGACGGCAGCGCCACGATCGGCCCGCGCCGGCGCTCCGCGCGCCGGAAATTGCGCTCGACATTGACGGCGATGGCAAACAGCCAGGTCCGAATGCCGCTGCGCCCCTCGAATTCGGCATAGCGCCGGTGCACCACCACCCATAGCTCTTGAGCGGCGTCATCGAGCTGGGAGGGCGGGACTCCCAGGTATTTCAGCATGGCCCAGGTCGACACGAACTGGCTCTCATAGAGCGCTTCGAAGGAGAGGCGCTCCTGCAAGACCGGCTCCGAGGACAGGGCTGCTGGCGGCGACACGAGGCAACCTTAGTGGCCGAGAAACACGAAGTTGGACCTGGCGAGGACGATTTTTCCGAGCCGCGGTCCTTCCCGCAGCGGTTTTTCCAGCGGCAGCGCCACTAAGGCCCGTTCACGCTGAGCCCGAGGTAAAAGCGCAGATCCAGGGCTGCCGGCGTGTGCACCACCTGCGAGCCGTCGACGGCGTAGCGCTTGCGATCGAGGGGTACGACGGGTTCGAGCCGGAACTGCAGCCACACCTCCCCGCCGGCGCGCGCCTCCGCTTCGATCCCGCCGCCGGCGGCCAGCCAGAGATCCGCGAGCGCGCGGGACGTCGGCAAGTGAGCGCCCGACGCGTGAAACCGACCGGCTTCCACAGTGGCACACGCGGCTAGATGCACGGCTCGTTCAAGGACATCACGACACACGCGCGTGCCCGCGACGAACAGTCCAAAGTCCACCGCTTCGGCGTTGCCCAGCGCCACGCGCTGATTGAGCAGAAACAGAGCGTGCCCGTCCACGCTCCACGCGCCCAACAGCAGGCGCGCACGAGCCCCCGCCCCTGGAGCGAGCGCCGGCAGCGCCCCGGAGTCCAGCGCGGCCTCGGCTGCGAGCGACCAGCCCCACGGGCTCGGCTCTGGCCCGGGCGGATTCGTGTCGAGCTCGCGCGGGGGCGCTGCGGAGCTCGCGAGAGGCTCGACGGGGGGCGCGGCCTCGCCGTGCAACGCCAAGGCGATGGCGAGCGCCGCCGCATCGATCAGATCGCTGCAGTCACCGGACTCGAATTGACGAGAGGTATGCTGGCCTGATTCCTCGACATCCAGCGTCAGCTGCTTGCCGCTCGGCGTTTCCTGCACGACCGCGCGTACGCTGGAGAGCTTGCCCAGATGGCTGGGGGTCTCACCCAAGAGAGCGCCCAGGCGCCGTGTCAGCGCCTGTGCGTCGGGACACGACTCGGGTGCCTGCCACTCGATGGGCAACTCGCTCGCGGCCGAGGCCGCCTGCGCCGACGCCGACCCAGCTAGCGCGAGCAACAGCGTGAACGCCAGGGGGCGTGCGACGGCCACGCGACTACTTTGACTCGACGCTCGCGGCACGGCAATTGCGTCGCTTGTGGAAGTATCCTTCCCGACGGCATTTCAATGCATCGAAGAGGGGCTCGGCTCCGCTCGCGGACGTGCGTCGCTAGCATGTGCCCAGCCCACGCATCTATTGATGGATGACCGAGACTGCCCGACGAATCTGCGATTCTCGCGTGTCGAGCTCAGGGGGAGACGACGCCACAGATAGCTCGGGCCCTGAGCCAGCTCGTGCACAGCTGGAAGAAGCGCTCCCAGCCCCGGGCTCATGGTGAACATGCCGCGCGGGTCAGGGCCCCGTCAGCGGCCCCCGGGCGTCGCCTGGTGGCCTGCGGCGCTCTCCGTCGCGTCCCCCTTGGCTGTGAGGGAGTAACGACCGCGACTCAGTGCCACAGCGCCGGCGATCCGAAGCGCAGACGCCTCCAGGTCTGGACGGCGAGGCGGACGGGCGCGCCCTGCATCAACAAAATCCTCAGCAAAGAGAAGGAGAAGAGAGCGGCCGCACGGCGTCGTGCCGCAGTCGCATCGCGGAGAGGTTGGGGCAGGGCGGGCGAGACGATCCGCCTCGTCGGGGCAAGAGTGACGGTGGTCGAGCCGCCGCGGAAAGCTGCAAACAGCGGAGACGCAGCCTTTCTGCCGCTGGGCGAGCAAGTGTGTGTGGATGGCTCGCACCTTGCAAACCACGGCGCGCGATCGCCGGAAACGCGCTGTGCCCGAGGGCAAGCGTGACGTGGTCTCGATGCCAGCCTTATTTCCATACTGGAGTAACACCGCGCTGCGCTTGGCGCTGGGGGCCGCTGTGTTGGGCGTGGTGGCGGCGCCGGCAGGACTCATGGCGTACGTGCGTTCACCCTGGAACACCGAGCAATTCCAAGCCGTCGATCAGCCGGTGGAATTCGATCACCGTCATCACGTGAGCGACGATCACATCGACTGTCTATACTGCCATTCCGGCGCGGAGACGTCGCGCGCCGCGGGCGTGCCGGCGACCGAGGTCTGCATGGGCTGCCACGCGCAGATCTGGGACAACAGCCCGCTGCTGGAGAACGTCCGGCGCAGCTATTTTTCCGGTGAGCCGTTGCCCTGGAACCGCGTGCACGATCTGGGCGACTTTGCCTATTTCGATCACGCCGTGCACGTGCAGCGCGGGTTGGGCTGCGTCGCCTGCCACGGCCGGGTCGACCAGATGGCGCGCGTGGAGAAGATCGCGCCGCTCAGCATGCAGTGGTGTCTGGACTGCCACCGCAGGTATGAAACAGCGCTGCTCGAACACGGCGCCGGCTCCACCGAAGCGCTCAGCGCGTGGCTGAACGAGGATCCCATGCCGCGGCCGGCGGCGCAGGGCGCGGGCGCGAGCGCGCACGACGAGAGCCCACCCGCTTACGAGCCGATGCACGGGCAGACCTTCGAGGTGAGCGCGCGCGACGAGCTGGTGCGGCGCGGCTCGGTCAGCTCGCTCACCACATGTAGTGCTTGCCACCGTTGAGAGGAGACGCGACGTGAGTGAATACTGGCGTTCCGTGCTCGAGGCCTGCGGGGGGCCCGAGGCCGTCGCAGAAGGAACGCCAGGAGGCGGCGCTGCCGCGCTCGGGCGGCGCGAGCTGATCCAGTTGCTCGGGGCGAGCCTGGCGCTCGCCGGCTTGGCGGGCTGCGGGCAACGACCGCGCGAGCGGATCTTGCCCTACGTCTCTACCCCGCGCGATCTCACGCCCGGCCTGGCGCAGGATTACGCGACCTCGATGGAGCTTGACGGCTTCGCCGTGGGGCTGCTGGTGAAGAGCCACGAGGGCCGCCCGACCAAGGTCGAGGGGAACCCGCTGCATCCAGCGAGCCTGGGCGCGAGCAGCGTGGTTCAGCAGGCCTCGGTGCTCTCGCTCTACGACCCGAGCCGGCTGCGCTCGCCGCTGGAGCTGGGCATGCCCAGCTCGTGGGATGCCGCCTTCAGCGCGTTGCGGGGCCCTGGCTCGCGCGGCCCTGGCTCGCGCGGCCCTGGCTCGCAGGGCGCTGGCTCGCAGGGGGCTCCGTCGCGCGGCGCGCAGTGGCGGCCGTGGTTCGTGCTACCGCCGCAAAGCTCGCCGCTGGTCGTGCAGCAGCTCGATCGCCTGCGCGAGCGCCATCCGGCAGCGCGCTTCACCTTCCACGCTGCGCTGTCGCGGCAGGCCATTTATCAGGCCAGCGATGCGGTGTTCGGGGAGCCCCTGGAGGCGCAGCCCGACTTCGCCGCGAGCCGAGTGGTGCTGGCGCTGGACTCGGACTTCCTGTGCCAGGGTCCGATGTCCCTGCGCTGGGCGCGCGATTTTTCCGCGCGCCGCGCGCCCCGAGCGGCGATCCCGGAGCCGAACCGGCTGTACGCGGTCGAATCCACGCTGAGCCTCACCGGCAGCGTCGCCGACCACCGTCTCGCGCTGCGCTCGTCGGAGCTGCCGCAGTTCACGGCGCTGCTGCTGGGCGAGCTGTCACGCAGTGATGCGCGGGCGCGCTTGCCCGGGATCGAGGCGTTCGGCGAGCTGCCGAGCAGCGACGGTTCGCCGCTGCAGCCGTGGGTCCGCGCGCTGGCAGCGGATCTGCTGAAGCACTGGGGCGAGTGCCTGGTCGTGGCGGGGCCGCAGCAGCCGTTCGAAGTGCAGGTGCTGGCTCTGGCCTTGAACGGTGCGCTGGGGAGCTTCGGGCGCACGCTGCGGCTCACCCGGTCGGCACTCGCTGACCCGCTCGGCTCGAGCTCGCTCGCTGACTTGCGCAGCGCGATCGACGCGCGCGCCGTGGATGGGCTGATCGTGCTCGATTGCGATCCGCTGTACGACGCCGATCCGGCGCTGGAGCTCGAGGCGGCGCTGAAGCAGGTGCCGTTCAGTGCGCAGCTCGCCACGCACGGCAACGCGACCTCGCGCGCGTGCCGCTGGTCGCTGCCCCAGTCGCACTATCTGGAGAGCTGGGGCGATAGCCGGGCCTTCGACGGCACGCTGTCGCTGGTGCAGCCGTTGATCGATCCGCTGTACGCGTCGCGCAGCGTGCTGGAGCTGCTGGCGGCGTGCGCCGGAGAGCCTGCTCCGAGCGGATACGCGCTGGCCCGGCGCTACTGGCGCGGACAGCTCGCGCAGCTTTCGGACGCAGACTTCGCCGCCGAGTGGGCGGCGCGCTTGCAGCGCGGCTTTGTGCAGGACAGCGCGTTCAGCGTGTTGCAACGCGAGCCGAACTGGTCCCGTGCGCTGACGCTCGCCCGCGGCGCGCGCCGGTCGGACGCGCAGGGCAGCTACGAGCTCGAGCTCGCCGAGTCCCACAATGTGTACGACGGGCGCTTCGCGCACAATGCCTGGCTGCTCGAGCTGCCGGAACCGATCACCAAACAATCCTGGGGCAATGCCCTGCGCATCGCCACGGAAGACGCCGGACGCCTCGGCTTGAGCAGCGGCAGCGTCGTGGAGCTGTCGCGCGCCGGCCGCACGCTGCGCGCGCCGGTGGTGCTGGTGCGCGGGCAAGCGCCGGGCACACTGACGCTGCCGCGAGGCTACGGGCGAAACGGTACCGGCACGCTCGCGGACGGCGTCGGCGTCGACGCGCGACCGCTGCTGGAAAAGGTCGACGGAGCGTATGCCACGGTCGAGCTGCGTCCGACCGGTGAGCAGCAGGAGCTGGCGATCCGTCAGCTCACGCAGCAGCAGCACGGGCGCGGCCTGGCGCTCTCGACCACGCTGAGCGCGTACCGCCGGGATCCCGACTTCGCGCGGGAAGCGCGCGGGAAGCAGCCGTCGCTGCTACCGGTGGTGCGGCAGGCGAGCACCGGGCCGCTCGCTGGAGTGCAGTGGGGCATGACCATCGACACCACGCTGTGCACGGGCTGCAACGCCTGCGTGGTGGCCTGCCAGGCCGAGAACAACGTGCCCGTGGTCGGAGCGCGCGAGGCCGGGCGCGGTCACCTGATGCACTGGTTGCGCATCGATACGTATGAAGCGGAGGGCGAGAGCCCGCCGGGCGTGATCCACCAGCCGATGCTGTGCCAGCACTGCGAGAACGCGCCGTGTGAGTACGTCTGCCCCGTCAACGCCACCACGCACAGCCCCGACGGGCTGAACGAGATGTCTTACAACCGTTGCATCGGCACGCGCTTCTGCTCGAACAACTGCCCGTACAAGGTGCGGCGCTTCAACTGGTTCGACTATACGGATGATGCGCCGCTCGCGCGCCTGCAGAAAAACCCCGACGTCACGGTCCGTGAGCGCGGCGTGATGGAGAAGTGCACCTATTGCGTTCAACGCATTCGCGGCGCCGAGCGCCAGGCGCGCATCGAGCGGCGCGAGTTGCAGCCCGGCGAGGTGGTCACCGCTTGCCAGCAGGCCTGCGCGACGCAGGCGATCCAGTTCGGCGCGCTCAGTCACACCGGCACCCCGATGGTGGAGTGGCGGCAGGAGCCGCGCAGCTACGCGGTGCTGCACGAGCTGGGCACCCGCCCGCGCACCCTGTACCTGGCCAAGGTGAGCAACGATAACCCGGAGCTCGAGCGATGACCGTCGCGGAGCCGCTGCTGTTTCGCACCTCGGACGCCGAGCTGCACGAGAAGATAGCCGGCATCACCTGGCGTCCGCGCGGCTGGGGTTACCGGGCGCTGCTGCTGTTCTCGTTGTGCGGCACGCTCTGGCTCACGTTCTGCGTCAGCTACACGGTGGCCGAAGGCATCGGACTGTGGGGGAACCAGATCCCTGTCGCGTGGGCCTTCGCCATCATCAACTTTGTCTGGTGGATCGGGATCGGTCACGCCGGCACCTTCATCTCGGCGATCTTGTATCTGTTCGAGCAGCCCTGGCGCGCCGCGATCAACCGCTTCTCGGAAGCGATGACGCTGTTTGCGGTGATGCAGGCGGGGTTGTTTCCCGTCCTGCATCTCGGGCGGCCCTGGTTCGCCTACTGGCTGTTTCCGTATCCATCGACGATGCAGGTCTGGCCGCAGGTGAAGAGCGCGCTGCCCTGGGATGCGGCGGCCGTATCGACCTACTTCACGGTATCTCTGCTGTTCTGGTACCTGGGGCTACTGCCGGATCTGGCTGCCGTGCGCGATTCGGCGCCGCAGCGCTGGCGCCGGCGGATCTATGGCGTGTTCGCGCTCGGCTGGCGCGGGGATGAGCGCACCTGGAAGCACTACCGCGCGGCGTACCTGCTGCTCGCGGGCTTGGCCACGCCGCTCGTGCTGTCCGTGCACAGCATCGTGAGCTCGGACTTCGCCATCGGCCTCACGCCGGGCTGGCACTCGCTGATCTTTCCGCCCTACTTCGTGGCGGGCGCCATCTACAGCGGCTTCGCCATGGTGCTCACGCTCCTGATCCCCGCGCGCAAGGTTTTCGGGCTGGAGAAGGTGGTGACCGTCAAGCACCTGGAGAACTGTGCCAAGATGCTGCTCACCACGGGCTTGATGGTGAGCTACGGCTACATCGTCGAGTACTTCCTGGCCTGGTACTCGAACGACCCGACGGAGAGCTACCAGTTCTTCGTGGCGCGCCCGACCGGGCCCAACTCCATCCTGTGGTACTTCATGTTGCTCGGCAACGTGGTGACGCCGCACCTGTTCTGGTCCAAGCGCCTGCGCACGAACATCTGGGTGTTGTTTGTGCTGTCGCTGGTGATCAACCTCGGCATGTGGTCGGAGCGCTTCGTGATCATCGTGCTCAGCTTGCAGCGCGAGTTTTTGGTGGCGCAGTGGGGAAACTACAGCCCGACCTGGGTGGATCTGTCGATCCTGTTCGGCACGATGTGCTTCTTCCTGTTCTTGTTCCTGTTGTTCCTGCGCTTCGTGCCCTTCACCGCCGCCTCCGAGCTCAAGGAGCTCCGGCGAGAGCTCGATCACGAGTCGGGCCATGGGCGTCAGCCGCATGCCTTGCCCGGCGAAGGGGGAGCTCATGGCTGACCTGCTGCTGGAGTTTGAAGGTCCGGAAGCGCTCGCGCGCGCGGCTCGCGAGCTGCAGCGCAAGGGCTACTCGGGGCTCGAGGCGTACACGCCTTATTCCACGGAAGAGGTGCGCGACGCTCTACCCGAGCGCAGCAGCTGGATCCCGTACGCGGTGCTGGTCGCGGGGCTGTGCGGGGCAGGCGGAGCCTACCTCTTGCAATGGTACCTGGTCGGCTACCTCTATCCGATCAACGTGGGCGGGCGGCCACCGCACATGCCGCTGGCGTTCGTGCCCATCACCTTCGAAATGGGTGTGCTGTTCGCTTCGCTCACCGCGTTCTTCGGCGTGCTCTGGGCGGGGCGTCTGGTGCGGCCCTGGCACCCGGTGTTCGAGGCGGAAGGCTTCGACTCGACCAGCGTCGACAAGTTCTGGCTGTCCGTGCCGACCAGCGACGTACCCGAGGGGCGGCAGGCGCTGGAGAGCGTCGTGGAGTCGCTCGGCGCCGAGCGCAGCGTGTACGTGGCCAGCGAGGTGCGGCGATGACGCTCGCCCGGCGCTGCTCCGGCTTCGCGTTCCTCGCGCTCGCAGGCGATCTTGCCCTGGCGTGCAATGTCGACCTGGAGCGCATGCTCGACCAGAAGAAGGCCGAGCCCTTCGAGGCCAGTGCCGTGTTCTCGGACGGCAAGGCGATGCGCGCGCCGCCCGCCGGCACCGTGGCGGTCAGCAAGCGCCTCGGGCCCTCGGAGCTGGTCTCGGGGCTGACGAAGGAGGGGCGCTACGTCGAGCGCATTCCCGTCGCCATCGACGCCGCCCGGCTCGAGCGCGGCGAGCAGCGCTTTCAGATCTTCTGCCGCGCCTGCCACGGCGCGCTGGGCGACGCCGAGTCACCTGTCGCGGACGCGATGGAGCTGCGCAAGCCGGTGACGCTGTTGGATCGGCACATCGTTGCGATGCCGGCAGGTCAGATCTATCGCGTCATCAGCGAAGGCTTCGGCCTCATGCCCTCGTATGCCGGTCAGCTCGCGATCGATGATCGCTGGGCGGTGGTCGCGTACGTGCAAGCGCTGCAGCTGAGCCAGTCGGCGAAGCTGGCGGAGCTGCCCGATGAGCTGCAGGTGGAGGCAGAGCCATGGCTGCAATGAAGCACGAGTCGTCCGTGGGCGCAGCGAACGGAGACGCGCGCGACGCTGACCTGATCTTTTCGGGCCGGCGCCTGGTGCCGATCGCGCTGGGCACGGCGGCGCTGGGCGCGGCCGGCACCGTGATCGGGTTCCTGCTGGACCGGCGCGATACCTACTTCGCGTACCTGGCGGCGTTCGTGTTCGTGACCTCGCTGGCGCTCGGCGGCCTGCTCCAGCTGATGATCTACTACGCCGTGGACGCCAAGTGGAACGTCGCGCTTCGCCGCTTGAACGAGAGCATGATCAGTGTTTTTCCACTGCTGGCGCTGCTGTTCGTTCCGATCGCCTTCGGGCTTCATGACCTCTACCTGTGGATGGATCCGTCTCCTGCGTTGCCGGCGAAAGAGCTGGCGACGCTCCATCACCGGCAGCAATACCTGAACCCTCCGTTCTTCCTGGCGCGAGCGGCGGTGTACTTCGCGATCTGGCTGGTCAGCGCCAGTTTGCTGCGTGGCTGGTCGCTGCGCAAGGATCGCGGGGTGAGCACCCGCAGCTTGTTGGCGCTGGTGGCTGATCCCGCGAGCGCCACAGCCGAGCCGTCCCCGGGCCCGGAGCGCGCGTTCGCCTCCGCGCTCTTACCGCCGGTGTGCCTGGCCCTGACCTTTGCTTCCTTCGACTGGCTGATGTCGCTGGAGCCGCTCTGGGGCTCGTCGCTGTTCGGGGTCTACTACTTCGCGGGCGGCTTCGTCGCCAGCCTGGGCCTGCTCTGCGTGCTCGGGCACTTCGCGCGCCAGGGTCGCGCGCAGGCGGCGATCCGGCCTCCGCACTTCCATGCCCTCGGGCGGATGATGCTGGGCTTCACGATCTTCTGGGGCTACTGCGCCTTCTTCCAGGCAATGTTGGTCCAGATCGCCAACAAGCCGGAAGAGGTGCGCTACTACGTGGCACGCTCGACCGGGGGCTTTGGCTGGTTGACGCTCGCGCTTGCGCTAGCACGCTTTGCCTTGCCCTTCTTCTTGCTGCTGCCGCGCGGGCCCAAGTTCCGCTCTGGCCTGATGGCGGTGGTCGGGGCCTGGCTGGTGCTCGGCCAGTACTTGGACGTGCTCTGGCTGATCCTGCCGGAGCAAGCTCACCGGGGGCCGCTGGTGAGCATCTGGTATCTGAGCGCGCTGCTCGCCGTGAGCGGTGCCTGCGTGGCCTTTGCCGCGTTGCGCTTGCGCGGGCAGCCGATCGTGCCCGTGGGCGATCCAGCGCTCGGCAAGAGCATTGCCTATCGGAGTCCGACATGAAGATCGTCCAGGAGCCCGATCGCCTGGATGCTCGTGTGCCGCTCGGCATCCTCGCGGTTGCGATTCTGACGCTGGCCGCCGGCGGCATTCTCACGGTCGTGGTGCGAGCCTCGGTACCGGTCTCCCCGGCGGGAACCGTGACCTTGCCGATTACGGCGCAGGTAATGCCGTCGCCGGCGCTGGAGAGGCCGGCGGCGCGGGTGCTGCGCGCGCCCGAGCCACACGTGGCGTACGCGACCGGGCTGTTCGAGCGCCATGCCCAACCGGTCCCCACGCGCGAGCCGCCGGAGCGATTGAGCAGCTACGGCTGGGTCGATCGCGAGCGCCGTATCGTCCACATCCCGATCGATCGCGCCAAGCAGCTGTATCTATCGCGCCAGCGCGCGGGCGGGGCCAGCGAGACGCTGCCCGTGTCGCAACGAGAAGGGCATGAGCGATGAGTCGCCTGCGCTGCTTTCCCGCGCGCGCGCGTGCGCTGCTGGCCGCGCTGGCGCTGACGATTGGCCTCGTGGGTTGCTCCGAGGCGACGCCCGCGGTCGGGCCCCGTGTCGGCGGCGTGGAAGAGCGCCTGGGCGCTGCGCTGCCTCTCGACGCGGGGTTTCAGTCGACGCAGGGCGCACGAGAGAGGCTAGGGGACGTGGTGGGCCGGGGGCAGCCGACGCTGATGGTGCTGGCCTACAGTCGTTGCGCCATGCTGTGCAGCCTGGTGCTGCGCGCCGCGGCGGATCTGGTGCCGAACCTCGGTCTCACGCCGGGCCAGGATTATCGCTTGCTGACGATCAGCATCGACCCGCGGGAGACGCCGTTCGAGGCAGGGCGCATGCAGCAGGTGACGCTGGAGCGAGCAGGGCTCGCGGACGCCAGCGCCTGGCCGTTCCTCGTCGGCCAGGAGCCGTCGATCCGCCGCGTCGCCGACAGCGTCGGCTTCCGCTACGCTTGGGATGCCGCCAGCGAGCAGTTCGTGCACCCGGCGGTGATGTTCACGCTCTCGCCGGCGGGGCGGGTCAACGGCTACTTCTATGATCTGCGCCCCGATCCCCGGGCGGTGCGAGCGGCTCTGCTCGGCGAGTCCACCCCGTCGGCGCGCAGCGTGGGCACCGCTGTGCTGAGCTGCTTCCGCTTCGACGCGCTGGGCAGAAAGTACGGGCATACGGTGCAACGCTTCTTTCAGGCGGGGGCGACCCTGGTGGCGCTCGCGCTGACGGTCGGGGTGGCGCTCTTGTTTCGGCGCGAGCGCGCGCGGGGAGTGCACTCATGAACGAGCTGCTGCGCCGCATTCTATTTCTTCCGCCGCAGCGCTCCACGATCGCGCCGCAGATCGATGCGCTGCACTACGCAGTGATCCTGACCACGATGGCGGGCTCCGCGCTGGTGGCGCTGGCGGCGATCATTTTCGTCATCCGCTACCGCCATCGGCCCGCGACGCCGATTCCCTTGGCGCCGGATCCAGCGACGGAGCGCGGTACGCGCCGCGTCGAGATCGCCGGCGCCACGCTGCTGTTGCTGCTCTTCGTGGTGTTCTGGGTGATCGGCTTTCGCCAGTTCGTGCAGCTCGAGTCGCCCCCGGCCAATGCGCTGACGATCCAGGTCATGGCCAAGCAGTGGATGTGGACCTTCGCATATCCCAACGGGCGCGGCTCCAAGGGCGTGCTGTACGTCCCCGCGGGGCGGCCCGTGCGCCTTTCCATGACCTCGCGCGATGTGATCCACAGCTTCTACGTACCGGAGTTTCGCATCAAGAAGGACGTTGTACCGGGCCGCACCACCGAGGTCTGGTTCGAGGCGCGCGAGCCAGCGACCTCACCCGTGTACTGCACCGAGTACTGCGGCGAGGGTCACTCGACGATGCGGGCCAGCGTGGTCGCCCTCAGCGACGCGGATTACGCGCTGGCCATCGAACGTCTGCCGCCGCTGGAGCTGGACCTGCCGGGGCCTCTTTATCGCGAGCCCGAGGTCGCGGGCATCGCCCCGCGCGAGCGGCTCTCGCTCGCGCAGATGGGCGAGCGCGTCGCCACCGAGAAGGGCTGCATGCGCTGTCACACCGTCGACGGCACCCCACATATCGGACCGACCTGGCTCGGCATGTATGGCTCGGTCGTGCCGCTGTCCAACGGCCGCCAGATCACGGCCGACGCAGCCTATCTCACCGACTCGATGATGGACCCGCGCGCGCTCATCCACCGCGGCTATCCGCCGGTCATGCCCTCGTATCAGGGGTTGCTCAGCGCGCCGCAGACGGGGGCCATCCTGGAGTACCTGCGCGCGCTCGCCCGGCCCCCTGCCACGACCGTGAACGTCGTCGAGCGAGCGCCGCTGGTGGCGCCCGACGCGCCCCCGATCCGTTTGCCCGATGAGCTGTCGGCTGCCGATGCCGGCGCCATCCAGGAGAACCCATGACGACCGCCACGCTGCCTTTCGACGTCACGGAGACCTCTCACGCTGATTACCTGAACGCCCAGAGCGGGGTCTGGTCCTGGCTGAACACGCGCGATCACAAGCGCATCGCGCTGATGTTCCTGTGCGCCGTGAATCTGTCGCTGCTCCTGGGCGGCTTGTTCGCCTTGCTGTTGCGCATCGAATTGCTCACGCCCGAGCGCACGGTGATGAGCGCGAGCGCCTACAATCGCGTGTTCACGCTGCACGGGATCGTCATGGTGTTCATGTTCATGATCCCGTCCATCCCCACCGTATTTGGCAACTTCTTGTTGCCGTTGATGCTGGGTGCGAAGGATGTCGCCTTCCCGCGCTTGAACCTGGCCAGCTTCTATGTGTACGCGTTCGGGGCAGGGCTCACGCTCTGGAGCATGATTGCGGGCGGGGCGGACATGGGCTGGACGTTCTACGCGCCGTACAGCACCACGTCGCCGGCGGCGGTCGCACCGGTCGGGCTGGGCGTGTTCGTGCTGGGGTTGTCCTCGATCATGACCGGGCTCAACTTCATCGTGACCACGCACACGATGCGCGCCAAGAATTTGCGCTGGCACAAGATGCCGCTGTTCGTCTGGTCGATCTATGCCACCAGTATCATCCAGGTGCTGGCGACCCCCGTGCTCGGCATGTCGCTGTTGCTGGTGGCCATCGATCGCCTGTTCCAGCTCGGCATCTTCGACCCCACGCTCGGCGGAGACCCGGTGCTTTTCCAGCATCTGTTCTGGTTCTATTCGCACCCTGCCGTGTACATCATGATCTTGCCCGCGATGGGCGTGATCTCGGAGGTGGTCTGCACGTTCGCTCACCGGCCTCCAGCCTCCTATCGCGCCATCGCGTACTCCTCGCTCGGTATCGCCTTCGTGGGCTTCCTGACCTGGGGGCACCATATGTTCGTCGCCGGCATCTCGGTGCTGGACTCGGGGCTGTTCGGCATCCTGTCGATGTTCGTGGCGATCTTCTCGGCGATCAAGGTGCTGACCTGGACGGCGACGCTGCGGCGCGCTTCGATCTCCTTCGAGACGCCGATGCTCTATTTCTTCTGGTTTCTCTTTCTGTTCGTCTTCGGCGGCATGACGGGGGTAGCGGTCGCCACCTCCTCGCTGGACGTGCACTGGCACGACACCTACTTCGTCGTCGCCCACTTCCACTTCATCATGGTGGGCGGTACGCTCACGGCCTATCTCGGGGCGCTACACTACTGGTTTCCCAAGCTCTTCGGCCGTCGCTACTCGGAGCGCTGGGGCATGGTGAGCTCGATCACCGTGTTCACCGGCTTCTTCTTCACGTTCATGCCGCAGTTCCTGCTCGGCAACGCGGGCATGCCGCGGCGCTACTACAGCTATCCGGAGCAATACCAGTGGTTGAACGTGCTCTCCACGGCCGGGGCCTCGATCCTCACAGTCGGGCTGGTCTCGACCGCCGTGTATCTGACCGTGGCGCTGGCGCGCGGTCCGCGCGCGCCGCAGAACCCCTGGAGCTCCCGCAGCTACGAGTGGCTCTCGGCATCGCCGCCGCCCCAGCACAACTTTCTGGAGCAGCCCGACTTCGAGCGCAGCCCGTACGACTACCATCTACCTGATCCCACCGCGCCGGATGCCGCCACGGCCCTCGCTCAGCCGGCGCCCAGCCCGGGAGAATGAGCCATGGCGCACGAACCCGCGGATCACTTCGAGAACCTGGCGCAGCAGGAGCGCGCCACTCACCTCGGGATGTGGCTG
>JAICTU010000725.1 GCA_025936205.1 Polyangiaceae bacterium | reverse complement strand
TGGGCCTGAGCGCGTGCGCGCTGCGGCGCGAGCGGCCGGCGCTGGGCGGTTTTTTCCTGGCCCTGTCGACCACGATCCGGGCGTTCCCCGCTCTGACGCTGGTGACCGCCTGTTTCCCCGGGCTCTGGTGGCTGGTGGAGTTCTGGCGCAGGCACGAGCGCTGGCCGACTCGCGCCGAGATCTGGCAGGAGCAGCAACCCTTGCTGCGTCTGCTCGGCGCCGCCGCCGCGACAGCCGTGGTGCTGGTGCTCGTGACGGCGCTGCGCTGGTCCTGGCCCGCCTGGGGCGATTGGTTCTGGAAGGTGGAGAAGCTGAACGCGGACCCACACGCCAACTCGGTCGCGCTGCGCGGGCTGATCGCCGGGTGGGAGCCGGGGCAGTTTGCGCTGGTCCGCTCGCGCTGGCCCCTGTTCGCGGGCTTGATCGCGTTTTACGTGGGCGGGGTCGCGCTCGCGGCGCGCCGCCGGCTGCTCGAGCAGGCAGCGATCAGCGGTTTGATCCTGGTGCCGGTCCTGTTCTACGCGGCCAACTACTACATCCACGTGGTGTGTCTGCTGCCGCTGCTGGCGCTGGAACGCCGAGCTACGCGCGGGGAGCGGCCGCACGTCAGCGTCACCGACGGCTGGATCTGGATCACCCTGCTCGGCTTGTGCGTGGCCCAGTACTGGACCGTTTTGGTCGAGGACATGCCATTGCATTTCTACCTGGCGACGGTGCTCTTGTTCGGAGCTCTGACCGCCATCATCGTGGCGCTGGTGCGAGGTGATGTGAGGGAAGGTCGGCTGGACTTTCTGGTGCGCTATCTGTCGACCAAACGAACGGCGTGACCCGCCGCCCGTGCTCACGCCTTCCATACACTGAACGGCGCGGGCACCTGAAACGGCGCCCAGCTACGGCCGCCGGGCATACGTGAGAGCCTCCACCGGCTCTGGATCGAACTTTTCACCGGCCCCGTTCGCAGGCAGATTAGTGGTAGGTCATGCCGGTGGTGAGTCGAGCGTCGCGTCCGCCGGGGTTTGACATGACCTACCGCCCGCGCGAGGCGGTCTACAGCATCCCCTGGCTGGAGCGCGTGCCCTCGTTCGTTTACCTGGCGGCGGCGCTGGTCTCGGTGGTGCTGGTGCTCGTCGGCGAGCACAGCGCTCCGAGCAGCTGGCTCTACAACTACGTGGTGGTGCAGGACCACGTGCGACTGATCAGCTCGCGCACGTTCGCCGTGCTGCTCAGCCTGGGCGCGATCGCTTCGGTCTTGCGCGGCAACATGCGCGGCGTGCGCATCTTCGGTGATGGCGTGGAGGCGCGCGAGATCACCCAGCTGTTCTTCCCGCGCGTGCGCCGCTATCGCTGGCCGCAGATGGCGCTGATCGTGCTCGATCAGCGCCACGTCGCGGTCGAGCTCTGGGATGGACAGCGCGCGGTGCTGCCGGCGGTCGGCGACCGCGAGGGGCTGGCGGCGGAATTGGAGCGCGTGGCCGCGGCGCGCGACATACCCGTGCAGGGCGGGCGTGGGCTCGACGAGATCCCCGACCCGATCGCGGATGACGAGGAGGTGGCGTGAAGCAGCGAGCAAGGGAGAGTAGGGGATGGCCGGTACAGAGGCGCTTCTCGCGTCTGGGAGTGGCCTGCGCATGGTCGGCAGCGGTTGCGCTGCCGCAGCCGGCGTGGGCGGCAGGCCCGGTCTGGCGCGACAGCGCCGAGCTACCGGTGAAGGTGTTCGAGCACGCCTTCCGGCGCGTGGACGCGAACGACGTCGACTGCTTGGTGCGCGTGCGCCTGCATTTCGATGCGCCGGCGGCGGCCTATCAGGAGCCCTCCCCGGTGCGAAACCACTATCGCTTCATCGCCGAGGTGAAGCTCTCCGGCGGCAACCACTTCCAGTCCGAGATCTTCAGCAACACCGAGCCGGGCGCGCGCGTCTTTGCTTTCAGCTACGACACGACGACGGAGGGCTGCTGGGCGAAGCAAGCGTTGAAATTGCGCAGGGTGGACGTGCACGCCTGTCGAGGCGCCAGGTGCGTGCCGCAGAAATTCGAGTAGGCGAGGCGTAGAAGGGGCCTCTATTTCTGACAAGTGGGGCAGTAGTGGGAACTGCGAGCCCCAATGACCACACGCTTGATCAGGGCGCCGCAGGTGCCGCACGGCTCTGCTTCGCGGGCGTAGACCCGGCGTTCGTGCTGAAACTCGCCGTCTCGGCCGTCAGGGGCGATGAAGTCGCTGATGCTGCTGCCGCCGATCTCGATCGAGCGCTCCAGCACGGCCTTGACGTGTTGCGCGAGCTGGGCGCACTGCTCGCGAGTCACGCGCTGGGCGGGGCGCGTCGGGCGCACGCCGGCCAGGAATAGCGCCTCGTCGGCGTAGATGTTGCCCACGCCGGCGAGCACACCCTGATCGAGCAGGAGCGTCTTGATCGGCACCTTGCGGCGCCGGCTCGCCTCGAACAGCAACTCGCCGTCGACGTTCAGCGCGTCGCGCCCGAGCTTTTCGAGGCGACTGTCACTCTCATCCGGCGCGAGCAGGCGCACCTTGCCGAACTTGCGCACGTCCCGGAAGCGCAGCCCGGGCTCGCCGTCTTCGAACTCCAGTACCAGGTGCGTGTGCGGATCGCGCTCGGGCGCGCGCGCCGGTGCGTCGCGTTCGATCCGTCGGATCAGGCGCGGGCTGCGCGCGCCGGCGATGAACAGCTGCCCCGTCATGCCCAGGTGCAGGAGCAGCCGCTGGCCTGCGCCCAGGCCCATCAACAGGTACTTGCCCTGCCGCTCCAGCGCGGTCACGGGCTCGCCCACCAGGCTGCGCTCCAGGCGTTTGGGCGGCGTCAGGAAGAAATAGCTGGGCGGGCCACACACCACGCTCGCGATGCGCCGCCCGACGACCTTCGGCGCCAGCAGGCGCCGCGTGACCTCTACCTCGGGCAGCTCGGGCATCAGGGGGCCTCGATCGACGCGACCAGACCGTCCAGGATGTCGCGCTCCGAGACCACGATCCGCGGCAGGTCGAAGTAGCGCATCACCTCGGCCAGCACGATGCTCCCGCCCAGGATCACGCCCGCGCGCTGCGGCTCGAGCAACAAGCGCGCGCGCCCCTCGTGGGGCAACGCGCACAGCTCTTCGTGCATCGCGAGTACGCGTTCGCGCGAGAGTACGTAGCCGTCCGTGACGCTGGGATCGTACTTGCCGAGCCCGGCGTCGCGCGCGGCCAGGCTCGTCACCGTGCCGGCCAGGCCGAGCCAGGTGCGCGCACGCCGGCAGGGCACGCTGCGCTCCACCTCGGCGAACTCGGCGCGCAGGAACTCGCGGGCTCGTCCCAACTCGTCCGCGCTCGG
>JAICTU010000150.1 GCA_025936205.1 Polyangiaceae bacterium | reverse complement strand
GCGAGCCAGCGGCTCGGGCGATGACCGGTAGCGCGAGCGCGTGCGTGAGCGGCGAGCGCGCCGAGCCCGAAGCAGCCGGCGATCATTTTGAGCGCGATCGCCGCTGGCGAAGCTGAACAGCCCGCCGCCGCTCGGCAGCCCCTCGGCGATCGGCTCGGCGCGGGCATGCAAAGCAAGCACGAAGTCGTCGAGCACGAGCCGGGGGCCGATGGCTGGGGCAACCAGCAAACAGCCGAGCAAGCCGAGCCAGATCGGCCGCAGCCGCCAGGGCACCGGGCTTCACCGCAGAATCAGCGTGCTGGCGCAGCTGAACACGACGTCCACCGTGGCCAGCGCGTCGCGCTGGATCATTGCGCAGGCCTGAGGGCAGAGGTTGATTGCCCCGCCTTGAATCAGAAACGCGTCGTCGCCACACTTGCTCGGATCGGTGACCTGACCGAGCGTCTGCACGCCGGAGCCGTCGCCTCGCGTATAGGCGACCGCCACCTTGTCCAGCTCCAGGCGTTGCCCGCTCGGCGGCGTCGGAATCGGAAAGCCGCAACTGAGGCCGCTGCGCGTCACGACGTCGTCGGCGATCGCCTGGAACACGCGATCGTAGCCCGCGAATTCGCAGATGGGGAAGCGTAGGCCTCCGGTCAGGCGCGAGAGATCCTGGTAGGTCCCGCCGGGGCTGAAGACCGTATTGCCCCGACACTCGGAGTCCTGCACGGGCTCGGCAGCCAGATACGGCTCCGTGGGCACGTCCTTCTGGGCGAGGCCGACGATGCTGTGCCAGACCAGCTGCGCCGGTGAGCCGTTGGTGCCGAACTGCTCGGGGGCGAGCGACATCAGATCGGAGAGGAAGCTGGCGGCCTCCACGCGCGAGTCATCGTCGCTGAATTCGAGAAATACCTTCTTTGAGGTCGGGCGCAGCCACTCGGACCAGCCGTGGGGCGCGAGCTCGAACTCATCCGCCTGGGTGCCGTCATACGTGTCGAGCAACAGGCTGAGCGAGTTGTGACTGCCCACCTCCACGCTGTATTGAAAGAAGCGATCGCTGAACAGGGGCTGATCCGCCGGGCACTCAGCGAGCCCGCTCAGCGGTTGGCTGATGCAGGCAGAGGTGCGCTGCCCGGAAGACGTGCGGTGTCGCGAGATCAGGATCAGGCGGTAGTCGACGCCGCTGGCTGCCAGGATCTGCGCAAAGTTCACGTTCAGGTTGGCCTCGACCGACTGCGCCTCGTCGGACATGCTGCCGGAGTTGTCCAGCACGACGACGATGTCGACGGCTTCACGGATGTGCTCGGGCTGGGCGCGGGCGCTGCTGCAGGGTGGTGGGACGTCAGGCGCGGCGGCTGCCGGCGCGCTGCTCCCGTCGACCAGGCCGGAGAGCACCGGCGCATTCGTGGGGGAGCGCTGCGCGTCGGCAGTGTCGCTGCTGGTGGGTGGCGCGACGGGGGCATCGGCGACCAACGGGTCCGTCTTGCCATCAGCGGCAGGGTTGCACGCAGCGAGCAGCGCCAGCAACGACGCCCCGCCAAGCAGCGGGAGAAGGGGCGACGAGAGCAAATTTCTCGAAGGCATGTCGTGTCTTCCTGTCTTTGAGATGTTGGAGAGCGCTGGCAGCGCAGATCACGGGCTGCGCAGGTTTTGCCGGAAGTCCGAGTCTTGTGTCGGGTCCTGCAGGAAAAAGGGCCGGTACCGCTCATCACCTTCCAGGAACACCTTCAGCCACGACAGGCCGTAGCGCCCGACTTCGCCGTTGCCGCCGCTCGGGCTGTTCGCGACGCTGTGGCTGCCGCCGCGCACCTCGAACAGCATCTTGGGCGTGGACTCGGGAATGCTCGTGAAGAAGCTCTGGGATTGGCCCCCCGCGATCGCGTCGGAGCTGCCGGCGAAGAGCAGCACCGGCACCTGCTCCTGGCTGAAACGGACCCCAGGGCTCCAGGCGGCCAGGGTGATCGCCGCCTTCAAGCTGGGCGTGTCGGAAGAAGCGATCAAGGTGCCCCCGCCGCCCATCGACCAACCCATGATGCCGAGGCGCTCGACATCGAGCTGGCCCGCGAGTGGGCTGCCCGATCGCTCGTTCTCTGCCTCGATGGTCTTCAGGGCATCGAGCAGCGCCGCGGCTCGGAGATCGGGAGAGTCCGTTGGACTATTGGTGCCGATGGTCAGCGTCACGATCCCGTGAGATGCCAGGAATGGTCCCCAGGCCGCGATCGAGGACTCGGCCGCCAGGAAGCCCGGGACCACCGCCACGGCAGCGAAGGGCGGCTCTGCCCCCTCGGGCACGTGCATCGTCTGGGTTCCATAATCGGGACCATCGCGCAGGCCGGCGTTGAACGTGCTGACCTGAAACGGCCCGGGGCGGGTGGAAGACTCGAGCGTGGGCTCTTCGCCACGGATCAGCGGCGGTGCCGCTCCGTCCGGTGTCGAGCCAGCGCTGCCGGCAGGGGCCGTGCCGCCGCTGCGCGGCTGTGGAGTGCCGCTGGACAAGACGGGCGTGCTCGACGTTTCCTGCGGCGCGGGCTCGGCGAAGCTCGGGCCGCTGCCCGCGCTCGTCTCTGCCGGCGTGCTCTGCGGCGGGGCTCCCGGCTCCGCGCGCGCCGGGAAATCGTTCGCTCCGCCAGGGTCGGCGCTGGAGCCGCGGTCGGCGCTCGGAGCCTGATCCGAGCAAGCTCCGGAGCAGAGCAACAGCGCAGGGAGGATCGAGAGTCGCCCCATCCGGCTCGTCATCTGTTTCATTCGTGCGCTCCTCGACGTCAGTTCGTCCTCCCAGCAGTGGCGGCGGGCCGCGCGCAGGTGGCAGATTCGTTTGGGGTGCGTGAGAGGGCGCGGGCGAGAGCACGCGGACCGCCACCCGCGGTGTCGCGCCCGACACGGATGCTGGGTGGCTGCCTTGCGAGCCGACTCGCTGCTCGACGTGGCCACCCTCACTCGAAAGGCATGCATGCGCCCAGCCCGGAGCTCGTCTTCCCTCGCCCACCACGAACGACTGCCGTTGCTGCCACCGCCGGCGAGCGAGCTGCGGCTGCCCGCCGATTGGCCTCGAGCAGGTCCGATCGACTTGCAGGTTCACGACTTGCCACACAGCTCCGCCAGCCTCGAGTGGTGGTACGTCAACGCGCACCTGGAGACGCTGGAAGGCCGGGAGCTGGGCATCTTTGCTGCGTTCTTTCGCCAGGCGCGCGGGCGCGGCGAGCGCGGCGAGCTGCGCTACACGCATTCGGTCGCCTGGGCGCTGTCCGATCCACAGGACCAGCGCTACGTGTGCAAGGTCGCCGTCGACGCGGACGCGGCGGCGCTGGGCCTGGAGAAGCTCGACGCGGGCGCGGGCCTCGAGGATGAACGTATCCGGCGCGCCTTGCGCGAGGTGTTCGCGCGCGGCACGGTGCCGGGCCCGACGCGCTCGTTCGCGGGCGCTGCCCGGGTCGGGACGCAGAGTCTCGCGCTCGATTTCGGCGGCGATCGCTTGCGAAAGACCGCGGCGGGTTACGAGCTGGAGCTCAGCGACGAACGGCAGCGCCTCGCGTGCAACCTGCTGCTGTCGCCGCGCAAGCCCGCCATCCGTCATGGGCAGGACGGTGTGGTGCACGGCGCGGGCGACGAGCGGATGTTTTACTATTTCGTGCCGCGCTGCGAGGTCTCGGGCAGCGTGCAGCAGAACGGCGCCATCCGCCCGCTGGTCGCCGGATCCGGCTGGTACGATCACGAGTTCGGGTTCGTGCCGGAGATCGAGGGCGGCTCCGCTCCGGCGCGGGAGCGGCGCGGGGAGACCACCTGGCGCTGGCTGTCACTGCAGCTCAGCGACGGGCGCGATGTCAGCGTGTACTTCATCACCCGGCGCCAGACCGACGAGATCCTCGATCGCTGGACGATCGTGGTCGACGCAGACGGCACGCGGCACGAATACGGTGACGCGCAGCTCGAGCAGTGTCGCACCTGGCGCAGCACGCGCTCCTTCATCGAGTACCCGATCGCCTTCCGCCTGCAGATTCCGTCGCTCGACGTGCGCTTGCAGATCGAAGCGGAGTTTGCCGATCAGGAGGTGTTGACGGTGATCGCCGACCCGGGCTTCTGGGAGGGGCGGGTCCGTGTGACGGGCACGGTCGGGGGCAACAGCGTCCGGGGCCGGGGTTGGCTGGAGTGCAAGGGATTCCGTTTCAACGACCTCGATCAATTCTTCGCCGCGGTCGGCACGGAGGTGCGCGCGCGCGTCGCGGCGTGTCTGTCCAGCGAGCCCACGCCGAGTTCGATCGCGCAGCTCGGCGCGAGCGGCGGATCAGCGAGCGAGCAGGAGCTGAGCTCGCTCCCCGAGTTCACACCGGGCGCGCTGGTCGACGGCATCGTCAGGCCGATCCGGGAGATCGCCGATCGCGGGGGCAAGGGCTGGCGCTCATACGCAGCGCTGGCCTGCATCGATGTGGTGGGGGGAGACTCCCGGCGCTTCCTGCACTGGCTGGCCATGCCCGAGCTGTTGCATGTGGGATCACTGATCGTCGACGATGTCGAAGACGGATCGAGCGTGCGCCGCGGCGGGCCTTCGTGCCATCGCCTGTACGGCGAGGCTTGCGCCATCAACGCGGGCACGGCGGCTTATTTTCTGGCTGAGCCGCCCGTGCACAGCGACCCGCTGCCCGTGGTCAGCAAGCTTGAGATCTATCAGCTCTACTTTGCCGCCCTGCGCGCCGGTCATGCTGGCCAGGCGCTCGATCTGCGCGACCCCGCCCCGTTCGTGGAGAGCGCGCTGGCACGGGGGCGCCCCGCCGAGCTCGAGAGCCACGTGCTGCTGGTGCACCGGCTGAAGACGGCGGTGCCCGCGGGCATGATGGCTCGGGTCGGAGCCCTGCTCGGCCGCGCCGACTCGGCGCGGGTGGAAGCGCTGGGCAAGTTCTTCGAAGCCGTGGGGCTCGCCTTTCAGATCATCGACGACGTTCTGAACCTGCGCGGCTTCGAGCACGATCTGAAAGAGCGCGGCGAGGATCTCCGGAACGGCAAGCTCACGCTGCCCGTCGCCAGGGCCCTGGCGCTCGTCCCCGAAGCGCGCCGGCGCCCGCTCTGGGCGGCGATTCGTGCGCAGCCCCGAGACGCTGCCCAGCTGAGCGCGATCGTCGAGCAGCTGGAAACGGTCGGTGCCCTCCAGGCGTGCGAGAACCTGGCTCGCCGCGGCGTCGAAGAGGCATGGTCGGGCCTCGATCCGCTGCTCGAGGAGTCGCAGTACAAGGTGATGTTTCGTGCCTTCAGCTGGTATGTGCTCGAACGGCACTACTGAGCGCTTGCGCACGGCCGGCATCATCGCCCTGGCTCTGGCGCTGGCCAGCCCGTGCCTGACGAGCGGCTGGGTCGCGGATGATTGGCTCCAGCAGCTGATGCTCCGGCGAGCTGCCGGCTTGCCCGGCATCTCTCATCAACCCTTCGACCTCTTTCGCTTTGCGAGCGGGGATCCGGCTCAGGTTCGGCAGCTGATCGACCAGGGCGTCTTCCCGTGGTGGGCTCATCCCCAGGCCGCGCTGGCCTTCTTTCGGCCCCTCGCGTCGCTCTCTCACTACCTCGATCATCTGCTCTGGCCCGAAGCTCCGCTGCCAGCGCACCTGCACAGCCTCGGCTGGTACGCGTTGCTACTGTCGGTGGTGGGCAGGTGCCTGAGGCGCTTCGAGGGCGCGGCCGGCAGCGCGTCGCTCGCGCTCTTGCTGTACGCCATCGATGACGCGCATGCCGCCACGGTCGGCTGGATTGCGAACCGCAATTCCCTGCTGTCGCTATCGCTGTCGCTCCCGGCGCTGCTGTTCCACGACACCTGGCGCTGCCGGGGTGGGCAGCGCTGGGCCTGGCTCGCAGCGCTCTCGCTCTCCGCGGGGCTGTTGGCCGGCGAAGCGGCGCTGGTGACCTGTGCCTATCTGCTGGCGCACGCCTGCTTCCTCGAGCGCGGCGCGCTCGCGGCGCGCTTGCGTGCGCTCTGGCCCTACGCCTTCGTGCTGCTCGTCTGGCGCGGCGCGTACGCCGCTCTGGGCTACGGCGCGCTGCACTCGGGGCTATACGTCGATCCGCTGCACGAGCCGCTCGGTTTCGCGCGCGCCGCCGCCGAGCGCTTGCCGGCGCTGGCGCTGGCCCAGCTCGCGTTCCCGTGGTCCGACTTCTGGGAGCTGTACCCGGTGTTGCTGCCGGGAATGCGACCCTGGATCCTGGTCTGTGCGCTGGGTGTGCTGGGCGTCTTCTCGCTCGCCTGCCGGCGGCTATTGCGGCGCAGCCGCAGCGCTCGCTTCTGGCTGTTCGGCGCCGGCGTGGCGGCCCTGCCCATGTGCGCCACCTTTCCTCACGATCGGCTGCTCGTGGGCGTCGGGATTGGAGTCATGCCGGTCCTGGCGGAGCTGTGTCTGGAGCGCTGGCGCAGGCGGAGCGAGCGGCGCGCGCTCGCAGAGCTGACCTGCATCGCCTGCCTGCACCTGGTCTATGCGCCGGTTGGCTTTGCGCTGCGCTGCGCAGGGGTCGCACGCTGGACGCAGCTGCTGGAGCGCGCGGACGCCACCCTGCCGAGCGGCGCGGAGATCGCGGGTAAGACGCTCGTGCTCGTCAATCCACCGCTCGATCCCTGGGCGGCCTACTGGGCGCCGTATCGCGCCTTCAAGCGGCGCGAGCGACCGGCACACGTGGTCTGGCTCGCCACCGCGACCAGCCCCATCTCGATCCTGCGGGCGGGCGAGCGCAGCCTGCTGGTTCGTCCCGAGTCCGGCTTCCTCGCGGACCCGACGCAGTGGATGCTGCGCAGTCCGGAGGAAGCCCCGCGGGCCGGCGAGCACGTGTTCACGGACTCCGCGGAGTTCGAGGTGCAGAGCTGCTCCGCCGGCGGTCCACCGAACGAGCTGCGGGTCACCTTTCGCGAACCGCTCGACAGCTCGCGCCTGATCTGGATGCAGTGGCGCGGCCGCGGCTACGTACCCTTCACGCCGCCGCCGCTCGGCGCGAGCACGACGCTACCCGCGGTGGAGCTCCGCCGCCTGCTGCTGGACGGCTGAACACCTGACCCGCGCTCAGCACGGCCTGGACTTCCTGAACACGAACATGACATCGGTCTCTTCGGCAGACAGGCCGCCTGCGAATGCCCAGAACAGCGCCTCCGGCAGGCGAGCGCCGAGCGCAGCGGGCCGCGGGGGTTCCAGCAAGCAGTCGAGCGTGCCGTCGAGTTGCTCCGCGTAGAACCGATAGAAGCGCGAGTTCAGGAAGGGCACGGCCGTGTTGGCATACTGGGTCGGGTAGTAGTGTACGAGCTGCCAGTCTCGCTCGCTGGCCGCGATCAAGAGAGCCTGCCGGGACAGGATGTGCCGATGGTACGGCAGGTGTATCGCGTGGACGTAACGTTCAGGCACTGCCAGGTCGATGGCATCGGCGTTCGGAGTCCCGATCGCGATCACGCCGCCCGGCTTGCACAGCGAATCGAGGACGCAGAGCAGCGCGCGCGGATCGGCGACGTGCTCCAGCACATCCTGCGAGAGCACACAGTCATAGCTCCTGGTGAGCAGCGCAGGATCGGCAAACGCGCTGGCATACCGGTCATAGCCGTGCGCCCTCCGATAGCCGCAGGCCGCCAGATGCTCGATGAAATGCCCGCCGCCGCAGCCATAGTCCAGCAGCTCGTGAGAGCGCCGTACACCCGCGCGCTCGAGCCGCCGGAGCTGGTTGCCATAGAGCACGCGCAGGCGAGCATCGGCCTGCAGCGCGAAGAACGGATAAGCCGCATAGTATTCCTCGAGCTCGACCGGATCGCGAGCGTGCAGGCTGCGGCAGCGCGCGCAGCGCCAGATCGCAAATTTGCGATCGCAGAATGCGCGGACGTTCGAGCGCACCCACGCCGTCTCACGAACGATGTGCGCGCCGCGCGCTCGGCAGGCGGTGCAGCTGGGAAAGGCAGACGGTGACACGAGACGCCTCCCAGAGTAGTGGGACCGCAGCCGGTTTCGGCGGCAACGGGGTCTCAGTCCGTCCAGTGAAGCGTCCGAGCGGAAGCGGCCGCTGATGGCTGCAACCAGAGCCCGCCGCCAGCGCACTGACTTGCCGGATCGTCGTGCCCCAAAGGAGCCATGCCATGTCTCGTGATTCTCGCATCCCCGGCTTTCATCGCCTGTCCATGCCCGAGCGGCTCCGCGCGCTGGGCGAGCGCGCGGGCATCGCAGCCGCGGAGCTCGAGCGCGCCATCGCCATCGGCGGCCTCGAAGCGGCGACGGCCGATAAGATGGTGGAGAATGCGATCGGCACCTATGCCCTGCCGCTCTGGATCGCGCTGAACTTCCGGATCAACGGCAAGGATCGCTTCGCGCCCATGGCGGTGGAAGAGCCCAGCGTGATCGCGGCCGCCTCCAACGCGGCGCGCATGGTGCGCGCCTGCGGAGGATTTGAGGCCGAGGCGCTGGGCAGCTCGATGATCGCGCAGGTGCAGCTCTACGACGTTCCGGACGCAGCGCGGGCCCGGCAGCTCATCTTGGCCGCAAGGAGCGAGATCCTCGAGCTCTGTGCGCGCGCGGTGCCGAGCTTGGTCGCTCGCGGCGGCGGCGCGCGCGGCTTGCAGGTGCGCGATCTGGGGCGCGGCTCCCTGGTCGTCCACTTGCACGTGCAATGCCTCGATGCCATGGGGGCCAATCTGGTCAATTCCGTCGCCGAGGCCGTGGGTCCCCGCCTCGCGAGCCTGTCCGCGGGCAAGCTCGGGCTGCGCATCCTGTCCAACCTGTGTGATGGCCGGCGCGTCCGGGTGCGCTGTCGAGCGCGCGGCGCAGATCTGGAGGTTCGCGCCGAGCGCGGGGCGCGCCAGTACTCGGGCGACGAAGTGATCGATGGCATCGTGCGCGCGTCCGAGTTCGCGGAACGGGACGTCTATCGCGCGGCCACGCACAACAAGGGGATCATGAACGGCGTCGATTCGGTGGTGATCGCCACCGGCAATGACTTCCGCGCCGTCGAGGCCGGGGCACATGCCTTCGCGAGCCGCTCGGGCTGCTATCGCCCGCTCTCACGCTGGTGGCGCGAGCGGGACCAATTGCTGGGGGAGCTGCAGCTGCCGCTGGCCTTGGGGGTGGTGGGTGGAACACTGCGCTTGCACAGCGCCGCGCGCCTCGCGCTGCAGCTCTCGGAGGTGAGCTCCGCGAGCGAGCTCGCCCTGCTCGCTGCCAGCGTCGGGCTGGCCTCCAACCTGGCTGCGTTGCGCGCGCTGGCAACGGTCGGCATCCAGCTGGGCCACATGTCCCTGCACGCGCGCAGCGTCGCCAGCGCCGCTGGGGCCCTGGACGACGAAGTGGAGCTCGTCGCTCGCGGACTTTCCGAGCGCCGCGAGGTGAGCGTGCGAGCCGCGCAGGCGCTGCTGGACGAGCTGCGTGCTCAGCGCCGCGAAGGCGTCGGGCAAGTGAACGCCGAAAAGCTGCGACTCGCGACGGCGCCCCGGACACAGACTGCTCGTGCGACGCTTTCGAAGAACTCTGATGCTCCGTGACCTCCGTGACATGACGAAACACGCCCCCGCTCACTCCGGTAAGCTCCTCTTCGACCTGAAGGCGCTCCTGTTGCTGGCGATCCTGGTCGCCGCCGCGTGCGGTTCCGGCGAGTCCGCGCCTGCGGGCGCGGCGTCCGGCGGCGCCACCATGGCTCCCGCCTCGCCTGCGCCAGTGCGTTCGCCCGAGCTACCCGCCGAGAGCACGGTGGCGCGGGACACTGCTGCCGCTGAACCTCCGGCCATCCTGGAGGGCACCCCGCGCGCGCCCAGCCTGGCGCCGCCCTCGGCTTCCGCTTCGGCTTCGAGCCCCGCGGGCGCGTCGATCTTCGATCAGGCCTGCGAGATCGATGCGCCGGGCGCTTCCTTCGAGCAGAGCTGCTCGCGCTGTGCGGGCGCCGACGCGTGCGCGAGTTGCTTGTGCAGCGCCTGCACGGACGAGGTCCAGCGCTGCGCGCAGACACCGGGCTGCCTGGATATCCTCGCCTGTGCCCGCTCGAGCGGCTGCGGCGGCATGGATTGCTACTGTGGCAGCGCCGACGCCCTCTCCTGCTTGAATGGAAAGGGCGATGGGGCGTGCCGGGCCGCGATCGAAACCGCACCGGGCGGACGCGCCCCCAGTGTTCGCGAGCCGAGTGCCGGACCTGCCGCTGATGGCGCGAGCGCGCTGGCCCAGTGCCTCCAGCGCGAGGACGCCTGCCGGAGCGCGTGCGCCGCGCCGGATCTCGTCAAACAGTAACCGTGAAAGAAGAGGCACGCGCTGCCTGCAGAGAGGACATGGCAAAGATGAAGCTCCGTTCCAAGGTCTCCCTCCGCCCGGAGAACGCCACAGCTGTGGGATGCCGGACCGTTGCCGAGGCCATCATCACGGCCTGCGGCGCGTGCGAGCGCCAGGCTTTGTACGTCACTGGTCCGGGGTGCGGCGGACGCCTGTTCATCGAGCGCCAGCACGTGGTGCACGCAGAGTACGGACAAGAGGTCGGCCTCGCCGCACTGGTGGAAATGCTGCGAGCCGGCCAGGTGCGACTGAGCGCGTGGAGAGGTGCGTGGCCCGAGCAGCGAAACCTACGTCACGGTCCTGTGGCCCTGCTCGCGAAGGGCAGCATCGCGGGCGGGCCGCCGCCGCTGCCCGTCGATCCGGCGAGCGAAGCACAGCCCGAGTTCGCGGGCGGCTCCGCCGTCGCGAATGACTTCCGTTCCAGCGGCGTCTTCCGGCGCAGCGACGCAGCGAGCCGGCCTGCCGCGCTGTTCATGGCGCCGCTCACGGAGCTGGCGCTGGCCGACTTGCTGCAGATCCTGCAGTGGCTGCGCAGGAGCGCGGTCATTCGCATCACCCGTGATGAGATCGACACGCACCTCTGGTGCGAGTCGGGCGAGGTGATCGACGCCGAGAGCGGACGCTTGCGGGGTCAAGCCGCCGTGCACCGCGCCCTCGGCTTTGAACACGGAGCAATGCTCGCCGAGCTGCGCGCACCCGATCGCGCCCGCACGATCTTCGCCCCCACGCATCGGCTCGTGCTCGAAGCTGCACGGCGCAACGACGAAGCAGGGCCGCTGCGGCGAGCGATCGGCGACGAGCAGCGCCAGCTGCGCTGCGCGCGCAAGAGAGCTCCGGCTGGACTACGCCCGAAGGAGCTCGAGCTGTTCCAGTCGTTCAAGACCCCCCGCAGCGCCCAGGCGGCGCTGCAAGCGAGTGAGCTCGGTGACTTTGAAACACTGAAACTGATCGCTCGCTGGGTTCAGACCGGCGAGCTGGTCCCGGTGGCGCGCGCCCGCTGAGAGTCGGCGCCGAGGCGTTGCGTTCACACGCGCAGATTCGTCGCGGCGCTGCTCAGATCTGCCCGGCAGAAGTCGCCCGATGCGCTCTGCCAGCGGAGCGCTGTATCAGATCGGCGGAAACACTCGCCGCACGTTGCGCGAACTGGCGGATGCTTCATATTGAGCTGCACCGGCCGTGTCGGTTGGGCAGCGACGCTGACCAGCTGACCGCGTCTGAGGACTGGAGCTCCCGGATTGTCCAGACTGGAACGCATTTCGCCCCGCGTCGCGCCGTTCTCCATTGGCGTCAGCGCGTGGCTCCTGGCGTGCGGCACCGAGCGCGTCGAGCTCGGGCCCGGGCAAACCAGCGCGCCTGCCGGCGCCGTGGCGGTGATCGAGGTGCCCAGCAACTCGCGTGGCTCGATTTCCGAGCCGTATTCGCCGGACGTTCCCACGTATGAGGTGCTCGATAGTCCAGCCAGCTTGTATGAGAGCCGCCCGCGCCCGCTGCCGCTGTTTTCCAGCGAGCTCACGGCTCCCAACTCGGGAGCGGCGAACGGCTGCGCAAAAGCCGATTTTCTGTTCGTGGTCGACAGTTCGCTGTCCATGCGGGATCGTCAGATCACCCTGGCGCAGAGTTTTCCCGGCTTCATTCGCGTAGCGGAGAAGACCCTGGGCTCATCGGACATCCACATCATGGTGGTGGATACGGACGGGCGCGCGCCGAGCGAGCTCTTGCGTCGCGATGCCGTGGCGGATGATGCGCTGTGCGAGAAGATGCGCGGAGCTGGGATACGCTCCAGCGAGCAGGGTGATAGCTGCAATATTGCAGGCGACCAGCGCTTCATCGTCCAGGGCCAGCCCGAGCTCGAGCAAACGTTCGCCTGCGCTGCACAGGTGGGAACAGACGGTAGCGATTTTGAGCACCCGATCGACGCGATGCTCGATGCCCTGAGCCCCACGCTGAACCAGCCCGGCGGCTGCAACGCCGGTTTCCTGCGCGATGACGCCATTCTGTTCGTCACGCTGATCAGCGACGAGGATGATCGGCGCTCCGACGGAGATCCAGCCGATTGGCAAACAGAGCTCCTGGCACGCAAGGGCAACAACTCGGATGCGGTATTGCTGCTGGGTATCCTGGCGGATGGGAATCTGAGCGACGGCGTATGTCGCGGGAATCAGGACGCGCCTCGGTTGCAGGGCTTGGCGAATAGCCTGGGATTGGTCGGCAGCGTGTGTGCCGATGACTACTCCGCCTTCTTCCAGCAGGCGCTGGGCTGGCTCGCGGCGCGCTGCGCTGCGCGTTTGTAGCAACCGATCCGTGCGCGCGAGCCACTGACAATCGAGCCAGCAGCGCGCCGCGGCTGCGCTCGACCGGCGCTGTTTCAGCGTTGCTGGCCGAGCTGCTCCCACGGTGCAATGGAAGGAGACTACCTCATGTCAGTACAGCCACTGCCCTATCTCGTGCTCGGCGCGCTACCGCTGGTCGCAGCTTGCGGCGCCGGTGGCGGCGGCGACGGGCCCGATCCCAGCAAGGCAATCCCGGCGCAGAGCTCGGTGTCGCCGAGCAACGGCGGCGATCTGCCCGCCGGAACGAGCCCGATTCCCGGCGCCGTCAACGGCGGCAGCTCGGAAGGGGGCACGCAGCCGTCGGCGCTCGCCAACCCGAGCCAGGGCTCCGCGCTCGACGTGCCCTGCGACGTCGCCCAGATCGTGAGCAGCCACTGTACGACGTGCCATGCCGCGACGCCCAAGTACAACGCCCCGATGTCACTGATGAGCGCGGCGGATTTTCAGGCCCTTGCCCCCGGCTCGAGCCAGAGCGTCAGGGAGCTCGCGCTCACCCGGATCAACGCCAGCTCGGGCAAGATGCCGCCCGTGGGCACCGTCGCCGCGCTGAACGCGGACGAACTGTCGACGCTGAACGCCTGGTTGAGCGGCGGCGCGGCGACGGCCGCGAACGGCTGCAGCATCGCGGAACCCATGGCGGCCGGCGCTGGCGATCTGCTCGCGGCGCCCACCAAGCCGAGCTCTCTCACCGCGCCCTACCAAGGTTGGGACGACGGGGTCGAATGCTACAAGCTGACCGCGAACGCCGGCGACAAGGTGACCCCCTACAAGGTCGGAACGGCGGTGGATCAATACGTCGGCTTCAGCTTCATGCCGCCGTGGCAAGGCACCCGCTATGCGCGCGCGTTTCGCGCCGTCACCGACAACGCGAAGGTCCTGCATCACTGGTTGCTCTTCCAGCAGGCAGGAGCCGTTCAGGACGGAGCCGTGGCTCCGCAGCTCGGCACTCACCCCGATGGACAGCTGGTCATGGGCTGGGCGCCCGGCGGTAGCGATGCCTACTACTCGCACGACCTCGGCATCGAGCTGACCAGCGGCCAGGGATTCGTGATGGAGGCGCACTACAACAGCAGCGACGCCAATGCCCTCGACGCGTCCGGGGTCGAGCTGTGCGTGACGCAGGAGGCGCCCCAGAACTTGCTGAGCCTTTCCTGGCTCGGCACGGACTCGATCTCCGGGACCAGCTCCAGCGGCACCTGCAGGCCCAGCGCGAGGGAGCCGATCCACATCGTCGGCGCTCAGCCGCACATGCATCTCAAGGGGCGGCACATGAAAGTGGTGTTGACGCGCGCGGGCGGCGGGCAGGAGGTGCTTCATGACGAGGACTTCAGCTTTGAAAATCAGCGTTCGTACCCGCTCGACGTGACGGTCAATCCGGGCGACAGCCTGACGACGACCTGCACCTTCAGCTCCCCCGCCAGCTTCGGCAAGGGCACGAACGACGAGATGTGCTACTTCTTCACGTCGGCGTACCCCGCGGACAAGCTCGCCGACGGGGGCTTCCTGGGCACGCTGATCCACGGCGCCGACGCTTGCCTCGGAAGGTGATGCGCCGAGCTTGAGCGAGGCAAGAGGGGGGCTCGGCCTCATCCGACACCGCACTCTCCAGGAGTGCCCGTCGCGCGGCTCACCGGCAGAGGGCTGGCGCCGCGCGGGCGGGCACTGCTGCGTCGCAGGTGCCCGCGCGATCGCGCTGAGCGCCGCTATCGCCAGTCCCTCCCGCGCCGCTAGCGCTGGCTGCCCGCCGAGCGCAACAACGCCCGCACGTCTTCGGCGTTGGGCCCCTTGGGATAGCGCTTCAAGTAGAGCTCCAGGTCGCGCTTGCCGCTGGGCTGGCCGCTGGCCAGCCCCAGCCGCCCGCGCGCGTAGAGCGCGTTGGCGCTCCAGGCCCCGTGCCGGTCGAGCTCTCGATAGATGCGCAACGCAGCCTGAGGATCGGTCGCTTCCAGACGAGCGGCTCGTTCGAAGAGACGCTGCTCGGCGCTCGCGGTCTGGCTCGAGTGGGCCCCCGCTGCCGACTTGCGCGCGGAGCGCGACGGCGCAGGCTCGGGCACCGGCGCGCTGCTGGGATCGGGGGTGCTGCTCTCGACGGGCCACGACTCACCCGGGCTCAACAGAACGCTCTGTTCGCCCGATTGGACACGCACGATGCCCTCTTGAACCACCACTCGAGCGCCCTGCTCGCGGCGCTCGACGCTGAAGCGCGTGCCCACCACCGTCACGCGCGTGTCGCCGGCTTGCACTGCGAAGGGGGGCCGGCCGCGGCGGGGGGCCACTCGACACTCGACTCGCCCCGCATCGAGGCTCACTAGCCAGCCGTGCGCGTCGTTGCCCGCGACACGCAAACTGGAGTGATCGGCGATCTCGAGAATGGAATCGCCGATGGTGCTCTGCACGGGAGCCGTGCTGGTCTCGATCCGAGAGCCGTCCGCCAGGAATGCCTGCGCGCCGCCGGCCGAGTCTGGCAGCGGAGCCGTCGCGCCCGCGGCAACCAGCTCAGCACCCGCGCGCGGAGGCTCGGGCGCGCCGGGATATTCCTTCAGAAACAGCAGCGTGGCAGCGGCTGCCGCGAGCGTGGTCGCCGCCACGCCGGCGCGCAGGCGCCAGCGCTTGCCAGTGCCATCCTCGACCGGCGCGGGGGCGAGGTGTTCCCCCCGCTCCAGACTCGCGAGCAGCTTGGATTCCACGCGATCCCAGGCGGCCCGGGACAGCGGTTCGACCGCGATCTTACGCTTGGCGGTGCTCATGGCCGCTCACCATCCTCCTGCGTGAGGTAGTGGGTGAGCACCTCGTCGCGCTGAGCGGCGGCCCAGAGTTTGCGCCGCGCGCGCGAGATGCGGCTCTTCGCGGCGACCAGACTGACACCGGTAATTTCGGCGACCTCTTCCACGGAGCGACCATCGAGCTCGAACAGCGCAAACGCGATCTGATACTCGGGCTTGAGTCGCCGCAGCTGCGCGTACAAGCGCGCCACGCCCTGACGGTGCTCGGCATTCTCCTCGGCGGACGTGACCAGACGCAGCGCGGGCGCGGATTCCGGTATGCTATCGCTCGCCCGCAGCGAAGCGCTGCGGCGCAGGTAGTGGAAGGCGACCCGCACCGCGATGCGATCGGCCCAGGTCGTCAGCTTCGCTTCGCCGCGGTACGAGGGCAGGGCCCGGAACACGGCGAGGAACGACTCCTGGAGCAGATCGTCCATGTGCGTGTTGGAGCCTATCACCCGGTAGAGCGTCGCATGGACCGCAGCCTTGAGCTGCAGAAACAGCAGCTTCTGCGCGCCACGATCTCCGGATGACGCGCGCCGGGCGAGCGCTGCGTCACTGGAATAGTCGGTGGCTGCTACGGACTCGCCGGGCATGGATGGTGGCTCTCCCAGGCGGGAGCCCCCCGGCCGTTCGGGGGATCTCCCCCCCAAAAGGGGGTACGACGGCTGTGGCTTTCGGGCGAACATGGCTGCCTGGGGGACAGTGCGCGGCCACACGGAAATGGTGGCAGCGACGGTGCCTAGAGCTCAGCGCGTTCGACGCCCGACGGAACGGATCATCGGCGAGCGAACGTCAGTAGCGATTTTCTCGACTCGCACGGTCGCGCACCGTCCCATTGTGGAACACGCGCATGCAGCGCAGCGTCGGGCTGCCACCAGGCACGAGTCCGCGGCCACTGTCTGTCGACTCGAAGCCCGAGCACCTGGACGCACGTGTTTGTTGTGCCTCGACATCAGTTCTTTACGACCGCCGTCCTGGGCATCTGCGTGTGCAGTGGATCGGCGCTCGGTCACGCGCCACCGCTCGGTTCGGTGTTGCTCAGTGATGCGCAGGGGAGACCGTCGCTGCTCGTGAGCAATCGAGGCTTGCTGTTCCGGCGCGAGGCGGAGCAGAGCTGGAGTTTGCTGTGCAACGAGGCGCTGCGCATCAACACGGCAGAGCTTCCGAATGTCGTGCTGCTGCCCGATGGGGAGGTCCTGGTGGGCACCACCTCCGGGCTGCAGCGCACCGAGGATCGTGGCTGCTCCTGGCTCGATGTGGACTCGGATCTGGGTTCGCTGAGCGCGCTGAGCACCCCGGCGCTGGCCGCCGATCCCACCCGCCCGGACACCTTGTACGCCTTTGTGTACACGCCCGGCGAGGGTGGGCTGCGAAAGAGCAGCGATGGCGGCCGGAGCTTCGAGCTCGTCTATCGCACCGCGGACGAAGACTACGTCGACTCGCTGTTGGTCGCGGCCTCCAACCCCGACTGGATCTATGCCAGCGGCGCCCGCTTCGCCGCCGGCCAGCAACGAGAGCCGTTCTTGCTGCGCTCGACGGATGCGGGAAGGAGCTGGCTGCGCAGCCCCTTGCCGCTGGAGGCGAAGGAATATCGAGCGCCGCTGCTGGCGACGGATCCGGCTCGTCCCGAGGGGGTGCTGATCGGCACCATCACCGCCACGCCCAAGGTCGATCCGGCGCGCGTGCTCCTCAGCAGCGACGGCGGTCGGAGCTTCGCAGCGATCTTTCAGGCCCTGGAGATCGCCAGCGCGCGCTACACGCAGGATGGAACGAGCCTGCTCGTTGCCGATCAGCAAGGTCTGCAGCTCGCCGAGGCTCCCGAGTTCGTTTTCCGCTCGAGCTCGCCGGCGAGCAACCTGGGCTGTGCCTTCGAGCTCGGCGGCGAGCTGCTCGTCTGCGGACACTACGAGGGTCCTGCGTCCCCTCGCTCGGGTGTCGGCCGTTCTCGCGACGGCGGAGCGAGCTTCACGACCTGGCTCGATTTTGCAGACGTCGTGGCGCCCGTCAGCTGCTCCGGCGACAGCCCGACCGCCGCGCTCTGCACCCGGCCCTGGCAGGACTGGGAGCTCGAGATGTTGCCCGCCCCAGCGCCGCCCAACGGCACCACGAGCCCGGTGCCGAGCCCTGCTCCTGGGCTGGCTCCTGACGCGCCACACGGGCGGGAAACGGCGCCCGGGGCGCAGGGCTGCGGTCTGCGAGATCCGGGGCGCGGCGGTGCGGAGTGGTTGCTGCTGCTGCTGCTGCTGCCGCTGTGGGTGCGGCGCGCGCGTTCGCGAGCACGGATTGGCAGCGACCTTTCCAGGCGCGCAGCGCACGGAGGGTGAAGGGTGCTCGCGAACAGCGAGGCCCGAGCCAAAGGATGACCATGCTGCCTCTGATCTTCAATGAAACACGCCGGCGCTGGCTGGCCAGCGTCTGGCTGCGCTCCGGCGCCTGGCTGGCTGGGG
>JAICTU010000316.1 GCA_025936205.1 Polyangiaceae bacterium | reverse complement strand
TCCTCGATGCGCCCCAGCAGGCTCTCGACGATTTCCTCGTGCTTGCCCAGCGAGCGCTTCACGTCGTCGAGCGCATTGCGGTCGTGGCTGGTGGCCTGGCCCAAGGCCACCAGCTTCGTATAGGCCGCTTCTGCTTCAGGAAAGCGATGCGCACTGGCCAGGCCGCTGGCGGCCCTTCGCAGCAAGGCAGCGCGGGCCGTGACGTGCTCCGGACGATCGCTGAGCTTGTCCGCGGCCGCCAGAAATGCCTCGTGGACCCGGGCCCGATACGCGCCCGCCGCGGCATCGAGCGCACTGGCGAGCTCTTCGCTCTCCGGTTGCTCCAGCAGGGCATCGATGCGTTCCTGCACCTTGGCTTCGGACAGGCCCTCGCCCGAAGCCCGCATCAGCTGCTCGAGCTCGGCCACGAGCCCCAGCGCGTCGGCGGGGCGGGCCTCAGGGTCCTTGTCGAGCAGCCGCAACAGGAACGCGTCGAAGGTCGAGCTCACCCAGCCGGGGGTCGCAACCTTGCTGGGTGCCTCGGGGGCAGCCTTCAGGTGGCCGAACGCCGCGTCCAGCGCCGTACGGCCCGTGAACGCCGGCTTACCGGTCACGAGTTCGTAACCCACGGCACCCAGCGCGTAGACGTCTTCGCTCGGAGCGCGCTGGTGCCCACGCAGACGCTCGGGCGCGACCGTGGAAGGCGAGGGGAGCGACAGGACTTCGATCAGCCCATTCGACGCGCGCCGCGCACCCAGTAGGTCGCAGCCAGCGTCGAGCAGTTGGACGGCGCGAACGCCTTCGGTGTCGGTCTGGATCAGGATGTTTTGCAGCTTCAGATTGCCGTGACAGGCGCCGCGCTCGTGCAGCCCACACAGGCCGCGGGCGACCAGCAGCAGCACGTTTTGCACATCGCTCGCCGGCAGTGGCCCCGCGCGTCCGAGCCGCTCGGCGAGCGACTCTCCCTCGAACCAGCTCTGCGCGACGTAGGTGCGCTCGGGGGTGACCACGGCCTCGAGCAGCGCAGGGAACGCTGCCTCCTGCTGGCTCGCGAGGATGCGCGTGAAGGTCAAGAAGCGCTGCAGCCCGCGCGGGTCGCGTGCGGTTTCAGGATGCAATACCTTGACCCGGAATGAGGCCCCGTCGCGCGTCGCGCGGTAGCACGTGCCCTGCGGTCCCGAGCCCAGGCGGCGCTCGATCTGGAACTCTTCAAAGCTCTCGCCCAGCTCCAGCTCGCGCGGCTCCGAGAGGCCCGCGCTGCGGCAGGCCTGAAGGCGCGCGTCCGCGTCGGGCTTGGTGGCCACGACCGCGTCGCACAAGGCCTCCACCGCGCCGTGTGCGTCGCAGTAGCTCGTGAGCGCCCGCACGAAGGACGCCTTGCCCGTAGTACCTCCGATCGTCCCGGGGTCGAACCCCAGGAGCTTCGAGCTCAGTCTCATGAGCTCGTCCAACTCGAACAAACGCTCGAGCTCGCCGCGGAGGCTATCCATCTCCATGCAGTCCTACTTCCTACACCCGCCCACTCAGGGTCCACAAACTGTGTGGAGAGCCCTGCGAACTCCGGAATGCGCCAAACGATCTACCGGCTTACGGACCGGAAGGCTACGCCTTTGGCCGCGAAAGCGCCTGACAGTGCAACAGGTGGTTTATATATCGCGGTTTCAGCGCTGAAAACGGCAGGAATCAGTGCCGCCGATTTCTGGCCGCCGGAGCCCCCGCTGCTGCATCCTGTACCCGTGAATCCGCGCTTCCGGCAGTTCTTGCCCGCGAGCCTGCTGCTCCTTTCGGCCACTTCGGTGCCCCTGCTGATCTGGTCCCCAACAGGCCTGGCCCGGCTCGAGGCCCTGGAGCAGCAGCGCAAGGGCCTGCAGCTCGAGGTGCAGCGCCTGGAGCGCGAGATCGATCGCTTGCGCATTCAGGCGGAGAGCGTGAAGACCTCCCCGGCCAGCATCGAACGCGTCGCCCGTGATGAGCTCGGCCTGGTACGACAGACCGAGCTGGTCATGCAGTTCAAGAAGGATTGAAGCCGCACGGGGGCTCGGCGCCGGCTACAGATCAGCGAGATGTCGAAGCAGGCGGATCTGGAAGAATGGCGGCGCCTGGCCGAGGCTGAGCTCGGCGCGGGCGCGGAGCAGTTGGCGGGCGCAGAGACGCCCGAGGGCCTGCGACGCAAGCCGCTCTACACTCGAGCGGACCTGGATGCTGCGATCGCTGCGGGCTTCGCCGCCGACAGCATTCCCGGTGCTGCGCCTTTCGTGCGCGGTGTGCGCGCCAGCATGTACACGGGCCGGGCCTGGACCGTGCGCCAGTACGCGGGCTTTTCCACGGCGCGCGAATCCAACGCCTTCTACCGCCGCTGCCTGGCGGCAGGACAGACGGGGCTCTCGGTCGCTTTCGATCTGGCGACCCACCGGGGCTTCGACAGCGATCATCCGAGGGTCGTGGGGGACGTGGGCAAAGCCGGCGTGGCGATCGACAGCGTCGAAGATATGGCGCTCTTGTTCGACGGCATCCCGCTCGATCGCACCAGCGTCTCCATGACGATGAACGGCGCGGTACTGCCAGTGTTCGCGATGTTCATCGTCGCGGGCGAGGAGCAGGGCGTGAAGCCCGCGCGCCTCTCCGGCACCATCCAGAACGACATTCTCAAAGAGTTCATGGTGCGCAACACGTACATCTATCCGCCGGAACCCTCGATGCGCATCGTGGGCGATGTGATCGAGTACGCGAGCCGCCACCTGCCGCGCTTCAATCCAGTCTCGATCTCCGGCTATCACATGCACGAGGCGGGTGCGCCAGCGCACCTAGAGCTGGCGTTCACGCTCGCGGACGGGCTCGAGTACGTGCGCGCGGCTCTCGCTCACGGCCTCGGGGTGGACGAGTTCGCGCCGCGGCTATCGTTCTTCTTCGCGGTCGGCTCCGATTTCTTCACGGAGGTGGCCAAGCTGCGCGCCGCGCGCTGGCTGTGGGCTCGGTTGATGCAGGAGCATTTCCAGCCGGGCGATCCTGCCTCCTGCAAGTTGCGCATGCACTGCCAGACCTCCGGCATCAGCCTGACGGCGCAGCAGCCCCACAACAACATCGTGCGCACGACGCTGCAGGCGCTGGCCGCAGTGCTCGGCGGCACGCAGAGCCTGCACACGAACGCCTTCGACGAGGCGCTGGCCTTGCCGAGCGACTTCGCGGCGGCGCTGGCCCGCAACACCCAGCTGATCCTGCAACACGAGACCGGGCTCGATCAGGTGGTCGATCCCCTGGGTGGCTCCTATTACGTGGAGACGCTGACCACGCAGCTCGCCCAGCAGGCGCTGGAGATCATCCGTGAAGTGGAGGCCACCGGCGGCATGACACGAGCGGTGGCGGAAGGCTGGCCCAAGCTGCGCATTCTTTCTGCCGCCACGCGCCGTCAGGCCCGGATCGAACGCGGTCTCGACGTGATCGTGGGCGTGAATCGCTACACGACTGACGCCCACGCGGAGCCCCCAGTCGAGCTGCGCAGCATCGACAATCAGCAGGTACGCAGCGAACAGATCGAGCGGCTGGCGCGCGTCAAGGCCAAGCGCGATGCGGCGGAGGTGCGGCGGCGCCTGGACGAGCTCTCCAACGCGGCGCTCGAGCCGCGCTCGAACCTGGTCGAGCTGGCGGTGCACGCGGCCCGCGCGCGCGCCACGCTCGGGGAGATCTCGGGCGCGCTGGAGCGAGCCTGGGGTCGCTACAGCGACGCGGCGAGCCAGCTGTCGGGCAGCTACGGCCAGTACTACGCCGAGGAACCGCGCTGGCTAGCGTTGCAGCGCAGGATCCAGGAGTTCGAGAGCCGGGTGGGCCGCTAGCCAGCGGCTCTTGGTGGCCAAGCTGGGGCAAGACGGGCACGACCGGGGCGCACGGCTGATCGCGTCTGCCTTTGCCGACGCCGGCTTCGACGTGGACGTGGGCCCGCTGTTCCAGACGCCCGACGAGGTCGCGCAGCAAGCGGTCGACAACGACGTGCATGCCGTCGGAGTCTCGACCCAGGCAGGCGCCCACCTGACGCTGGTTCCGGCGCTGGTGGCGCGGCTCCAGCAGCTCGGGGCCGAAGACATCGTGACGGTCTGCGGCGGAGTGATCCCGGACGTGGACCACGCGGCGCTGATTGCAGCTGGCGTGAAGGACATCTTCGGTCCCGGCACGCCGATCGTGGAGGCGATCGCTCGCTTGCTCGACGAGATCGAGCCGGCCAGCGACAGCTCGGCTGCGGCGGCGACGCCCCGCGTTCCGGTGGGCACTCCTGGCGAGCTCGAGGGTCGGTGAGCGCCGAGCTCTCTCCCCTCGCGCGCGGCATCGTCTCGGGGGATCGCAGGGCGCTCGCGCGCGCCATCACGCTCGTGGAGAGCACCCGCGCAGAGGATGGCGACGCTGCCATGAGCTTGCTCGGCGAGCTATTCCCGCGCCAGCGCCGCGGCATGCGCATCGGCATTTCCGGGCCGCCCGGAGTCGGCAAGAGCTCGCTGCTGGAGCGGCTCGGGATGCTGCTGGTGAACTCGGGGCGCAAGCCTGCGGTGCTGGTGATCGATCCCAGCAGCCAGCGCGGCGGCGGCAGCATTCTGGGGGACAAGACGCGCATGCTGGAGCTGGGGCGGCAGAGCGCGGCGTTCGTGCGCCCGTCGCCCTCTGGGGATCAAGGAGGCGGAATCGCACGCTCCACGGGCGACGTGCTGCTGCTCTGCGACGTGGCCGGTTACGATCCGCTGTTCGTCGAGACGGTGGGCGTGGGGCAGGCGGAGTCTGCCGTGACGGGCGTGGTCGACGTGCTGCTCTTGATGCTGGAGCCGGGCGCCGGCGACGAGCTCCAGGGGCTCAAGCGAGGGCTCACCGAGTGGGGTGATGTGATCGCCGTCAACAAAACGGACGGGGCGCGCGCGGAGCTCGCGGGGCGAACCGCCACGGAATTTGCTGCCGCCCTGTCCGCCCGGCGCAGCACCGCCGATCCGCCGCCATCGGTGCTCACGCTGAGCGCACGCGACAACGTGGGGGTCGATCGGCTCTGGAGCGAGCTCGAGCGCCGCTACGCCGAGCTCGCCGGCTCCGGACAGTTGCAGCTGCGGCGACAGGCACAGCGCCGCGCGGAGTTTCAGCGGCGGCTGCAGGCCGAGCTGTGGCGGAGCTTTCTGCGCGATCCGCGCGCGCGCGACTTGGAGGAGCTGCAGCGCAAGGTGGCGGCAGGCGAGCTGCTCGCGGCACGGGCGGTGCAACAGCTGCTCCGGCGCCTGTTCGACGCGGCGCCCTGAGGCTCTTCAGGCGCCGCCCTGTGGCGATCCGCTGACCGCCCATTCCCGCTCGCGGGGATTGGCGGCCCAGCGCAGCTGCAGCGTCTCCCCGTCCACACTGACCGGCACGTGCTCTTGCCAGCGCTCGGGAGAGAGTACCGTGAGACGCGCGGCTTTCTGGAGCGTGGAGAGCTGGCTTTGATCTGCCTGCAGCGAGAGCACGCCGCACGCCGAGAAGAGCGTGACCCAGCCCGATGGCACGAACGGCGCGACGATCACGCGCAGCGCGGGCGCGAGGGCAGAAGCTCTACCCGCGTACCAGCCGAGCTCCTCCAGGTTCCCTGTGACGATGGCGCTCGGACCGGTCGGCACCGAGGGACGGGTGACCACGCCCAGCCGAAGCTCCTCGCTCCAGGCAGCTGCGTGCGCTTTGGGCGGCGGAGCCTCCGCTTCGACGGCGCTCTCGACCTTTTTGCTCTTGCTGCGTGGCTGGCGCACGATCAGCACGTCTTCGGTGGGCAGCTCGCGGGGCACGGTGATGCGCACCGGCCGCTTGAACGAGCGCGGATCGCCGATTTGGCCGTTCGCAACCGCATACGCCAACGTCTCCGCGGACGCGACCAAGAAGCCCGATTCTGCGGCGCCGTGATCCGCATCGTAGGTGCGCAGCGAGAGCCCGCCTTTCGGCGGAGGATAGAGCTGACCGCTCAGCAGGCGAAAATCCGGCTCGATCAGGCGCGCGCCCGTCGCGATCAGATCCACGAGCGCGCTCGCGCGCGCCAGGACTTCGAGTACCTGTCGCGAGGCACAGGCGACGAGCAGATCCAGCTCCGGCGGCACGCGCTTGCTCTTGAGCAGCGCCGTCGCCGCCAGCATGTCGCGCAGCGGCGCGCCCAGGTCGCCACCCAGCACCGCCTGTTGCACGGGCGTGCCATCGAGATCGCGCACCGGCCGCACCTCACCCTTGGCGTCCTGCAGCAGCGGATCGATGGCGGAGAGATCCACAGTCAGCACCTCGTCACAGGGCGCCCCCGCGTCGGGCACCAGCGGACGATGGGCCTTGGAGCGGCGCTGATCGCGGAGATAGACCTCGGTGCGCTCGTCGCTGACGAACACGCCCGCGACCGCGCCGAGGCGCGGCGCGAGAGAACAGAGCAGGGCGCGATCCGGGATCGAGATCAGACGCGCGCTGGGCCCGGCAAACTCCAGAACGACCGGAGCGCCGTGCCGAACATCAATGGCCTCGATCAGCTCGCGCAGACCTCGGCGCATTAGCTCCAGCGCCAGATCGCGCACGCACACGAACGGACGCAGCTTGCCGGAAAGCAGGATCTGCACGCTGCGCGGCGGCCGCACCATGATCGTACCGTCGTGCAGCGCGCCCGCGATCTGCGAACGCGAGCCGAGCAGCGTCAGCATGCCAGCACCTCCCATCGAGACCAGCCGCGGGTCGTCCGTGATGGCCAGACGGGCCGGCGCCGCGAAGCGCTCCAGATGCACGGCAGCGGGAAAACCGATGCCGGCTCGGGCGATCACCAGGCCGCCGTCGACAAAACTGTCGATCCACGAGCGCGTGACCTGCTGCCTGGCGCGACCTGCTCCCTCTTCACCAGAGCCTTCCGAGGAGCCGTCTCCCGTCACGCAACGCGTGTCGTAGGCGACCGCTGTTTCGACCGCCGACTTACTGGAGCCCCAGTCTGCCGCTTCGCGCAGGATTTCGTTCGGCTCTCGCGCGAGGATCACCTGATCGACGCGAACGCGAACGATGTCTTCCTCCAGGCGAGCGTCTTCGGTGCGTCCCACCAGGATCTTCTGAGGCATGGTGCGGGGCGGATCCCCCGCTTTGGCGCGCATGTGGCTGATCGAATCTGGTTAGGGTGACGAGAGCGGACGAAAGCACCGAGTGACCGCAGCTCGAAAGTAGCCGTTCACGCTCTCGAGGGTCAAGGCTCGAGGGTCGAGGGTCGGGCGCCGGCCGTTTCCGCTCCCGGGTGCCAGGGCGCGCAAATGACGGGGCCCGCAAAGTGACAGCCGCCGTTCATGAGGGCCGCCGTGCTCCGCGCGCGTTTTGAGCTTCACGGCAGACAGTGAGCGGCGTAGAGTTGTTCCTATGTTCAGGGAGTCGATTCGGCACTTCGTGGAGAGCACGGAAGGGGCCGAAGCGGGCCTGCTGATGGATCTCGAAGGGATCGCCGTGGAAGCCTACTCGAAGGAGGGCAGCGCGTGCGACATCGAAGTCGTCGGGGCCGAGGCCAGCGTCGTCGTCAAGGCCATTCAGCGCGCCGGTGAGATGCTGGACGTGGGCCAAATGCGGGAGATTTCGTTCCAGAGCGATCAGATGACCACGCTGATCCGAATCGTGAATGAGAGCTACTTCGTCGCGCTCACGCTGGGGCCCGGAGGGAACGTAGGCAAGGGGCGCTACCTGTTGCGGGCCGCGGCTCCGCAGTTCGCGAATGAGCTCGTCTAATGGCAGGTCCAGTCCGCGTTTTGATCCTGAGCGGCCCCAATTTGCATCGCCTCGGCAAGCGCCAGCCGGAGGTGTACGGGCATCGCACGCTGGAGCAGATCCATGAACGCATCCGGGAGGAAGCGGCGGCACTGGGCGCCAGCGTGGAATGTCGGCAATCAAACCACGAAGGTGAGCTGGTCGACTGGATCGGGTCGGCTGCGGAGCAAGGGTTTGCCGGCATGGTGATCAACCCCGGCGCTTACACGCACACGTCCTACGCGCTGTACGATGCACTGCTGGCTGCCGGCATTCCCGCCGTCGAGGTGCATCTCTCGAATCCAGAAGCCCGTGAACCCTTCCGGCGCCGTTCCCGCACCGCACCCGCTTGCATCGGCAAGGTCGCCGGCTTCGGCGAGGCGTCGTACGTGCTCGGAGTGCGGGGGTTGCTGGATCGCTTGGCGGCGGCGCCGAAATAACGAGTCTCGCTCGTACGGCAGATGGCGGCCCTGGATCAGGTACTCGCGGGCGTGCTGGCCGGTGACGTGCGGGCCTTGGCCCGCGCCTGCCGCATGGTGGACGAGCGCTGGCCGGGGCATCACGAGCTACTGTCGGCGCTCTATCCTCACAGCCGCAGCAGTTGGTGGGTGGGCATCACCGGCAGCCCGGGCGTCGGTAAAAGCACGCTCACCAGCCGTCTGATCCAGCACCTGCGCGCTCAGGGCCAGAGGGTGGGCGTGGTCGCGGTCGATCCCTCGAGCCCCTTCAGCGGCGGGGCTCTGCTGGGAGACCGCATCCGCATGCAAGCGCACTGGGATGATCCCGAGGTCTTCATCCGTTCGCTGGCCACCCGCGGCGCGCTCGGCGGGCTATCGCGCACCACGGCCGACGTCGCGCGGCTACTCTCCGCGTGGGGCGCGAACGCCGTCTTGATCGAGACGGTCGGCGTCGGCCAGGACGAGATCGAGGTCATGCACGTGGCGCACAGCACGCTGGTACTCCAGTCGCCCGGTGGCGGAGATGACCTGCAAGCGGCCAAAGCCGGGCTGCTCGAATGCGCCGACGTCTTTGCCGTCAACAAGGCGGATCTGCCCGGCGCCGACAGCGCTGCCCAGCACCTGCGCGGCATGCTCGCGCTCGCCGGCGTGACCGCCGGGGCCTCGGGATCCGCCGGGCACTCGGGTCACCGTGCGTCGTGGCTCGGGACGGGCGTCGCAGCGCCCCCGGGCACCACCGGCTGGGAGGTCCCGGTGTTGAAGTGCGTGGCCCAGCGTGATGAAGGCATCGCGGAGCTCCTCGGCGCACTGCAACGTCATCGCACCTGGCTCACGACCAGCGCCGAAGGGCAAGCGCGTCAAGCCCAGCGCTTGCGCGGCGAGCTGGTCGTGCTGCTGCGCGAGCGCCTGAATGAGTGGGTGTTCGAGCGCCAGCGCGAGCCAATCGAAGCGCTCGCCGATCGCGTCGGCCGCGGCGAAATCGATCCGTACGCTGCGGTGCAGTCCCTGCTCGGTTCAGCTGGGCTCGTCTGAGCCGTCGCCCTCCGCGCCTTCCTCGGCGTCATCGATCGGTTCCACCAACTCCAGCCCGCTGTTGCCGCCGTCGCCGGCGCCGCTTTCGACAGCCCCCTCGGCAGCCGCGGCGCTCACGCCCTCTCCCTCGACCGCCGCACCGGCGACTTCCTCGTCCTCGCTCTCACCGACCGGCTCGATCGCCACCACGCGCTCATCAGCCTCCACGTTCATCACGCGCACACCCTGCGCGTTGCGGCCCGTCTCGCGGATCTCCGCGACCCGCGTGCGCAGCATCTGTCCACGATCGGTGACGAGCATCACTTCATCGCGATCGTGCACCAGCGCCAGGCCCACCACGGGGCCGTTCCGCTCGCTGGTATCGATCAAGATGATGCCTTTGCCGCCGCGCTTCTGCTGCCGGAACTCCTCGAGCGGCGTGCGCTTGCCGTAGCCGCGCTCGCATACGGCCAGCACCTGCTGGCGCTCGGGATCGGTGATGGCGAGCGCCACGACGGTGTCGTCTTCGTCGATTTCAATGGCCTTTACGCCCATCGAGGCGCGGCCCATCGGGCGCACTTGCTGCTCGTCAAAACGAATGCACTTACCCTTGCGGGTCGCGATCAAGAACTCGCGGCTGCCGTCGGTCGCCGCGGCCGCGAGCAGCTGATCATCGTCGTTGATCTTGACGCCGATGATGCCTTTCTCGCGCACGTTCTGATAATCGACGACGCTGGACTTCTTGATCTGACCGCCCCGCGTCAACGTGGTCACGTACAGACCCTCGTTGAAGCCGATGATCGGCGTGATGGCGGCGATGCGCTCGTCTTCCTCCATGCCCACGAAGTTGACGATCGCGCGCCCCTGGCCGCCGCGCGCCGCGAGCGGGACCTCGTACACCTTCTTCACGTAGACCTTGCCGCGATCGCTGAAGAAGAACACGAACGAGTGTGTCGAACAGACAAACAGCTGGGTGATGAAGTCGTCTTCGCGAGCGGTGGTGCCGCGGTTGCCTTTACCGCCACGTTTCTGCGCACGGTAGGTGGAGAGCGGCGTGCGCTTGATGTAGCCGCCATGCGAGATGGTGATCACCATCTGCTCTTCCTGGATCAGATCCTCGAGCTGGATCTCGGCCTCGTTGTCGACGATCTCCGTACGGCGGTCTTCGCCGTACTTTTCCTTCAGCGCGAGCAACTCCTCGACGATCAGGTTCATCAGCTTGCCTTCATCGGCCAGGATGCCGGAGAGGTACGCGATCTGCGCGGACAGCTCGGCATACTCCTTGGCGAGCTTCTCTTGTTCGAGCCCGGTCAGGCGGGCCAGGCGCATCTCCAGGATGGCGCGCGCCTGGCGCTCGCTGAGGAAATAATCGCCACGGCGCTCGGGATCCAGGGTCTGTCCCGCGCGGCGCACGAACTCCTCGAGCCCTTTCAAGGGCAACTTCATCAAGCGCTCGCGCGCGATCTCCGGGTCTTCCGATTCGCGGATGGTCTTGATCACCAGATCCGTGTCGGTGGTCACCATGCCCAGGCCTTCCACGAGCTCGCGCTGCGCCTCGGCCTTGGTGAGATCGTGATGGGTGCGCCGGCTCACCACCTCGCGGCGGTGATCGACAAAGTGCTGGATGGTGTCGACGAGGTTGAGCGTCTCCGGCCGATTGTTGACCAGCGACAGATTGATCACGCCGAAGGTCGCCTGC
>JAICTU010000571.1 GCA_025936205.1 Polyangiaceae bacterium | reverse complement strand
CTCGAGCTTGCGCTCCTGCGCGGTCTCCAGCGACTCCGAGGGATCCTGGAAGATGCCGCTGGTGTACGTCATCGTGTCACCCAGGAACCAGTGATAGAAGTCGTTGCCGCGGTTGTAGACGTGCGCGATGTCGGCTTCGTCGCTGCGCTTGCTGTGCGTGACGTTCTGCGTGAGGAAGTCCTTGAAGTAGAACTTGATGTCACCCCAGGTGAAGCAGAAGCGGAACAGCTGGTTCCGCCGCAGCAGCGTCTCGTAGACGTCGTGTTTGAAGTCGAGCTTGCCCGCGATGTAGGCCTCGTAGAGGATCTCCATCGGGATCTTCTTGCCAAACCACTTCTGGCCTTCGGCCTCATCCTTCCACTCGATGGCCCAGCGCCAGTCGACCGAGCCGGCGTCGTGGCTGTGCGAGAGGTAGACCAGGTAGAGGAGCGGCAGGATCACTCCGAACAGCGGAACCGCCAGCCACGCTGCGACCATGCTCGGCCAGTGCAGGTGCGTGACCGCGCCGACGATCAGCGCCACCACCGTCGGCACGGCGAGCAGCGCCCAGATGTTCTGCTCCAGCAGCCAGAAGATGAAGGGCAAGCCATTGGTTCGACCGCGCTCGCTATGTTCCGAGGCGGGAGGTCCCGCCAGCGGCACGGACGCAGTGAGGGGCGCGCTGGGCGCGGTGGTGTCGTTCATCGCAAAGTCCTGTTGGGGAGAGGCCGGCTGTGGATGAGCCAAGCGTGGGCGGACGAGCCCTATAGGCCGGAGGGCAACCCCAGGCCAAGCGTCAGGTGCGGCGAGTTTTGGCCACCGGGCGGCCGGTAGTTGGTCTCAGAGGCCTCCCGCGATGCGTTCCGTCGCTTCCCACAGCTTCCGCGCCAGCGCCGGATCGCTGCCGAGGGCACTGGGCGTCGCCAGATTGCAGTGGGAAAAATAGCGGCCGGTGCTCTGCATTCCTGGATGAACGGCCACGTAACACTGGGTGGCCGCACCCTGGGCTGGGCTCTTCAACGCCAGCGGCTCGAAGGCCTTCAACATCACCTGGATGAAGCCGGGCGAGCTGCGGGCGAGGTTGGTGGCGATCACCCCGGGGTGAAGCGCGTTGGAGCTTTGCCCCTGCGGCAGCCGACGCGCGAGCTCATTGCTGAAGAGCAGGTTGGCGAGCTTGGACTGCCCGTAGTTCAGGAACGGGTTGTAGCCGGCCTCGCCGGACAGGTTGTCGAACTGGATGCCCCCGCGCGGCGCACGGCGGTGCGCGTTGCTGCTGACCATCACCACGCGCCCCTGTGGAGCGAGCCGGCCCAGCAGGCCGGTGACCAGCAGGAAGTGGCCGACGTGGTTGGTGAAGAACTGCAACTCGTAGCCGTAGGCCTGTTCCAGCTTCGGCAGCGCCATGATGCCGGCGTTGCAGATGATGGCGTCGAGCAGCGGCGCGGTGTTGCGCAGTGTTTCGCAGCAGGAACGCACCGAGGCAGGGTTTGCCAGATCGCAGGCGATGGGCTGAGCCTGTGCGATGCCGGCGCAGGCCTCGCGCGCGCGGGCCTCAGTGCGGGCAGCGGCGAACACTCGCGCGCCGCGGCGCGCGAGCGCGGCCAGCGTTTCGAGACCGAGCCCCGACGCGCAGCCGGTGAGCAGGATGGTGCGCGAGCTGAGATCGAGATCCCGCACGACGTCGTCCGCCGTGGAGCCGTAGCCGAAGCCATTGGCCTGCAGCGGCAGGAGGCGAGAGAGCAGTGACATGCTGCGCTGCTTGCCCGGAGCGGCGCGATTTCGCAAGTACCGACGCGCCGCGGTCGGCGAGCCCCAAGCCGGGCAGGCGAAAAGCGTCGTCAGCCGGGCGATCGTGCTGGTATGCCCATTGAAGATGAGGAGCTGGGGAAGGGCACAGGGCTTTGGCTTGCTGGCGGTAGGGGTTGCGCTGAGCACGCCCGCCCTGGCGGACACGAGCGCAGCGCGAGCAAGCAGGTCGGCGTTTGACGCCGGTGAGGTCCGCTGGCGCGAGTCCTTTCGCCGTGTGGGCTGGCCCGAATACGTGCTCGCGCCCACCTTCCTGCTGGGCGCGTTGGCAGCACAGGCTTTGCCGCAAGCCAGCGAGCCCCACTGGACGGGTCCGATCCTCCTCGATCGGCAGATGCAGCACTTGCTGCGGGCAGATTCCGCTTCGGGCCGCAAAACGGCGGACACGATCAGCGACGTTCTGGTCGGCGTGTCCGCCGCGCAACTGCTGTTCGACGCTTGGCTTGTGGCGGCGGGGATCCACAAACAACCCGACGTCGCCTGGCAGATGACCGTGATCGACACCGAGACCTACGGGCTCAGTGAGCTCGCCGTCACGATCACCAAGCTGCTCGTCGCCCGGGAGCGTCCTCACGCCGAACACTGCGACAGCGGCGGTGGCTCGGATTGCAGCGCCGGCAACCGAAATCTCTCCTTCTACAGCGGTCACGCCAACTCGACTTCGACCTTTGCGGGGCTGACTTGCGCGCACCATCAGCAGCTCGCGCTGTATGGTAGCTTCGCGGCGGACCTCGGCGCTTGCGTCGGGTCGGCGAGCATTGCCTTGGCGACCGGGCTGCTGAGGATCAGCGCGGACAAGCACTGGTGGAGCGACGTGCTGGTGGGCAATGCTGTCGGATTCTCCGCGGGCTACCTGCTGAGTTGGGGCGTGTACTACCGGAACAACGAGCGTGACGCAGTCAGCAGCTCGCGCAGCGTCTGGTTTCCAATCCTGGGCTCCGGGGTGTGGGGGCTCGCCTGGAGCACGCGGCTCTGAGCGTCCGCGGCTGCACCTGACTCGAGTTGCCTCGCGCCGCCTCACCCCTCTGGTGCAAGCGCGACGGTGCGAGAAACACGCACTCCCGCACCAGGACGGGTGATTCAGCTCTGGTTTTCAGGGGTGCGTGCCATCTTGGTGCGACAGAACCGCGATTTAACCGGCTGAAACGCGGGCTGTCCCGTTGCTACGTGCGAGCAGGTTCGCCAGTTTTGGATCCGCTCCCATGTAAGATGCATGAACCCAAGTAAGTTCCCCCGCGACCCCGGCCGTCCTTCTCAACGCACAGCCAGCCCGGACAGAGCTAGTCCGGATAGTGCCGAGAGCTTGTTCGCTCCACAGAGCAACACGTTCAGTCCAGAGGATTACGCGGTGGGACAGGTGCTGTCCGGAAGGTTCCGGATCGAGCACGTGATCGGCGTCGGCTCGATGGGCGTGGTGCTGGCCGCTCGGCATCTGGAGCTCGACGAGCGCGTCGCGATCAAGTTCATCCGCGCCGAGATGCAGCAGGTGCCGGGCGTGCTGCAGCGCTTCGCGCGCGAGGCCAAGGCCGCGGTGACGATCAAGAGCGAGCACGTCGCTCAGGTGTTCGACGTAGGCACTGCCGACGGCATCGGGCCGTACATCGTCATGGAGTATCTGGAGGGGCGCGACCTCGGCCAGGTGCTGGAGCTGGAAGGACGCCTGACGATCCGCCGCGCCGTGCACTACGTGATGCAGGCTTGCGAGGCGCTGGCCGTGGCACACGCGAGCGGGATCACCCATCGCGACATCAAGCCGGAGAATCTGTTCCTGACGCAGAAGGGCGATCTGGAGCTGATCAAGCTCCTGGACTTCGGCATCTCGAAGGCGGCGCTCACCGGCAAGGTATTCGGCGACGAGCTGTCGGGCGCCGAGGCGCAGTGCCTGCTCGGGACGCCGCTCTACATGTCGCCGGAGCAGATTCGCTCGACCGCCGAGGTCGATCACCGCACGGATGTCTGGTCGCTAGGCGCGGTGTTGTATGAGCTGATCACGGCGCGCAGCGCGTTCGTGGCCGACAGCGTTCGGCAGGTCTGGACCCGCATCCTGGAGACGTCGCCGACGCCGCTGGCGATGCACTGTCCGGAGGCGCCGCCGTCGCTGCAGGCAGTGATCGATCGCTGCCTGGAAAAGGACCCGGCGCGGCGCTTTCAGAACGTGGCCGAGCTGGCCATCGCCCTGCTCCCGTTTGCGCCGGCGCGTGCGCGCCTGTACGCGCAGCGCGCGTCGTCGATCCTGGGCAACCAGAGCGACAGCTACTTGCCGGCGCCCATGCCCACGCCGGCCCCGATCAGTCGCTCGTTCGTGAGCGCGCCCATCCCCGACTATCGCTCCAGCGCGCACATGCTGGCGCTGCCCATGCCCGAGATCAGCGCGCCACCGGTGTTCGGCGGGCGCGAGAGCCGCGGGCTCGAAGATCCCCGCACCTCGCGCATCGTCTCGCTGCTGGCGCTCGCGGGGGTGGTCGCTGCGGGTGTGATGTTGTGGGTGGGCTGGCAGCGCGCGAACGCGCCGATCGCGACGCGCGTGGAAGCGCCTACTGCCGCCGCGGCCTCCGCGCTCGGCGGGCACGCTCCGCCCGATGCTCCGGCGCGCGAAGAGGCGGCCGAGCTCTCGCTGTCCCGGATGGTGCTCGTGGAGAGCCAACCGAGCGGAGCGCTGGTCAAGGTGGGCGGGCAGGCCGTGGGCCTCACCCCGCTCTCCACGCAGCTGCCCGTCGGCACGCAACAGCTCTCGATCTCCAGGCAGGGCTATCTGACCGAGCAAGCCTTCCTGCAGCTGGACCCGGCTCCGGCCGGCGCCAAGCCGGTGCGCACGCGCGTGGTGCTGCGCGAAGAGGCGGCCCCGGCGGCGCAGGCCGAGCCGGTGGCGCGAGCGCGTCCCGCCGCCCCCGCACGCCCGCCGGCGCGCAAGGCCGCTCCTGCCCGGCGCGGCGAGGCCGCGCGCGAGGAGGCCCCGGCCGCGGTGGAAGCCGCGCCCGAGCCCGCGCCGAAACCCGAGCCCGCGCCCAGCGCGCCGCTCGTCGAAGAGCGCAGCCGCGTGAAGCTGGTCGACGGCCAAGGCCGTGCCCGCCTGCTCGACTGAGCGGCGGCATCACATCATCCAAGTGGAGAATAACGTAGCCATGAATGCGTCCGCCAAACTCGGAGTCCTGCTGCGCTGCCCTCCGGCACCGGCGCTCCTGCTCGCCCTCGGGTTGTGCGCTGCGCCCGCCGGCGCGGCCAACGAGAGTCGCGCCGCGGCCCCTGCGAGCCAGACGAACGTGGCTCAGCTGAACGAAGAAGGCGCGGCGTTCTACGCGGCGCGCGACTACCGGCACGCCATCGAAAAGTTCATTCAGGCCTACGCCGTCGACAGCGACCCGAATCTGCTGTTCAACATCGCGCGCTGTTACGAGGAGCTCGGCGAGACTGACTCGGCGATCGAGAAGTACGAAGCCTTCCTCAAGACCCCGGGCGCGGACGCGCGCGGCCGGCAGCGCGCGCGCGAGTCGCTGGCGGCGCTGCGCGAAGCCGCGGATACGGCGCGCCAACACGCCGAGCCCAGCGCGGGCGCTCCGAGCCACGATGCCAGCGCCGCCGCCGACGGCAGCGAGG
>JAICTU010000258.1 GCA_025936205.1 Polyangiaceae bacterium | reverse complement strand
CTGCTCGCGCCTGGCGGCGCGAGCTCTGCCGTCGAGTCGTCCGGGGAGCTATGCGCCGCGCGCGGCCGTGGAGCGCCCGCTTGCCCTCCTGCCCTCTTGCTGCTCGTTGCGGGCGTTGCCGTCGGGGCTTCCGTGGGGAGCAGGAGCTCGGGCGTGGGGCTCGCGATGGGGGCGGGGAGAGGTGGCGGAGGAAGCTCGACGAAGGTCAGCGCGCGGTGCGCGAGCAGCCCCGCGAGGAAGCCTGCCCCGACGAGCACTCCGGCGGCGAGCAGCCCCGCGCTGCCCGTGGCCTTGAAGGCTGCCCAGCGCCCCGGAGCGGGGCGTGGCACTGCCTCTTTCAACGGCATCGGAGCGGCCAGGCGCGCTCCGATCGCCTCCACCTGCTCGTCCGATGGCGACAGGCCCGCACGGGCAGCGGCCAGCACTGTGTCGAGGGAGCGCGCGTTCATGGCTCTCGGGCTCCGCGCGAGCTGCCCCGCTCCCTCCGCTCCAGAAATGAGCTCGAGCCGCAGGCTGCGAATGCGCGAGTACAGCGTGTTGATCCCGATGCCATCGGCCGCGGCGATCTCGGCTGCGGGACGCTTTCCAACAAGGCGAGCTGCCCAGCAGCCACTCGACATGATAGCCGAGCTGCTCCCGATCGGAGCAGCTCTCCGGTCCCTGCAGCTCGAGCGATGCCGCCGCCGCCGAGCTGGACAGCACCCAGCTCGCGCCAGCCACGGACCAGGCGCACGCCGCTCGGACCTTGCTCGCCGACATGGTCCTAGTCTGAGGGACGACTCGGCATCGGCGCAAGCCGAGTTGTGTTGCCTCCCTTGCGCGCTGCCCACCAGCTGTTTGCCGCCGCGCGGATCTCGGCGCCGGAGCCGTTCACATCCACGGGCAAGGGCTGCCCGGTGATGCGCTCGATCGCCGCCTTGGTATAAAAGCGCACCAGCGGGTACTGGTGCGTGAGCTGCGGCAGGAGCTCGGGCAGCGCGCTCTGCACGCGCTGGTCGCCGAAGGTCGCGATGGCCACCGCCTGCTCGTGCGGCTTGCCTCGCTGCAGCGTGCTCGACAGCGTGTTCGCGCTCAGGTCATTGCCGTACAGCTCGCGCAGCGCCTCGCGCGGGTAGCTCTTCCGCCACCAGCGCTCCATGTCGGCGGTCAGCGACTCGACGCTGCGATCGGCGTGGCACAGCGCGCACTCCAGCGGCCGATCGCCGAGTACGCGCTCGGGATCCGTGGGCGAGCCGATGCGATGATAGCGGGTCAGCCGGTAGTCGAGCCCCATGTTCTTGCGCGGCATGTGGCACTCCACGCACGCGCTGCCCGCCGAGCCCGCCGGGTGATGCGTGTGCTCGGTGAGCGCTGCCTGCGATCCGTACTGCTGGTGGCAACCGACGCAGAGCGCATTGCCTCGCGGGGTCACGAGCTGCGCGAGCCGGTCCGCGGAATCCTCCGCGTGCGGATCATGGCAGCTGCTGCAAGCGAGCTCGCGCGCACAGCCGCCCAGCAAGAAATCGCGCCCCTCCCCCGAGTTGGTGGAGCTGCCACCCGGCACCGGGTCGCGCCGCCGCTTGCCCTCCCAGGTCCAGGGATACGAGCTGAGCAGCACCGAGTGGCAATGCGCGCAGGTGCGGTTGATCTGCTCGGCGCGCGCCGGCTCGGCGGGCGGCGCGATCTCGAACAGCGAGCTCTCGACGCCGAAGCTCGGCCGCACGCTGGGGTCCGCCAGGTGCTCGCGCGCTCCGTAGTGGCACGACTCACAGCCGACGCCGAGCTCCACGAGATGCTCGGCGCCGAGCCCGTGGCGCGTGGTCGAGATGGCCGCCCCGAGCACACGCTCCAGCGATGAGTGTTCCGCAGCGGCCCTCGATGGGCCGCCGAGGTGCTCGATCTCCAGCGCCACCGCCTGCTTCAGCCCCGCCTCATCCTTCACGTGCACCGGCCACAGCCGCTCGCTGGGCAGCAAGCGATCGTGCACCGAGCCCTGATAGGCCGGCGCCGACGGACCCAGCAGATCATCGTACGCGAGCGTCAGGTACGGCAGCGTGTTGTGGCAACCGATGCAGGTCGCGGCCCAGACGGGGCCAGCGCGCAGCGCGGGCCGCTCGGGCAGCATCACCGAGTACCCTTTGTAGCGCCACGACGACGTCGCGTACACCCACGACAGCGGCAGCACCTGCTCGCGGCCGTTGGCTGCCTCGCGGGCACTCGGGCTCTCCGGATCTTCTTCGAGCTGCTCCGAGCCGCCGCCGCTCAGCTCCACACCGACGAAGTCCTCGCGGTGCCGCCCGCCGATCACCTTGGTCACCCGATAGCGCCGCGCAGCGCCCGACCCGTGCAGCTCGACAAAGCGCTCCCCACCGCGCTGCTCGACGCGCGCCGTATCGCGGCCGAGGTAAAACTCCGTGCCGTCAAAATGCGCGCGGAGGTCGGACCCGGAGGGGCGCGTCATGCGATGCATCGGCGACCTCTGCCAGGACTGGTAGATCGCCCCATGGCACGGCTCGCAGCTGGCCGAGCCCACGTAGTCCTCGCGCGTGACGTTGCTCTGCACGCGCCGGACCGCCTCTCTTGCTCTCGAGAGGTGCGCCGGTTGCGCCGCGCTGCACGCGCAGAGCGCCAGCGCAGCCAGGGTGCGCAGGTGCGCAGAACCGGGAGAAGGGGCGCAACTCCCCGATGCGCCCGCTCCAGCGCTCACCCCGCGCTGCCCCGTCCTGACAATGTTTTGTCGCCCCACGATGCAAACCCGTTAAGAAACCGCTTCACTCCGCTGCCATGGAAGCCGCTCTGGATCAACGAATCTGTCAATGTTCTCGCCACCCAGACGCCCCAGCTTTCGCCGAACGTCGCTCAGTTTCAGTCCCCTACTGGTGGCTCTGTTCAGCGGCTGCTCGCAGGGCGAGCCGCCCGAGCCCGCTTCCCTCGACGGCAACGGAGACGCGCAGTGGCTCCAGACGGGCTCCGCGCAGGATCCCTGCGCCGAGCCGACCTCGACCGACTGCCCCTGCTCGGACGAGGGCGCTCGCATCGCCTGCGGCAGCGTACACGAGCTGCGCGGAGACTACGCCATCTGCTCGATGGGCGCGCGCAGCTGCAACGCTGGTGTGTGGAGCGAGTGCCAGGCTGAGCAACAGGTCGAGACCGCCACCACGACCGCCTCGGGCCTGCGTCTGCAAGCCCTGTCCACGAGCAAAGACTGCAAGAACTTGTGCGATCCGCGCTGCATGCTGGTCAACGACACCCCGGACGGGCTGCTCGTGGACGAGGACTTGAAAGCCGACTCCACCGGACTGACCCTGCCCGGGAGCGGGTCGGGGGGTCACTGCGACGACATCGCGATCTCGCCCTCGACCTCCATGTTCACGATCACCGGCATCGCGGCGAACGGAGCCATCACGGCGACCCCCGCCTCGCTCTCCTTCAGCGGCACGTGCACGGGCGGCGCCCCGATTCAGCCGAGCTGGACGATCGACGCCTATGACCGCGCCGTGCTGGACAGCACCGGCAAGCTGACGCCCTTCTCCGGCATCGCGTCGCCGATCGTGGTCACGGCGAAGAGCTCCGCCGACAGCAGCAGCGCGCTGGTCGACGTGGTGGTGAAGATCGACGTCAACGGCGCGGCCAGCGCCAGCCTGATCAGCGAGTTTGCCGGCGCCGGGTTGGCTGCCGACAGCGGCAAGACGCTGTACCCCTACAAGAACACCGTCTTCCCGCTCGACCTCCAGGCGCCGCTCGTGCAGTGGGACACCGGCGGCAACGCCGCCAGCGAAGTACAGGTGGCGCTGCGCTACCCTCAGGGCTCGAGCTCACCCAGCTTCTGGTACAGCAAGATCTACACGAGCGGAGATCCGAAGGAAGGCTCGCTGGCCACGGGCTCGCCCGCGTGGCAAATCCCGCAGGAGATCTGGAGTGCGTTCGATCGCAGTGTGGCCAGCGCCGGCGTCAACGCCGTCGGCGAGATCATCGTGCAGCGCCGTTACGGCACGACCAACAAGGTCAAGAACGAGCTGAAGATCCCGGTCAAGTTCGCGACCAAGCCGCTGTACGGCACGGTCTACTACACCCAGTACCGGCGCACGCTGCACGCGGGTACGCAAGGCACCAACTACAGCGCGACCAGCTACGTTCCCGGGCAAACCTGCGAGGTGGGCAACGTGACGCACCCGAGCACGGCCAACAGCTCGATGACGCGCGCCATCGACCTCTCGCAGAAGAGCGCGCCCAACCAGGACCCCTTCAACACCACCGCGGGCTGCCCCGTGTGCCATTCGGTCTCGGCCAACGGCGCGCGCGTCGTGTCGGGCAACCAGGCCTGGCAGGTCGTCGGCGGCGGCACCAGCAAGGGCGTGGACACGATCGGCTTGGACTCCTCGGGCGACCCGTTCTTCTCTCCGTACGGCAAAGGCATCGCGCCCACCTACACGGGCCTGAGCGACAATGGCAGCTCCACCGCCCCCGCCAACACCGCCGGCGACCCGTACAACAACTACGAACGCGACGGCGAGAACAGCCGCGGCTTTTCCTACGGCGCGATCTCGCCCGACGGCTCGCTGGTGCTGCAGGGGGCGTCCTTCTGGGGCAACACCGTCGACCAGGCCACGAGCAACAACCAGCAGAGCGCGGTGCTGCTCGGCAAGGCCGGCGCCGCCAAGCCTTACTTCTTCGTCAACACCCAGAGCCCGGGCGTGGGCGTGCAGTTCGCCACCACCGGCTCGGCGCTGGCCGGGGCGAGCTGGTCGAACGGCGTCTTCACCGCCTCTGCCAACGGTACGCTGACGCTCGACGGCGTCACGCTCGAGGCGGGCGCGGCGGTGCTGGTCAAGGACGAGACGGCGCAGAAGCAGAACGGAGTTTACTACGTGAGCTCGGTCGGCTCCGCGGTGTCGCCGACCTCCAAGTGGGTGCTGAAGCGCCGCTACGACTTCGACAACAACAGCGAGTTCGCGGTGGGCACGGAGGTGCGCGTGAGCGACGGCAACACCAACCATGGCCGGACCTGGAAGGTGACGGCCGCGGGCACGGTGAACAGCCAGGCCATCACCTTCGCGGAAAAGGCGACCCCGGGCATGGCCTTCACCCAGTCGCCCAGCAGCCCGATCTTCGAAGTGCGCGTCGCGACCAGCGCGGGTCTCCCCGCGCACACCCTGGCGATCAACCCGTCGCCCGCCACGCTGAAGGGCACGGGGAACGGCGCCCTGCCCGCCATCGACGGCGTGACGCTCGCTCTCAACGACTCGATCCTGGTCAAGGACGAAGGCACCCAGAGCCACAACGGCATCTACACCGTCACCGCCCTGGGCAGCAGCTCGACGCCGTGGCTGCTCAAGCGCCGCAGCGACGCTGACGAGACCGGTGAGGTGGTGCCGCTGGCGGAGGTGCACGTCAACGCCGGCACCGTCAACAACGACAAGGTCTTCTACGTCTCGACGCCCGCCGTGGGCACGGCGGTCACCTACACGACCGCCAGCAACAGCGCGACCGCCTACAAAGAGACGCAGATGCCCTCGATGATGGTGCCGGTGTTCTCGCCGGACGGCACCAAGATCGCCTACGTCAACGCCGACGCCGACCCCATCAAGGGCGCGAGCGACACCGGCTGGCGCCGCGGCTTGACGATGATGTCGTTCGACCAGAGCACGCTGAAGCTCAGCAACAAGGTGCGCCTCTACAGCACCTACAGCTCGGCCGCCGCAGGCCTGCCGATCAAGTGGCCCTTCTTCGAGAGCGACAGCCGCAGCCTGCTCTACGTCGAGACGGAGACGGGCGAATTCTGCGATGCCACCAGCTCCGGCCACGGCATCACCGTCAACAGCGACTTGAAGCGCGCCTGCTTCGAGGCCAGCTACGGCAGCATGAGCCCGACCACCCGCGGCTACTGGAAGGGCAAGCTGATGTCGCTCGACACCCAGAACCCGGGCAGCCCCCCCACCGAGCTCTCCCAGCTCAACGACGCCGAGGACCCCAGCGACGCCGACCGCTCCTACCAACCCACCGTGCTGCCCAACTCCGTGGGCGGCTACCGCTGGGTCATGTTCACCAGCCCGCGCTCCTACGGCAACCAATTCAACCAGAAGTCCAGCACCGGCGTCGCCACCCACTTCAGCTGCGCGGCGAGCATGCTCTGGATGGCGGCGATCGACGACACCACGGCCACCTCCAGCGACCGCAGCCACCCGGCCTTCCTCGTGCCCGGCCAGAACATGGCCGCGATCACCACCGCCAACCACTACGTCAACGAACGCGGCTACCTCGTGCCGACGCCCTGCAAGTCCTCCGGCGTCTCCTGCTCCAGCAACGACGAATGCTGCGGCAGCGGCGGCAGCAACCCCACGGCTGCCTGCCGGGCGCCCAGCAACTGGACCCCTGCCAGCGGCCCGCCGGCGAAGACCTGCGCTGCGATCAGCGGCACCTGCGGCACCGCCGGCGACAGCTGCAACTCCCCTGCGGACTGCTGCGACAACACCGCCTGCGTCAACTTCCAATGCGCGGCGCCGCCCAGCTTCACGGCTGCGAGCTTCGAACGCGAATACGAAGCCGACTGCCCGATCGACTACCAACCCGAGTGGCAGCTCCTCAACTACTACCTCACCGCGGCCAGCGACAGCAAACTCCTCTTCCACGTACAAGCCGCCAAGACCGCCACCGCCCTCGACGCGGCGCCCCTGATCGACCTCGGCGAAGGCACCGGCACCACCATCAGCCCCGCCACCCCCGCCTTCAAAGACCTCGGCGCGGCCCTCGACGCCGTCTACTCCAACGGCCTCGACCACCTCCGCCTCACCATCGACTTCGTCCCCTCCACGGACAAGCAGACCGCGCCCATCCTCCACGACTGGGAGGTCCGCTACACCTGCCAACCGGCGCAGTAACAACACTCGCAAGATTTGCTTGGGGGCCGGACCTCAAACAAGCGGGCCCCGGACGACACCTCGGGGCTCTTCGCGTCGCAGGGATCTTCATATCCCTCGTGTAGTCGGACCAACGCTTGATGCAACATGCTAACAACGCTGGTGGCGATGGGCCTCGCGGATCTTACTTACAGGCTCATGACGTTCATGCAGCCTGGCCTCAGTCGCTACGTGGGGCTGACGCCGGCGCAATACCGGACCTTTCACTCGTTCAAGACGCGCTAGTCCCTCGCGCGTTACGCGACGAAAATGCCGACCCCCAAGCAGACACTCACTCCGATGCCGCAGCCCGTCATTGCGGGCCCCGGTCTGTTCTCGATGGCCATCGTCAACGCGGGTTGCACCGAAAGGGGTGCCAGCCACCCGCCGGCGGCCATGCCTGCGCATACACCCGAAGCGGCCGCGGCACAGCCACCTCCAGCGCCGACGCCGGGGCTCGTGGCGGACACGTCCCCCGTCAGTGCGCCGGCTACACCGGCAGGGACTCAATTCTCACGCTGGCTCGAGGCGTTCAACTCGGGGAATCGCGAGACCTTGTTGGCATATCACGAACAGCATTTCCCCTGCTCGGCGGCGAGCGCCGACGTCGCAGACATCGATCGCGAACACGGGCTTAGCCTCGGCACCAACGGCTTCACCGAGAGGCAGGTGGAACAGAGCACTCCGACAGCGCTGACCATCCTGCTCCAAGAGCGCGCCCGCCCCCAATTCGCTCGCGTCCATCTCAAAGTCGAGCCGAGCGCACCGCATCGGGTAGTTCAGTTCGAGATCGGACCCATCCCGAAGCCACCCCAGTTCCTGTCTCAGGAAGAGCTCGCGCAGCGGAATGTGGACGCCGCTCGTCGAGACGCCGTGATCGGTGCCTTGAGCCGCGAGCTCGAAGCGCATTACATCTTCGAGGAAGTAGCCCAGAAGATGGTCGCGAGGCTCAGCGAGAAGGCTGCGCACGGCGACTACGACACCATCACCGACGCGGCAGAGTTTGCCCAGATGCTCACCGCAGATCTCAACGTGGCGCTCCTCACCATCAACGGCTTCGTCCCGCTGCTCGGCGCGGCCGTGGAGGAGGCTATCGGCGCTCGCATGAGCGAGATCGCGGACGCCGACGCGGTCATCATCGACCTGCGCAACAACCATGGTGGATGGCCCGAAACGGTTGCCTTCATCGCGCGAGCTATTTCTTCGAGGCCAGGGCGGTGCTGCTGAGCAGTATCTATCGACGCGATACCGGGGAGACCCGAGAGTTCTGGACGCGGCGCGAGCTGCCCGGCAAGCGCTTTGGGGCAAAAAACCCGTCTACGTACTCACGAGCGCTCGCACCTTCTCGGGCGGCGAGGACCTCGCGTGCACATTGCAAACGCATCAGCGCGCGATCGTCGTTGGCGAAATCACGGCAGGCGGCGCGCACCCCACCGCGCCGTACGCCCTTGACTTCGCCCTACACGTGACGGTGCCGTGGGGGCGATCCATCAATCCCATCACGAACAGCAACTGGGAAGGCACCGGCGTACAGCCAGACATTGCGTCAGCGGCCGAGTTGGCGCTGGAGCGTGCCATGCAAGCCCTGGCACGTCCGACGACTGCATAACGAGACCGCGTTCAGCTGCGAGCGCTCCAGACTCGCCCGAACCTGGATACTCGGCTCGACCGCTGCCTTGGGCGAAGCCAACAAGGCAGCGATGGACGACGCGCCAGCCAGGAACCCGCCAGCTTCAACGTCGGAGTTATGCGCCGACCGGCTGCTCGTCACCGACCGACTCGTTTGGCTCTGGCAGTCCAATTTACGAGATGTAGAGTTAGCTTGGCGTTCTTACTCAGCGCTTCAAAATCTCGTTGGTTCCGAGTTGCCAACGGTATCTGCCGGGCCAATGCAATGCCCGCGATCAGAATGTCCCCCAGCTTCTGGCGCTGCGCGCGGGAGCAGGCCGCCCAGATGGTGCCCGATACTGCCGCGGCACCTTCATCAAACGGCAGCACAACAGAGTTCTTCACGAGCGCTTCAAACGCATGCAATTGCCGGTGAAAGGGCTTTCCCGCCCGAATTGCTTGCTGGTACCCGCGAAGGCGCTCGAAGACTGTCACCGAGCTAATTGTAAAGCGCCCGAACACCCTCAGGTATGCCTGAGCATGAGCGACGACCGCCGCGTCCCCTCGGCTCAACTCCGACAAGGTGTCGGTATCCAGCAAGACAGGCTCGACTTCGTTCACCAGTCAGCCCTAGCGATCACTTACCTTCAACTTGCGCTCGATCAAGCGAACATCGGCCGCTGACATGTCCGCCATGCTGGCGGTTGCCAGCGCTAGGATTTCCGCAGGACTCGGTGCGATGTCGACGTCTTCACCATAGTGACGACGCAGCAACGCGATCACCTGGCCCTCGAAACTCCTACCGCAGCGTTCCGCATCGGCCGCGATTTGTTGTCTGAGCCCGGCAGAGAAGCGAATGGTTCGGGCAACTGTTGAATCCGATGCTGTTGCGGAGCGTGCCACACCGAAAAAGTACCATATTGGTTACGCTGGCGCAAGAACGCCTGCCCCCTCTCCTCGGCTCCCCGCCAGGCGCCACTAGATCCCCCTGCGTCAGGTAGTCTCCGCGAGGCCGAGGCCCGTCTCCGTCAAGACGGCGGACTTCGCCGCTGCGGAGCGGCTTCGTTCAACTCTCAAATTCTGCCGCGCCACCCACCGCCTGACGCGCGTCGCTCGGACGCGAACCCTTTCCCCAACGCACGCACGCCATCCTCCTGCCCGGCGCTATACAGTTCCGCCATTCGCGCTCCAACAGCTGAACACCGCGCAGAACTCGCGAGCCCAGCGAAAATCTACGCAGCCATCCGATGCTGGAGGGTCTTCCCGCAGTGATGGCCCCTAGCGCCAGGCAGTTCTCGTGTTGCGCGAAAGACCGCCCGTCTCCTCGCCGAAGTCGAGACTCGCGCACCCCTCGCAGTGGTGAGGCAGAAGACTCACCAGCCGCCGGCAACCCGCCGCTTCTTGCGCTCGGAGAACTACCGCGGAAGCCCCCTCCTCTCGCGTCGCAGACCCAGGTTTCCATGGAAACCTCAGATCTGTTTTCCACGAGCCTCCTCCCAGCTCTCGGCGCCGCAAAGCCCCACATCCATCCTGACACCGCCCGGACATCGCACGCCGCGCGGGCACCCCTCTCCCCACGCCTTCACGATGAATGAGCAGTGATCTCCCCAGGGCCCCTACTGCGGCCGCCCCGTCGGCACCCACTCTAACCCCCGCCGCGGCTCGATCGACACCAACTCCCCCTTCTCCAGCGTGAGCCAACATGCCGGCGCATCGGCAGGCACATTCAGCGCAAGTCGCGTGCTCTCCGCGCTCGCCTCGAGCAACTCCACGCGCACGCCGCGCAAGTCCCGCTCGAGGGGCGCCGCTACCGGCGTGTCGCGATAGATGCGCGCCCAGGGCAGCGCGAGAAACTCGCCGTCGACCGTGAGCTCATAGCGGCCAGGCGCCGTCTGCTCGAGGTGATGATGCCCCGGCGCCATCGAGATCAAATGCAGCGCCTGTGGGCGCTCGCTCTCCGGCATGGAAATAAGGATGGCGCTCAGGTACGCCGCGTTGGGGTCGGGTACGCCGATGCCGAGCGCCGCTCGCCCCTTGCAGCGCTCGGCGATGGCGTGCGCCGCCGCCGGCAGTTCCTTGGCGACGCGGGCCATGTCGGCCGGCACCAGCGCGCGGAACAGTGGATGCAAGCCCACGCCAAACAGCGCCACCCAGGCTCCGAGCAGCAACGCCTGCCGCTTGTGCTCTCGCCAGGCGTGCACCGCGCGGCGCCCCGCCATCCCGAACAGTGCGCAGGCGATCACGCTCGGCAGCAGGATCAGTCTGCCGCCAGGAATGCCCGAGGTGACCGGCAGGAGCGCGACCAGAGCCCCCACGCACAATGCCGCCAGGCGCCGCTTCGCCGCTGCCTCGATCGAGAGCCGATCGTCGGTCCACCAGGGCAATATGCCGTACTCGCGCGCCTGCGCGACCTGGTCGGCATGAAAAAAGTCGTAGAGCCCGAACCAGCGCTGCCACGCTCCCGTCGAGGAGTGGGTATCGAAAGCATGAAACCAGTCGTCGAACACGGGCCCGACGCGCAGCCCCGGCAGCACCAACAGCGCCGCCACGACCCACGACGCGATCCAGATCCAATGGCTCCAGTGATTGCGCGAACGAACGCCGCGCTCCGCGGCAACCTGCGAGGCAGTGAGCTGGGACACAGATCTCGACCCTCCGCGGAGGATATACTCCCATCGCTGGCCCGAGCTTACTAGCTAGCGAGCCGACAGCCTCGCCAGCGCCGGATGCTCGGGCAGCACCTCCGGCAACGGCTCTCGCGCCCCGCCGGGAACCGGCCCGCCCGATTTGAGCCAGCGCGCACGCCGCGCCCACTCGGCGAAGCGCGCGAGTAGTGTGCACGCCAGCTCGCGCTCGCCGAGCACTCCGAGCGCGATCGCGATGGCCTCGAACGTGCACAGCTGGCTGCGCGCACCGCTGCGCAAATGCCCCTTCTCTGCACGCGCCGTGCGCCGCAATCCGTACGCCGACGGCCACCCGGGCTCGAGTTCGAGCCGCGGCAGCCCCGCCGCCGCAAACCAGCGGCGCTCGATGCGCAAGGCCTGCGACCACGTGCCATCCGGCACGATCAAGTGCGTCACCCCACGCGGCGCCGGCGCTGCCGTGTTGCCGCCAGGAAACAGCAGCGCCGCGCCGGGCCGCGCCAGCAGCTCCCCCGGCTCCGCCAAGCCCTCCGCTCCCCGCACGTGCAAGCTGCCGCCCGATAGCCAGAGCGCCGCGAGCCGCGCGCTGTTCGACGCCGCGCGCGCTTCACTTCCGGGCATCACGATGCTCACGGCGCACGCCGCGGGCAGCGCCGGCCAGGCGCCGCACAAGCACAACGCCTCCGTCAGCCCGCATCCGCTGCAGCGCGCCTGCCTGAAGCCGCGCGGCGCTTTCACGGCTGCTCCGAGCGCCGCCGCAGCACCACGTATTCACCGGCGCCAGCGAGCGGAATCGTACCGACCTGCACAAACCTCTGCGCACCTCGCAACGTCATCACCCGCGCATCCACCGCATACGCCCAGCGCGCTCCATCACCCTCTCGAGCCGGCCAGCGCCGCAGCACGAGCGCATCGACATTGCGACGCTCCAGAAAATCCACCGGCAACCGCTTGCTGGTGTGCCCGCCCGGTAAGTACGCGACCTGCGGATCCGTCACGCCCGCAAAGTCGACGATCGCCCCCTCGCTCGCCGCGCCGAGCCAGCCGACGTCGACCCCGCCCACGCGCTCGCTCCCTTGCAACAGCGATCTCCCGGATGCAATCAGCTCCGCCCGGCGCTCCCGCACGCTGCGCGTATCGCTGCCGAGCGCGACGTGCAACTGCGCCGCTGCCCCCGCCAGCAGCACGGCGCGCAACCCATTGCTCCAGCCGCTCGACACCTCCGCCAGCGCCGCGCCCACCAGCAACACTCCAGGAAACACCGGCACCGCCAGGCGCCAGAGCGGCATCCAGTCCCCGCCGACCCCGATCAAAATCACGACATGCACGGCGAACGCGACCGCCACGGCCATCCAGCGCCGCGAAATCCGCTTCCACGCGCCCCGAGCCAGCCACGAGAGCGCCGGCCCCGCCAGCACCAGCACACCGAACGCGTAGCGCAGCCCGTGCTCGAAGTCGGACGGCTTGGCGTACACCGCGAGCGGCACCGGCGCACCAAACACCAGCCAGCGCAGCACCGCCACGAGCAACGCCGGCAGCAGTGCCAGGCACAGCGCGCGCCCCCGCGCCGCGCGCGTCTCCGCCAGCGCCCAGGCTT
>JAICTU010000188.1 GCA_025936205.1 Polyangiaceae bacterium | reverse complement strand
GGAGCCCACCGAGGCCAGCGCCGCAGCCTTGCTCGACTACGCCGCGCTGTACGCGGCCAGCGCAGACGGCGCGGTGCCCTACAAGCAGTGGCCGCCCGCGCTGAAGGGGCATTTCCTGTGCCGCTTTCCCAAGGCGGCGGATCCTGCAGCCGGCGATCTCGGACCGGAAAACCCACAAGCAGAAACGACAGACCCATGAACAAGCTGCCCACCACGATCGTCACCGGCTTCCTCGGGAGCGGAAAGACCACCTTGCTCCGACACTTGCTGACTCAGGCCAACGGCCGTCGGCTGGCGGTGATCGTGAACGAGTTCGGCGAGGTCGGTGTCGACGGCGAGCTGCTGCGCCAGTGCGGCATCGGCTGCGACGAGGATCCGGACGCGCCGACGCCGCTGTACGAGCTCGCCAACGGTTGCCTGTGCTGCACGGTGCAGGAGGAGTTCGTGCCCGTGCTCGAGACGCTGGTCGAGCGGCGCGAGCGCATCGACCACATCTTGATCGAGACCAGCGGGCTCGCGCTGCCGAAGCCCCTGGTGCAGGCCTTTCAGTGGCCGGAGATCCGCGCCAACTGCACGGTGGACGCCGTGGTGGCCCTGGTGGATGGCCCGGCGCTGTTGAGCGGGCAGTTCGCCGAAGATCCCGCGGCCGTGGACGCGCAGCGCCGCGAGGATCCGAGCCTGGATCACGACGCGCCGCTGCGCGAGCTGTTCGAGGATCAGCTGGCGGCCGCGGACCTGGTGATCGTGAGCAAGGTGGATGAGCTCGGGCTGGGCGGTTTTGAAAAGGTGCGCGCGCAGATCGCGAGCCTGACCCCGCCGAACGTGAAGGTGATCGCGGCCGAGCGCGGGGTGTTGCCGCTGGATGTCGTCCTGGGGCTGCAGCGCGCGAGCGAGGACGCCATCGACCAGCGTCACACGCACCACGACGAGGACCACGAGCAGGGCAAGGAGCACAGCCACGAGCTGTTCGACACGATCGTGGTGCGCCCGCCGGTGCTGGAGCGGGCGGCGTTGCTGCGCGGGCTGGAGGCGGTGGTGCGCGAGCACGAGGTGTACCGCGCGAAGGGCTTCGCCGCCGTGGAAGGCAAGCCGATGCGGCTGGTGGTGCAAGGCGTGGGGCGGCGCTTCGACAGCTACTTTGACCGGCCCTGGCAGAGCGACGAGTCGCCCGCGACCGAGCTGGTATTCATCGGCTCGCACCTCGATCACGATCAGCTGAAGCGCACCCTGCTCGGCGCTGCCGGCGCCTGAGGATTCTCGTTGCACGTTCTGGCGACGCGCCCGGGGGGGTACGCAGCTGGCGACGGCGTGGTCGATCTCGGCCAGACGCCGGGTGACGTCGTGATCTTGTCCGCGGCGGACACGGATCTGTTGCTGCTGGCGGGCGCGCAGGAAGGGTTGCCGGCTGCGGCGCCCTCGCTGCGTTTGGCGAGCCTGCTCGCCTTGCGTTCGAACGCTTCGGTCGACCTGTACTTCGACGCCGTGCTGTGCCACGCGCGCCTGGTGGTCGTGGCGCTGATGGGCGGCACCAGCTACTGGCCCTACGGCGTCGAGCGGCTGCTGGAGAGCGCACGCGAGAGCGGCAGCGGCCTGGTGCTGGTGCCCGGCGACGACACGCCGGATCCGGAGCTGGAACGGCTGAGCAGCGCGCCGCCGGAGGTGTGTCAGCGCGTCTGGCGTTACCTGCGCGAGGGCGGCGCCGAGAACGCTTCGGCGCTCTTGCGCTATCTGGGCGCGCGCTTCTTCGCTCGTGGGCAGGAGCCAGCGCCGGCGCGCGAGCTGCCGCGCGTCGCCGTGTATCACCCGGACCACGGAGCGACCGAGATCGAGCGCTGGCGCGAGGCCTGGCGAGCGGGGGCGCCGGTGGCGGCGTTGCTCTTCTATCGAGCGCACCTGCAGGCAGGCAACCTGGCGGCGTTCGACGGCTTGATCGCGAAGCTGGTGGAAGCCGGCCTGAACCCGCTGCCGATCGCGCTCGCTTCGCTGAAAGAGGCAGAGTGCCGCGCCGGCGTGGAGCAGCTCCTGGCGCGCGCGTCGGCCGACATCATTCTGAACACGACCGGCTTCTCGGTGGCGAGCCCGGAGGATCCGGCGTCGGAGCTGGGGCTGTTCGGGCTCGGCGTGCCGGTGCTGCAGGTGATCGTGAGCGGCGGCAACGCGGAAGACTGGCGCGCGGGGCTGAGCGGCCTCTCGCCGCGCGATCTGGCCATGAACGTGGTGCTGCCGGAGATCGATGGGCGCATCGTCTCGCGTGCGGTCAGCTTCAAGGGCCTGGCGCGGCGCTCGGAGCGCACGCAGGCGCAGGTGACGCAGTATCGGCTGGAGCCGGAGCGCGCGGCGTTCGTGGCGGAGCTGGCGGCGCGCTGGGTGGAGCTGGCGCGCACACCCGCCGCGGAGCGGCGCGTGGCGCTGGTGCTCGCGAACTATCCGGCGCGCGACGGGCGCATCGGCAACGGCGTGGGGCTCGATACACCGGCCTCGGCGCTGGAGATTCTGCAGGCGCTCGCGGACGCGGGGTACTCCACCGGGGAGCTGCCGGGCAGCTCTGCGGAGCTGATGGCGCTCCTGCTCTCGCAGGTCACCAACGAGCCGCACTTGCTCGACACGCGGCCCGCCCTGCAGAGCCTCCCTCTCGACGAGTACCAGGCGTTCCTGGCGAGCTTGCCCGCCGAGCTGGGGCAGGCCATCGAGCGGCGCTGGGGCGCGGTGGAACACGACCCGCGCTTTCGCGACGGCCGCATCGTTGTATCGGGGATTCAGCTGGGCGAGCTGTTTCTCGGCATTCAGCCGGCGCGCGGCCATGAGCTGGACGTGGCGGCCACCTACCACGATCCGGAGCTGGTGCCGCCGCACGGCTACGTGGCCTTCTACGCCTGGCTGCGCCGCAGCTACGGCGCGCACGCGGTGGTGCACGTGGGCAAGCACGGCAATCTCGAGTGGCTGCCGGGCAAGAGCGTCGCGCTGGGGCCCAGCTGCTGGCCCGATGCGCTGTTCGGCGCGTTGCCGCACTTGTATCCCTTCATCGTCAACGATCCGGGCGAGGGCACGCAAGCCAAGCGCCGCGCGCAGGCGGTGATCATCGATCACCTGGTGCCGCCGCTCACGCGCGCGGAGAGCTATGGCCCGCTGCGCGATCTGGAGAAGCTGGTCGACGAGTACTACCAGGCGCTGGTGCTCGATGCGCCGCGCGCGACCGTGCTGCGGCGCGAGATCCTGGCGCTGGCGCGCCAGACCGAGCTCACGCGCGAGCTGGGGTTCAGCGATCGCTCGCCCTCCGCCGAGCGCGACGACGAGCTGCTGGTCAAAGTGGATGCGTACCTGTGCGAGCTCAAGGAGTCGCAGATCCGCGACGGGCTCCATGTCTTCGGCCGCTCTCCGCAAGCCGGGCAGCGCATCGACACGCTGGTCGCGCTCGGGCGCTTGCCGGCGCGGCGGGGCGAGGGGCGCGATCAGGGACTCGTGGCGGCGCTGGGGCGCGCGCTGCTCGATCTGCCGGGTAGCTGGGACGCCGAGCAGGATCTCGCGGCGCCCTGGCGCGGACCGCGTCCGGAGCTGCTCGAGCAGCTCTCGACCGACCCATGGCGCACCACCGGCGACACGCGCGAGCGGCTGGAGCTCCTGGCGCGGTCCGTCCTGGCGGGAGAGAGCGCGCCCCCCGCGGGCTGCCGCGAGGTGGTGGAGCGCATCCTGGGCGAGGTGGCCCCGGCGCTCGATCTGTGCGGGCAACGCGAGCTCGCGGGTTTGCTCCGCGGGCTGGACGGGCGCTTCGTGGCGCCGGGCCCGAGCGGTGCGCCGACGCGCGGCCGCTTGGACGTGTTGCCCACCGGGCGCAACTTCTACGGCCTCGATGTGCGCGCCGTGCCGACGCCGGCCGCAGTGCAGCTGGCGCGGCGCGCTGCCGAGCGCCTGGTGCAGCGCTACGTGCAGGATCACGGCGAGTATCCGCGCAGCCTGGCGCTCTCCGTCTGGGGTACGGCCACGCTGCGCACGGGCGGCGACGACATCGCCCAGGCGCTGGCGCTGCTCGGGGTGCGGCCGATCTGGGCCGAGGGCAGCGGTCGCGTCATCGACACGGAGATCCTGCCGCTCTCGGTGCTGCGCCGGCCGCGCGTGGACGTGGTGCTGCGCATCTCCGGCTTCTTCCGGGATGCCTTCCCGGAGCTGATCCGCCTGTTCGACAGCGCGATCTGCGCCGTCGCCGAGCTGGAGGAGAGCGAGGCGCAGAACCCGCTGCGCGCGCGGGTGCGGAGCGATCAGGCGGCGCTCTGCGCGCAGGGGCTCGAGCCGAGCGCGGCGGCCCGCCGCGCACGTTACCGCATCTTTGGCTCGCGCCCGGGCGCGTACGGCGCCGGCCTGCAGCAGCTGATCGCGCGTGGCTCCTGGACGGATCGTCAGGAGCTGAGCCGCGCCTACCTCGCAGCGAGCCAGTACGCCTACGGCGCCAGTGAAGCCGGCGTGCCGGCGCGCGAGAGCCTGGAGACGCGGCTCGCGCACGTGGACGCGGTGCTACAAAACCAGGACAATCGCGAGCACGACGTGCTCGACTCGAGCGACTACTACGAGTTTCAGGGCGGATTGAGCAGCGCCGTGGAGAGCCTGCGCGGGCGCCCGGCGGCGCTCTATCACGGCGATCACCACGACCCCGAGGCGCCGCGCGTGCGCTCGCTGAAGGAAGAGGTGGCGCGCGTGGTGCGCAGCCGCGTGCTGAACCCCAAATGGATCGCCGCCGCCCGGCGCCACGGCTACAAGGGGGCCTCGGAAATGGCCGCCACCGTGGATCACCTGTTCGGCTACGGCGCCACGACGGGCGTCGTGGAAGACTACCAGTTCGCATTTCTGAGCGACGCCTACCTGCTGGATGCGGACAATCGAGAGTTTCTGGAGCAGCACAACCCGAGCGCGCTGCGCGAGATGACCGAGCGCCTGCTGGAGGCGATGCAGCGCGGGGTGTGGCGCGATCCCGGCCGCTACCGGCAAGAGCTGGAAACCCTGCTGCTCGACGCGGAGGAGCGCGCATGACGGCGCTGACCCCCCGTACCCCGATCCCGTTTCCGTGGAGCGCGGTGATCGGCCAGGAGCGGCTCAAGCTGGCGTTGCTGTTGTGCGCGATCGATCCCAGCATCGGCGGGGTGCTGGTGCGCGGTCCGCGCGGCGTCGCCAAGACCACGCTGGCGCGCGCCTTCGCCGAGCTGTTGCCGGGGCAGTTCGTGGAGCTGCCGCTGGGCGCGACCGAGGAGCGCGTCACCGGCACGCTCGACCTGGGCAAGGTGCTCGCGCAGGGTCAGGTCGAGTTCTCCCCCGGCCTGCTGGCGCGCGCGCACCAGGGCGTGCTGTACGTCGATGAGGTCAATCTGCTGCAGGATCCGCTGGTGGATCTGCTGCTGGACGCGGCCGCGACCGGCAGCAACGTGGTGGAGCGCGACGGTGTCTCGCACGCGCACGCGGCGCGCTTCGTGTTGATCGGCACGATGAACCCCGAGGAGGGGGAGCTGCGGCCGCAGCTGGTCGATCGCTTCGGGTTGTCCGCGCTCGCGGAGAGCGAGCTCTCGCCTGCCGCGCGCTCGCAGATCGTGCTGCGGCGGCTCGAGTTCGAGCAGGAGCCGGAGCGGTTTGTCGAACGCTTCGCGGCCGAGCAGCGCGCCCTGCGTGAGCGCTGCGCGCGCGCCCGCGAGCGAGCGGCCACGGCCGGCTTCACGGGCCCGGGAGTGGAGCGCGTCGCTGAGCTGTGCCACGCGGCGGGCGTGGAAGGCGTGCGCGCCGATCTGGCGATGTTGCGCGCCGCACGCGCGCATGCGCTGTGGCACGACCGCGAGCGCATCGAGCTGGAAGACGTCGAGGCGGTAGCGGAGCTGGCGCTCGCGCACCGGCGCAAGGAGCCGCCGAAGTCGCCGACGCCGGGTGCAGCGGGCTCCAGCGGAGCCGCGGCAGGCGGAGCGGCACCGCTGGGAGGCTCGGGCCCGGCTCGCGCAGGCGCTCCCGCGGGCGGCGGCGCCACGAGCTCGAGTCGCGGCGGAGTCTCCGGTGCGCTGCCGCCGGTGCCGGTGCGCGCGCGGGCGGTGACGCTGCGGATGCCGGAGCCAGCGCGGCGTTCGCCGGTGATTGCGGCGCGGCGCACGGGCGCCCGTCTGGTACGCCGCTTGCCGACCCAGCGCGCGCGCGGGGGGATCGATTGGGTGACGACCTTGTTGCGCGCTCCGCGCCCCACGCTCGGGGACGTGCGTTTCCGCCTGCGCCCGGCGCCGCGCGAGCGGCTCTGGATGCTCGCCCTCGACTGCTCGTCATCGATGCTGCAGAACGGAGCGCTGGCGCTGGCGAAGGGCGTGGCGGGCGCGCTGGCGCAGCGCGCGCTGGCGCAGCGCGCCCACGTGGCGCTGCTGGCCTTTGCGGGCCAGAGCGTGACGGTGCAGATCGGCTCGCGCGGCATCGAACGCGCCATCGCGGGGCTCGGCGGCGGCGGCGGAACACCGCTGCGCAGCGCGCTGCTGGCGGCGCTCGCGCTGTGCCGGCGCCCGGGCTACTGCGGAGCGCAGGTCGAGAAACGTCTCCTGCTGCTCACCGACGGGCGCACGCCGGAGTCCGTCGCCGATCTGCGCGCGGCCTGCAGCGCGCTCGAGCCGGCGCTGATCGACTGCGAACGCGGCGCCGTGCGGCTCGGGCGCGCGCGGGCCCTCGCGCAACAGCTCGGCGCCGAACACCTGAACGTCGACGAGCTCGTCGGACCGTTGCAGAGGGGCTCGGGCCGCACGCCCCCGAGCCCAACAGGATAGCCCAACCCACGGCGGCGGCCGAGCTCGCGCCCGGGGTGCCCCGGCGCGTGCGCGGAACGAGGTTTTCATGGAAACCACGCGCTGAACTCGAGCCGGGGCCCCGCGTGCCGAGCGCCGACGGCGGTGGGCATATCCTGCAGTCGTCCGGGGTCGTGGGGAGGCGAGCCCTGAAGCACTGGACGCAAGCCGGCGCCGCCGCTATTCCCCCGTATCTGAGGTCCGCATGTTCACCGGTATCGTCCAAGGCACCGCACTCGTTCAGCGGCTGAGCGATCTCGAGGGTCTGCGCCGGCTGACGCTGCGCTTCGACGCCGGGTTCACCGAGGGCCTGAACATCGGCGCGAGCGTGTCGGTCGACGGCGCTTGCCTGACCGTCACGCAGGTCGAAGCCGGGGAGCTCGCGAGCTTCGACCTGATCCAGGAAACGCTCTCGCGCACCACGCTTGGTGCTCTGCGTGAGGGCTCGCGCGTGAACGTGGAGCGCGCCGCCAAAGAGGGCGCGGAGATCGGCGGCCACGCCGTGTCGGGGCACATCGACTGCACGGCCACGGTGCTGGAGATCCGCACCCCGGAGAACAACCGCATCGTGCGCTTCGGCCTGGAGAAGCCGTGGAGCCGCTACGTCTTTGCCAAGGGCTACATCGCGGTCGATGGTGCGAGTCTGACCGTCTCCGCCGTCGATCGCGGCGCGGGCTGGTTCGAAGTGAGCCTGATCCCCGAAACGCTGCGCGTCACGGGTCTCGGCCGGAAGCAGGTCGGCAGCGAGGCAAACATCGAGATCGAGCGCGGCACGCAGATCGTGGTCGATACGGTGCGCGAAGCGCTGGAGGAGAAGTTCCAGGCCTTGTTGCCTGCATTGGAGCAAGTGCTGCTCGAGCGGGGCGTGCGGCTGGATGAGCTCGCTGCGCCGGAAGCGCTGCGCCGGCTGGGACGGGGTTAGCGCGGTGTCGCGGTGGGTCAGTCGCGCGGATGGGCAATCGCCACTGGCGTGTCGCGCGCCAGTGTTTCATAAGTAATTGGCGTGGAACGACCGAGCAGCTACCCGTCGCCCGCTTCTGCCGAGGAAGCTGTTCCGGAGTCGAGCGCGCGCGAGCGCCGCTGGCACGGTGCCGTCAGCAAGCTGCGCCAGCAGCAGGACCGGCTGCGGGTGCTGCGCGACCAGGGGTTCAATCGGGTACAGCGGCTGATGGGGCGCGCGAGCACGCTGATGGCGCCCTCGGTGATCGGCGGAATGTGCGGCATTTTCGACATGTTGCCGTTCACCGCCGAGAACCTGCTGCTGGGTTACGCGCAGGGCATCTACGCGCTGGACGCCAAGGGTCAGGCCCGCTGGCACTGCCCTCCGGAGCGGTTCGTTCTTTACCTGCGAGAGTTGCGTGTCTCTCCGGAGCTGCGTCGTGAGTTGCTGCAACTGAACTACACCGTCACCTTCGATCGCGCCCCGCGCCGCGTACTGGAAGAGTGCGCAGCGGGGAGCGAGCAGCAGGCAAACACCTGGCTCACCGGGCGCTTCATCGACCTGTACATGGAACTGTTCGATCTCGGAGCGATGCACACGATCGAGGCCTGGAAGGACGGCGAGCTCGTGGCCGGCAGCTTTGGCGTGAGCATCGGCCGCGTCTGGAGCTCCGAAGGCCAGTTCGAGCGCGCGCCGCTCGCCGGTGAGGCGTTGTTCGCCGGCGCAGCGAATCACCTGCTGGAGCGCGGCTTCGAGCTGGTCGATGCACAGCTCTATTCCGAGCAGCTGGCGCGCTTCGGCGCGCGCGAGGTCCCGATCGCGGAATATCGCGCTATCCTGGCGCGCGGCCTGATCGCACCGGTGAGCTTCCATGCTACCGGGGCTGGGCCGCGGGAGAGCTGACCCGCAGCGCTCGCCCGCTCAGGAGCTCGGACGCAGCTTGCCGTCCAGCAGAGCGAACAGCGTCTGATAGTGACGTTCGCGCTGCGCTTCGTCATAGACCGGCGTATCCCGAAACACCCAACCGTGCTTGGCGGGGAAGGTTTCGATGCGATGGTCGACGCGGGCTTCCGTGAGCGCCGCCTCGAGCTGCGTTTTCATGTCGTCCGGGAAGGACGGATCCTCGCTCGCGCCAGCGACGTAGACACGCGCGCGGATCCGGGGCGCGAGCAGGTGCGGACTATCGGGGGCGTCCGTGGCGACGCGGCCGGGATGATAGGCGGCGGCCGCGACGATCTCTTCTGGATAGGTGCCGGCTGCCGCGAGCGAGAGGCGCGCGCCCATGCAGTAGCCGGTGATCCCGATACCGCCGCGTTGCACTTCCGGTCGCCGCGCGAGCAGATCGAGAAACGCGCGCGTGTCGGACATCACGTTGGCCGTCGACGCGGGGCCCATGAACTTCTCGAACAGCACCTTGCGCTGCTCGGGATCCGAGAACACCGTGCGCGGGTCCATCGCTGCATAGGGCCCCGAGCGGTAATAAAGATCGGGCAGCAGCACGAAGTAGCCGTGCGCCGCGATGCGCTCGCCGACCTCGAGCACGGCCGGACGGATGCCGATCCCATCCATGAACACCAACACGCCGGGCCAAGGGCCCTGGCCCGGCGGTTGGAACACGTAGCTCGGACAGGAACCGTCGCGCGTCTGAATCTCCAGCTTCGTCATGCCCGCAGCCTGCCACGGAATGCCGAGCAGGGGGCGGCGGCAGCGCCGCCTTCCGTCAGTGGCAGTAGTTCTGCCCGCCGATCGTGGTCACGGACCAGGGATAGACGCCGACGTCGTTGAAACGCGCCACTTCCTTGTGCGTGGTCACGTCGAGCACGGAGAACTGATCGGTGCTCGACAGCGGCAGGAGCAGATAGCGCCCATCCTTGGTGGTGGAGGCCGTCTCGGTGGTGCCGCCCACGTCGATCGCCTCGATCAGGCCGCCTGTCATGCGATCGATCACCGCCACGCGCTCCTTGACGCGGTTGAGCACGAAGGCCTGGCCCGGCGCGCGCGGGCTGTAGTTGATGCCGTACGACTCTTGATCGCCCTCCAGGCTGCGCGCGACTTCCTTGCGCTGCACGCGGTCGATCAGCGACACGGTCTCGTCGCCCCAGTTGGGCATCAGGTGGGTGTTGAAGTCGTTGCTCAGCTGGTCGACGAAGATCGACCAGGGCCGGTTGCCCATCACCAGATCGGGCCGCCGGCGCTCGGCCACCGTGTCGTAGCTCAGCACGTGCCCGGTCTCGATGTGCGCCGCGATCAGCAAGCCGTTGCCGTCGATCTGCGCGTCGGCGAAGCCGCAGGGATCACCGGAGCACGCCCCCGGTGCGCTTTGGCCATCGAGCACCAGCACGTCCTTCACGCGGTAGGTGTCGAGGTCGAGCACGCTGATCTGGTTGCCGCCGATGCTGGGAATGTACGCCGTGCGCTCGTGGAAGCGCGCGAAATGCGGCACCTGGAACGACGGGTCGGCGATGGTGCGCACCACTTCGTCGGTTGCCATGTCGATGATCGAGACAGAGCCCGTGCCCGTCGAGGCCTGGTCTTCCGGCTCCATGGCGGGGCCGCCGCCCTTCTCATTGACCACCCACAGCTCATCGCGCCCGAACGGCGGGCAGGCGAAGCAGGCTTCCGAGTGCGTCGGATGGCTGCCGAGCTCGATGGTCTTGGAGATCTCGAGCGTGCGGGCATCCACCACGACAATCTGCCCCTGGTCGGCGGCGGAGACGTAGATCTTGCTGCCGTCCCTCGAGAGCATGGACATGTGGTTGCCGTTGGGCTCTTCGGAGATGCCGGTGTCGACGTCGGCCACCTCTTTCATCGTCGAGAGATCGACGACGAACAGGTCGTTCGACTGCTCGGAGATCACGTACGCGCGGTTCGCCAGCTCCTCCGCAGTGGGCAGCGGCGCGTCCATCGGAGAGAGCAGGGGGCGATCCTCCGAGCTGCTGCAGCCGAGCGCGGCCAGCGCAATCGCGCCCAGCCCGACACCGTGCAGACGCCGCAAAATGCGACGGGCGGCCCCGTTCTGACCCGACGTTTGCCCCAAGTTGTTCTTCGCGCTGTGACCCGGCATGTGTGGACTCCCTCTGATTCGTTAGTTGAAGCAGGGGCGGGACAGCGGAGCCGCCGAGGAACTGGGGAGCGTTGCCAGGCGGACACGGATGTGCCGGCACCAAAGTGCGACCTGAGCGAAGACTCCAGAGTTTCTTCGAACGATTCCCCGTTGACCCGCGGAGATGAATCGAACCTTGGGGTGTGGGGATGTCCCCACAGAACCCCGTGCTGCGAGTAGGTTTCCTGGCTCCTGGGTTCCGAACGGCTTCTTCGTTCTGCGCTCCTGCCGACCTTCCCCGTTTTCACGAGTGGCTGTTCGGCGGGAGCTTCCCAGTTACAGTGGCGGGAACCGCGCCGGCGTTACACCGGCTTCCCTGATCTTGCAGCACTATCTATGGCTTTGAAGCGCCACAAGTACCCGATGAGCGAGTCCACGGTCAAGCGCGAAGGCGAGCCCGCGTCCGGGCGCGCCACCGCCCTTTCTCCAGGGCGCGCCAGCGCGCCGCGACCACACCCTGACACGACGCCGACACGGGACAGCCGGAACGAGCTCGCCCTCGGCTCGGCCATCGCTGGCAGCGACGTCGCGGTTGCAGCGGACGAACGTCGCGCAACGATCGTGTTTCGCACCTTGAACTATGGCGACCTCGCCGAGGTCAGAGCTTTCGTTACACTTCTTTACGCGATCTCGGCGGAAGCGGACCCCTTCCATTTCGACAAATCGCCGGAGTTCATCGATCGCTGTGTGGTGAAGGCTCGCCGCGAAGAAAACGCCAGCAACACGTTCTCGGGCCTGGCGCTCCGGGGCAAGGAGCTGATCGGCGTGCACTCGCTGCGGCGTTTCGAGGAGGGACCACTCGTCGGCGCACAAGTCGCAGGGCTCTGGGTGGCAAAGCACTGTCGCCGGCAGGGTGTAGCGCGTACACTGAAGGCCATGGGTGAGGTGTGGGCGCGATCCATCGGGGCGCACTTCTTGAACAGCAACGTGCTCGTGCAGAATGCGGCCATGCTGGAGCTGAATCGCCAGCTCGGTTTCGAGAGCTATCGCGTGAACCTGAGAAAGCGTCTATGACGGACTTTGAAACGCTTCCGTCGCAGAGCTGAACCAAACTGACGCTAAAGGAGGGGGTGAATGGCTACACGAGAGCAGTTCAGAGCCGAGCGAGGGTCCGGCGCCAGAGACACGCGAGTATCCCCGGAACGGGTATCCCCTGAGTTGGCGCCCGAGTCCGTCACTCGCGAGCAAGGCTGGCTCGTCCAGAGCAGCTGGGAAAAAGTGGTTCCCATGGCCCCGCATGTGGCGGAGCTGTTCTTCGATCGGCTGTTCGAGCTCGACCCATTCCTCGAAGATCTGTTTCCCTCCGATCTCTCGAAGCTGGGTGCTGAGTGGATGCGTGCGCTCGGGCTCGCCGCCCTGCAACTGACGGAGCGCGGGCTCGATGAGCCCAGCAGTCTGGCGCCTTGCATCGAAGGGCTGAGCCGCATGCATGTCGAGATCGGCGTGCGCCCGGGCCACTACGTGACCATGGGCAATGCGCTGCTGTGGACGCTGGAGCAGAGCCTGGCAGAGGACTTCACGCCGCGCGTGAAGGATGCCTGGAGTGCGGCCTATCAGGTGCTTTCGGCGCTCCTGATCCAGGCTGACGCCGCGGCGGTGCTCGGCAGTGTCGTGCGCGCGAGCGAGCCCGGCTCTGCTGCTGATGCGGGGACACCCCGCGGCGCACGTCGCCCGGTCGACGCTGTTCCGCGGGATGGCGTACCGGTCGCTGCGCGCCGCGCAGTCTGAAAGCGCTTCCGATCCTGGATCGGGCGGCTCTCGCCGTGCGCGCGCGCCGCGCGTTTCCTCGGCGGGCACCATGGCTCATCTCCCGCGGATGAGTCGGTGCTCGCTGGAGGAGAACGACGAGAGCGGAAGCGCTCGCTGTCCGTCAGGAATGCGCGTCGAGCCCGCGCGGATCTTTGCTAGCGTCCGGCGCGCGCGGGGCCGGAGCCCTGCGCGAAGGGAGCAGAGATCCAAGTGCGGTTGGAACGACGATCAGTGCGGAGGTTCTCCTCGTGGGGATCATGGCTCGCGCCGCCCGCGGCAGTGCTGGGGTTCACGCTGTCGAGCGGAGCGCCGGACGCGCGCGCTCAGGCAGCGGCTGGGCCGGTCGAGTTGATCCAGGGCGGCGACTTCGAGCCACCGCAGACCATCTGGGGTAATGTGCCCCTGAGCAACGGTCAGCTGTGCATCGACGTGCCCGGCGGCACCGTGAATCCCTGGGACGTGGCGGTGAGCCAGTCGGGCGTGCCGATCGTCAACGGGGAGACGTACGAGCTTTCGTTCGATGCCACCTCCAGCCCGCGCTCGGTCACGGTCCGCGCGTTGGTGCAGGTGCCGGCGCCACCTTACGCCACGGCGCTCGACCGCAACCCCGCGTTGACAGGCACCAGCCAGCACTACTCGTACACGTTCCGGGCCACTGCGGATCTGACCGCGGCCGTCTCGCTGCAGGTGGGCGGAGCCAGCCAGCCCTGGACCTTCTGTCTCGACAATCTGTCGCTGAAGAGCGGCGCCGTGCTCCAGCCCTACGTGCCGGCGACGGGACCTCGCGTGCGGGTCAATCAGGTGGGCTATTATCCGTTCGGGCCGAAGGGCGCGACGCTGGTCACGTCTGCCGCGAGCGCGCTGCCGTTTCGCGTCCTGGACGCCAACGGGCACACCCAGTTCTACGGTCGGAGCGTGCCGCGCGGAGTCGACGCCAGCTCGGGGTTGAACGTGCACGAGCTACGGTTCGATCGCATGCACGACGCAGGCCGTGGTTACCGGATCGAAGCCGACGGGGAGACCAGCTACGCGTTCGACGTCACGGACCGCGTGTACGAGTCCCTGCGCAGTGACTCGCTGCTGTTCTTCTACACGCAACGCAGCGGCATCGAGATCGACGGCAATCTGGCCCCGGGCTACGCGCGCGCGGCGGGCCACGTGGGCGTGGCGCCCAACCGCGGCGACTACGCCGTGCCTTGCCAGTCCACGGCGAGCTCGCAGCGCGCCTACGGCGAGCCCTGGACCTGCGACTACACGCTGGACGCCCCCGGCGGCTGGTACGACGCCGGTGATCAGGGCAAGTACGTGGTCAACGGAGGCATCTCGGTGGCGCAGCTGCTCTCGACCTACGAGCGCTCGCTGCGCACGCATCATCGCAGCGCGTTGGCGGACGGTTCGTTGCACATCCCCGAGCGCGGCAACGGTGTACCCGACATCCTCGACGAGGCGCGCTGGGAGCTCGAGTTCTTGCTCGCCATGCAGGTGCCCGCGGACCGGCCGCTGGCTGGCATGGTGCACCACAAGCTGCACGACGCCGCGTGGACGGGGTTGCCGACGGATCCCGCGAGCGATCCGCAGCCGCGCGAGCTGCACCGTCCGTCCACGGCGGCCACCTTGAATCTGGCGGCGGCCGCGGCGCAGGGTGCACGCCTCTACGGCCGGTACGATCGGGTGTTTGCCGCGAGGCTGCTCACCGCGGCGCGCCGAGCATGGGACGCGGCGATCCAGAATCCGAGCCTGCTCGCGCCTGGCGCTGACGGCACGGGCGGAGGTTCGTACGCCGATAGCGACGTCAGCGACGAGTTCTACTGGGCGGCAGTCGAGCTCTACATCACCACCGGTGAGCAACCGTACCTCGATGCGCTGCTGGCCTCGCCCCAGCACACGGCGCCCATCTTCGACCTCGGGGGCTTCAGCTGGGCGCGAGTGGCGCCGCTGGGGCGGCTCGACCTCGCCAGCGTGAAGAGCCACGTCCCGGGCCAGGAAGCGATCCGGCGCTCGGTGCTGGATGCGGCCGACGCGCTGCTCGCGGTCAGTGACGCACAGCCCTGGGGCCAGCCCTACGCGCCGGCGGACAACAACTGGGTCTGGGGCTCCTCGTCGCAGATCCTGAACAACCTGGTGGTGCTCGGTACGGCGTACGACATCAGCGGTGACCGCAAGTATCAGCGCGCGGTGATCGAAGGCGCCGACTTCTTGCTCGGTCGCAATGCCCTGAATCACTCGTACATCACCGGCTACGGCGAGGTGTACAGCCAGAACCAGCACAGCCGCATGTATGCGGCGCAGCTGAACGGGGAGCTCCCGCACCCGCCGATCGGCAGCATCGCGGGCGGCCCCAACTCTGCGCTGCAGGATGCCGTCGCGCGCGACCTGCTCGCAGGCTGCGTCGGTCAGTTTTGTTACGTGGATGACATCAACTCGTTTTCCACCAACGAGATCGCCATCAACTGGAACGCGCCGCTGGTCTGGGTCGCCTCGTTCCTGGCGGATCAGGCGGGCAGCCGCTAGACAGTCTCACTGCTGCTACAGTGCGTGCCCCTCCCATGGCGCGCGCAGGCGGCTGCCGCCGAGCACGACATCGGGGAGGGGCGGCGGCGCGCGCAGGCGGCGCAGCCGCCGAACATGGCGCGGGGCTCATGATTCGTCACATCTCGGCACTGGGCCGGGGATGACAGCGGGCGGCCCCTCCAGATGAGCGCAGCGGCGGCGTGCAGCATTCGAGCGCGCGCTGTGCTGAGGGAATGAGCCGGACCCTCCACTTCACGACATGGTCCGACTCCTCGGGGCGCACAACGGCCCTGGACCGCCGTCAGCCTGGCGCGCGAGTCCGGCAGGCACTGGGCAGACCCTCTGAACTGGATCGACGGCGACGCAGCGACCGGAAGCGGGACGGCCTTGCGAGAGTGGCGCTCGCAACCCGCGCGAACAAGATACGGCCTCGCGCGAGCCAGCGCGCCGTGCGGGGGCGGACGGGCCGTGCGGAAGCGGAAGGCGTCGTGCGGGGGCGCACGGCTCGTGCCCACGACTATGAGTCGGCACTGACGTCAACTGCTTTGCAGGCCTTTCTTTTACCTTTTTCCGGGTGCTCTTCATCGTTCGTATGCTCTCGGGTCTTTTGCTCGAGAGGTTGGGCGTTTTTGGACGCACTGGTCCCGTCGGCCTTTGCCCGCCGTTGGTGGGGGACTGGCCGTCGTCACATGCGGCGAGAGAAACGAGCTGTCGTCAATCGACTATCCGCGCTCATCGAGTCGGCGTGATCCGTTGCCTGTGATGACCCGAGGCGCAATCTGGAATTCAAAAGAGGCGGG
>JAICTU010000368.1 GCA_025936205.1 Polyangiaceae bacterium | reverse complement strand
CAGTTCGGTCCCTATCTTCCGTGGGCGCAGGAAATTTGAGAGGAGCTGTCCTTAGTACGAGAGGACCGGGATGGACAGACCACTGGTGTTCCAGTTGTTCCGCCAGGAGCATTGCTGGGTAGCTAAGTCTGGAACGGATAACCGCTGAAAGCATATAAGCGGGAAGCTGGCCTCGAGACTAGGTGTCCCTGACGTAAGTCACTAAAGGCCCCTCGTAGACTACGAGATTGATAGGCTGGGTGTGGAAGCTCGGTAACGAGCGGAGCTAACCAGTACTAATAGGCCGTGCGGCTTGACCATATCCGCTAAGGCAAACATTGAGAGTAACGCCCGGAGTCGGGCGACGATATCGCGTACGAGTTATGCTACGAGACGCTGCGTGGGCTGGAGCAATCCAGCGCCGAAGTCGAAAGACGACGGCGATACGCAGTGCGAAATAGACGCCCAAACTTCTGGCGACTTTGTCGAAGAGGCCATACCCGATCCCATCCCGAACTCGGAAGTCAAGCTCTTCAGAGCCGATGGTACTGCATGGGCGACTGTGTGGGAGAGTAGGACGTCGCCAGGCTATCTTGCCAAATGATGGCCAGCCAATGTGATTGGCAAAATGGGCTGCCGCCGAGCTGCGTTCGAAAGAAAGCAGAGCGGAGTGAGCGCCCAACGACGGGCTCCAGGGACAAACTGGGGCCCGTTCGTCGTTTTGTGGTCCGCAATGCGCGGTCCGACGCCGGCGCGCAGCGTGCGAACCAGGCCCGGATGCGTCGTTGCTGAAGGCGCGCGAGGCGCCGCTCGACAGGGCTCCAGAGAACCTCTGGGGCCCTTTCGTCGTTTGTGGTCCAGAAGGTCCTCGGCGGTCTGGACCGCCCGAGGGCGGTCGTCTGGCGCGGAGACGAGCGGTGGAAGGGCTCCAGAGCAGATCTGGGGCCCTTTCGTCGTTTGTGGTCGGTGGATCTCGTCTGCTTCGCTGGCCGGCGGCAGGTGCGGTGGAGGTGCTGACCCGCAACGTCGCGCAGGGCGCTGCTGCGCGGTGCCATTCGGTGCTGCGGGCAGCGGGCTCGAGGACGGGCGGGGTCTTGGAGTGCCCGCTTGCCCCCAAATTCATTCTTCAGGGGATCAGCCGGCGCGCTGGCGGCGGCGCTGGAATTGGCGGTCGAAGATGCGGACGCGCCGGAGCAGCAGGTCGAGCAGGAAGCAGGCGATCGCCAGCAGGATGAAGCGTTGCCAGAGCGGCTCGCGGGAGGTCACGATCTGGCCGCCAGGATCGAAAAAGCTTTCCGTGGGAGGGTTGAGGCGGCCGCCGGTGGTGAGGGCCGCGCGTTCGAGGAGGGCACGGTCCGGCTCGAGGCGGGCGTATTCGCCGGGGTAGGGCTGGGAGATCTGGCCGAAGCTGACGGCCGAGAGGGTGCGTTTGCCGTCCGTGTCGATGCGGTAGTGGTCGGCGCGCAGCAGGAAGGAGCCGTAGCCGTCGAGCTCGAAGTCGGCCTGGTAGCGGCCGGGCGCAGCCTGGCGCATGGCGATTTCACGGCGGTCGCCGCCCGGCAGGGGGCCAGTGACGACCAGCACGGATTGGAGGTCGTTTTCGAAACCGCCTCCGGGCAGTACGGCATCGACGCTGGCGTGGACGCGCTGGCCAACGAGCTCCGCGCTCATGTCGAGCTCGCGGCGGTGTTTGGTGCGCATGTGTTCGCGTACGAGCTGGCCCCAGAAGCGGCCGAACTCGCCCCAGCGCAGCCAGTCGACAGCCCAGTTGTTCTTGAGGTCGCTGGTCCAGGCCACGGCCCAGCCGAGCCCGACGCGCCAGCGCGCGAGGATCGGTTCCCCCTGGTCGCTGGCGAGGATCTGCTGGGCGGGCGGGGGTTTGAGCTGGGTGGCGACGTAGCCGTGCAGCAGGGGCGCGCCGCTGAGGGAGAGGCCACGCAGGAAGTCGGCGCTGGCGGTCTGGCGCACCGGGAACCATTCCTGCACCGCCGATTGGCGCGTGATCATCTCGGTCTCGCGCGTGAAGATACGGGGGAGGCTATTGGGGTCGGGGACGTGGTGGTAGCGGCCGCCACCTGCCTCCGCGATCAGGCGCAGGAAGTCGGCGTCGGCGCCGTCGCCCAGGCCCACCGTGGTGACCGTGATGCCTTCGGCGATCATGGCGCCGACGAGGTCGCGGATGCCATCGCTGTCGGCACGGCCATCGGTGAGCAGGATCACGTGCTTCTTGCGCGCCTGCACGACCGAGATGTCCTGATAGGCAGCGTCGAGCGCCGGGAAGATGGCCGTGCCTCCGCCGGGCTGGATGGTGGCCACTTCGGCGCGGATGCGGTTGATGTAGCGCGCGGGCTGTAGCTTGACGAAGCGCTTGGGCTGGGAGTCGAAGGCGATCACTTCGACCAGGTCGTCACCGCGCAGGGTTTCGACGGTGGCGCGGCAGGCGGCCTTCGCCATTTCGATGGGCAGGCCCGTCATGGATCCAGAGCGGTCGATCACGAGCGACATGGCCACGCCGGGCATGTCCTTCTGCTCTTCGTTGTCCATGCTCACGGGCAGCAGGCGCTCGATGGTGGTGTTGTTCCAGCCGCCCAGGCCGTAGCCGGACTCGCCGCCCGCGAACAGGAAGCCGCCGCCCAGATCCCGTACGTAGCGTTCGGTGAGGTCCTGGATGCTGGGATCGACCTGTTCGGCAGGCACGTCGGAGAGGATGAAGAAGTCGTAGCGTTCGAGCTCCGCGAGGGAGCGGGGCAGCGCGGTCGGGCTGCGCACGTCCACATCGAACTGCTGGGCCCCGAGCGCGCTGGCCAGGTACGTGGCGCGCGCCGGCTGGCCTTCGACGTACAGCACCGTGGGGCGGCCGGGTACGTCGAGGCTGGTGACAAAGCGGTTGTTTTCGGGGAACTGGTCGTGCTGGAGGCCGTCCAGCTCGAGCCGGTAGCTGACGGGTCCGCCCACGCGCACGACCGAGCGAAAGCGGACTTCGTTGCGGCCGGGCTCGAGCTGCAGCGTGCGGACGGAGTCGAGGCCGTTCAGCGCGTCGCCCTGGAACAGGCGGGCGCGGGCCGCGCTGGGCTGGCTCGCGTAGATGTTGGCGGTGACGTAGAAGGGCTCGCCGACTTTGATGCCGCTCGGCACAACCAGGCTCTGCACCGCCACTTCGGCGGGTAGCGGCTGCTCGAAGGGCAAGCTGGAGAGCTGCACGCCGAAGCTGGCGGCGCGTTGCGCCTCCGCGAGCAGGTCACCGCGCGTCTCGACGCCGTCGGAGAGCACCACCACGTGGCGCAGGTAGCCTTCCGGAAAGACGCCGTAGGCGAGCTGCAGCGCCGCCTGCAGGTCCGTTTCCGAGTAGCGGTCGTCCCCCGTCGGGCGCGCAGCAGCGGGCTCGCGCCAGGGCGGCAGCGCGCCATTGGGGTCGGGCTCGAGCAGGCGCGGCCGGCGAGCGAAGCTGATCACGCGCAGCTCGTCGTCGGCACGGCGCGCTGCACGGGCCCTTTCAATGGTCTCGGTGGCGCTGCGCAGGGCCGCGTCGGAGATCGAGTCGCTGACATCGACAAGGAACACGGTGCAGACGCGCGAGCTCTCCACGCTGCGCACCAGCCGTCCCACGCACAGCGCGAGCAGCAGCACGAACGCCGAGCGAAACAGCGTCGAGAGCACGCGCTGCTGCCAGGGCAGGTCGGCGAGCGAGCGGTACAGCACCAGCAGGAACGCCGGCACGAGCAGCGCGAAGCCGAGTGCGCGCGGTTCGAGCAGCTGGTAGTGGCGGCCGCCCTGCTCCCAGAGCAGTGGGCTCGTCAGCGGCGCGAGCCAGCGCAAATAGCCGACCCCGAGGGCCAGCCAGCCCAAAGCCAACAGGCAGATGCCGAGCCAACGTCGCATGGGTGCCCCGCTCGACCCCTTACACCGTGATCCGGCGGTGGTACGTGAACCACTCGACGGCGGACAGCAACAGCACGGCGATCACCAGATAGCCCCAGATCTGGTAGCGCGCACGGGCCTCGAATCCGTGTGCCTCTCCGGCCTTCGTGCCGCCCAGCTCCAGCGTCGCCTGGGGGGTGATGCGACTCTCATCGGCGTCGGCGAGGTTGGCGGCGAAGCGCAGCGGGGGCTGACCTTCGGCGTCGGGCGTGAGCTCGTAGAATCCCGCGCGCAGCCCCAGGTGGGTAGCCTTTCCTTCCTTCACGGCCAGCCGCGAGCGCGTGCCGTCCGGCTCGGTGAGCCAGGCGAGCTGCGCGTCGCCGGGTACGGGGATCTGCCAGACGTCCCCGGTGCGGAAGGAGGATACGTAGCCGGTGTCTTCCTCCACGAAGTAGTTGATCGTGTTGAGCAGGAACAGCGGCCAGGTCACGCGCAGCACCAGGTCGCTCTGGCGGGGATCGAAGCCGAGCGCGACGAAGGCTTGGTTGCCGCGGCGCCCGGACACCAGGATGGGGCCTTGCTCGCTCGCCCCCAGTACCTGATCGCGCGCCTGCGGGACGAGCGCGTGGCCCGTACGGACCTGCACGTTTTCCGGCGCCGTCCAGCGCAGGATCGGGCTCTTCTCGTCCCAGCGATCGAAGCCGAAGTCCTCCAGCGTACGGCCCAGCTCGATCGGGCCGCCCGTCGCCGGCAGGTTCAGGTACAAGAGGCCGCCCAGCCGTGCCTCCGGCGGCACCGTCACGCCGTCGAGGATGGTCACGTCGAAGCGCCCCGGAGGGAGTTGCGCATCCGGGGCGACCCGCGTCACCTCCAGGAACTCGTCGAGCAGCAGGGCTGCTTCCAGGTACGTGTTGCCCGCCGTCACGACCAGCACGCGGGTGCGATGGCGCTCGGGCATCAACGCGTAGGCGTGGTTGTCGCGCGCCAGTTCGTCGAGGCCGGCGGCCGTGCTCAGGGTGGCCTCCAGGGTGCGATCGGCGCCTGCGAGGTTGGCGTAGAACTGCGCGCGGCGTTCGCCGGGGCCGAGCGAGAGGCGGGTCGTCTCTGCCACCTGCCCGTCTCCGAGCAACGAGAGGTCCACGTCGGCGGGCGTGTCGTTGCTGTTCAGGACCTCGAGCATCACCTCGTAGCGCGAGCGATCCAGCGGGTAGCGGCGCACCGAGAAGCCGGTGATCGCGACGTTGTGGCCGCTCTCGCCGACGGGCAGGAAGGTGAGGGTGGTGTTGCCGAGCGCCGGAGCGTGCCGGCGTGCTTCGTCCGGGAAGGCGCCGTCGCTCACCACCACGATCTCCGGCCGGCTGCGTCCGTTCGTCGCGTCGAGCGCAAACGCGAGCGCGCGCCCCAGATCGGCGCGGGTGTCAGTGGCGCGCACGCGCTCCAGGGCAGCGCCCAGCTCGGCCACGTCGTCGGTCATGGTGGTGAGCGGCGTGACGCCGGCGTCCATCTGCGCGATCAACATGCTGTCGCTGGGGCCAAGGCCGGCGATCAGTTGAGCCACCGCTTCCTTGGCGGCGCCGAGGCGTCCCTTGGGTACATCGCTGGCGAGCATCGATGCGCTGCCGTCGAGCAGCACGACCAGGTGGCGGGCTTCGCTCGAGCGCGCCACGAAGCGCGGGTCCCCGAGCGCGAGCGCCAGCAGCCCGAGCAGGGCCAGCTGCAGCAGCAGAGAGAGCCAGCGCTTGAGCTGCGAAAACAGGCGCGACGATTCGCGGGCGCCGAGCACGCGCTGCCAGATCGGCGAGAAGGCGACGGGGACGGGCCGCCGGCGCAGGCGCAGGATGTAGAGCACCACCGTGCAGGCCGCGGCCGCGCCGAAGATGCCCAGCAGGGCCGACAGCGGGTAGCCGGCGAGGTGCATCAGCGCAGCACTCCCCCGCGCCGCAGCACGCGCAGCACCAGCTCATCGAACGGGATATCGGGCGGGGCCGCGAAGTAGGGCACGTGCGAGCGGGTGCAGAAGCGCTGGATCGCGCTGTCGTACTCGCGGTGCGCCTCCACGATTTGCTCCAGCATGCGCTCGGTGACGGTGACCTCGCGCTCTTCGCCCGTCTCGCAGTCGTAGACGTTGATGTCGCCCAGGATCGATCGCTGCCCCAGCGAGCCGCTCGGCTCCACCATGTGCAGCACGTAGGGCTCGAACTTGTTGTAGCGCAGCACGTTGATGCCGGCTTCGAAGCCGTGGGGGTCGTAGAGGTCGCTGATCAAGAGCGCCAGGCCGCGCCGCTTGTGCTGGGCGACGAAGGTCTTCAGGCTCTGGCCGAGGTCGGTGACGCCGCCGGCCTCTAGCTGGTTCAGGTACTGGAATACCTTGAAGATTCTGCTCTTGCCGCGAGTCGCCGGCAGGACCGAGCCGCCGCTTTCGTTCGCGGCCACCAAGGTCACGCGATCCAGGTTGGCCAGTCCCACGTAGGCCAGCGCGGCGCACAGCCGCCGTGCCTGATCGAACTTGCTGGGCGCGCCGAAGGCCATCGACCCGGAGCAGTCGATGATGAAGTAGATGCTCAGATCTTCTTCTTCCTCGAACAGTCGCACCAGCAACTTGCCGAAGCGGCGATAGACGTTCCAGTCGACGAAGCGAAAGTCGTCGCCGGGCGCGTAGGCGCGATGGTCGGCGAACTCGACGCCGCTGCCCTTCTTCTTGGAGCGCCGTTCGGCGCGCATGCGCCCGGCGAACACGCGCCGGCTCACCAGCGCCAGGCTCTCCAGCTTGCGCTGGAACTCGTCGTCGAACAGCAGCGCTCCCTTGCCGCTGGCACGGCTCCGCTCGGGCGTGGGGCGCGCCGCGCGCACGCGCGATCGGGAGAGCGTTCGCTTCAGGGCTTCGAACATGGGCTGCTCGAAATCATGCCTCGGGCAGAGCCTTCAGGATTTCCTCCAGCAAAGCGTCGGTCTTGATGCCCTCGGCTTCGCCCTCGAAGTTCAGGAGCACACGATGGCGCAGCGCCGGCAGGGCCGAGACGCGCACGTCCTCCAGCGCGGCCGCGAACCGGCCTTCCATCAGCGCGCGGATCTTGGCAGCCAGCAGCACCGCCTGCGCCCCGCGCGGTGACGCACCTTCGCGCACGAAGCGGCGCACGTTGGCGGGGGCGTCGGGGTGCTGGGGGCGGGTGGCGAGCAGCAGCCGGACGGCAAAGTCCTGCACGTGCTTGGCCACGGGCACCTTGCGCACCAGCGCCTGCAACCCGAGCAGCTCCTGCCGCGAGAGCACCGTGCGCGGCTCCGCCGTGTGCTCGGTCGTGGTGCGCTCCAGGATGCGGTGCAATTCCTCGCGGTCCGGGAAGGGCACGTTCAGCTTGAAGAAGAAGCGGTCGAGCTGGGCTTCCGGCAGCGGGTACGTGCCCTCCATCTCCAGCGGGTTCTGGGTCGCCAGCACCAGGTGCGGTTGCTCCAGGTTGTGAGTCTTGCGCCCGACGGTCACGCTGCGCTCTTGCATGGCCTCGAGCAGCGCGCTCTGCGTCTTGGGCGTCGCGCGGTTGATCTCGTCGGCCAGCACGATGTTGGCGAAGATCGGTCCCGGCCGAAACTCGAAGGCCTTGGCGCCGCTCTGCGCTTCGTCGATCACGGTGGTGCCGATCACGTCGGCGGGCATCAGGTCGGGCGTGAACTGGATGCGCGCGAAGCTCAAGCCGAGCGCGCGCGAGAGCGTGCGCACCAGCATGGTCTTGCCGAGGCCGGGTACGCCCTCGAGCAGCGCGTGCGAGCCGGCGAGCATGCAGGTGAGCACGCCGTCGATCACCGCGCGCTGCCCGACGATGACGCGGCCGATCTCCTCGCGCAGCGCAGCCAGACTCTGGCGAAATTGCTCCGCCTCCCGCTCAACCTCTCTGGTGTCAGTCATTGCCGTAGGCCCATTCTAGCCGATGGCAGGATGTTTATTCCTGCGCGCACGGGGCAGTTTGCCCCGCGTTCGGCATCACGGCGTAGTTCTGGGACGAATCAGCTGAAAATACCGGCGCACATAGAATTCATAGCCGGCCGGGATATTTTCTTGCTCCAGCACGTCCTCGGCCACGGTGCGATACTGTGTGTATACGTTCTTGTAGCGTGCGCCGGTGAAGCCGCGCTCGGCCGCGCCATATACGACTTCGCTCGTGCTCGAGCCCTGGCCGGTGTCGACCGCCGCCGCCGATACGTCCTCGGTCTCGTGCTTCAGATCGCTCGGGTCGCCCTGTAGCTTGGGGTCGCTGCCCGTGCCCCAGTCCTTGCTGCCGGACTCGCCCTTGCCCGGGCCATCGCCCGCGCCGGCGCGGCCCGCAGGGCCCCGGCTCTGCTCGGGCATCGGAATCGGTATGGATTGCCCGCCAGGGCCCAGCGTGAGCTGCCTCTGGCCCTTGCCGCCGGGACCGTTGCCCCCGCCCTGGGGCTCGTTGCCAGAGCCGTCGCCGGCCTTGCCCCGCGCGCGCTCGGCGAACTGCCGGAGCCGTCGCAGGTGCTCCTCGCGTCCGGGCCCGCCCTGGCGCAGCAACTCCTTGAGCTCCTCCAGCTTTTGTTTCAGCGCTTGCTTGTCCCGCTCGCTCATCTGCTTGCGGGCCATGCGGTTCATGTCTTCCGCGCCCGAACGCAGACTGTCGGCGCTCTTGCCCATTTCTCGCATCAGATCTTGCGCCGCCTTGGCCAGGTCGCGATCGAGCTGGCTCAGCTGCTGCTGAGCACCGGCCGCTTCCGAGCGCTCGCGATCGAGGTGATCCAGGCGCCGCTTCTGGTCGGCCTGCGCCGCTTCCGGCGGGGCCGCCGGGGCGCCGTCTTTCTGTTTCTTGTTCAGTAGCCGCCGCTGCTCCTGCTCGAGGTTGCGGCGCGCTTCCTCCAGCCGCTGGAGCCGCCCCGTGGACTGTTCCGAGGCCTGCTCCAGCGCCTTGCGCAGCCGCTCGAGCTCACTGTCGGCGACCTTCTCCTTGCGTGTCAGCCTGTCGGCCAGCTCGCGCAGCGCCTTTTCTGCGTCCGGCAGCCGGTGTTGCTTCAGCGCCTCGGCGATGGGACGGGCGAGCGGGCTCTTTTCCAGCTCCGTCGCGATATCGCGCAGACCGGCGTCGACCGCGGCGTCGAGATCAGCCGGGGCGCCGAGCGAGCGTTCGATATCTGCCAGCCGCTGAAACAGCTCTCGGCGGTCGAGTTGATGCTCGGCGAGCTGTTCCACGAGCTGATTGAAGCGGCCGATGGCGCTCGCCAGCTCCGGGCTGTCGCCGTTGCGCGCGAGCTCGTCGACGGATTGTTTCAGCGCCGCCAGGTCGTCTTCGCTCAGCTCCACCGATGGTATGGACGACGCCACAGGCGTCGGGGCCGGCAGCGGGGCCACGTGGGGCGAGATCCGGCTGATCCCCACGACCAGCAGCGCCAGCGCCACACTTACCCAAGTGGTCCGCGGGATGTGCAGCGGAACGGCTCGTGCGGCGCTCGGGCGCTCCACCGTTCGCAACGCGTCTGCGAT
>JAICTU010000837.1 GCA_025936205.1 Polyangiaceae bacterium | reverse complement strand
GTTCAGGGTGAGATTGGTGCCGAGGCCCGCGCGGGTTGGCTTGATGAAGACGTGCTTGCGAACAACTCCCAGCGCGGCAGAGGAGCCCAGGGCGAGACGCCATTGCAGCGTAAGCATCCCGTCGATGACATCTGGGGCTCATGGAGCGGACGTCGCAGACTCCTGATCGAAAGGAGTCTGGAATGCGCAAGCAAGAAGGTGCTGGCAGGAGCGCCGTCCGTCGTAGCGCAGCCGATGGGCGAGAGCTGATTGATCGGTGGCGGCGGAGTGGAAGGTCGGTCACGGAGTTCTGTCGTGACGAAGCCGTGGCCACACACGTGCTGCGGTATTGGTTGTCTCGGGAGGCTCCGAGCAACCCAGTCGCGACGGCGAGCAAGTTCTTCGTGGTGTCAGCCCCCAGAAAGAAGCAAGAGACGGATGTTGCGCGTCCGTCTCGGGTGAGCGGGAGTCAAAGAGGTGGCGCGATCCTCGTTCTGCTTCCTGCGCTGACAACGGGCGATTTGGTGGAGGCCTTGCGCGGGCTGCTCGAGGAGGCGCGCGCATGATCCCCGCAGGCACGAAGGTGTACTTTGCCGTGGCCCCGACAGATCTGCGCAAGTCGTTCGATGGGCTGAGCGCGCTGGTGATGAGCGAGCTCCAGAGAAGCCCGAGCGAGGGCGGGCTGTTCGTTTTTCTCAACAAGCGCGGCGATCAGGTCCGCGTGTTGTTTCGTGATCGCCACGGCTGCTGTGTTCTCGCGAAGCGTTTGGATCGAGGTCGATTTCGCCGCCCTCGCGTGAAGGACGGCAGCATCTGTTGGGAGGTCGAAGCCCCGGCGCTGATGGCCTTCCTCGATGATATCGAGGTGGCACGAGCGCGAGCAAAGCGCTCGCCGGAAAGCATCGCACGGCATTTGAAAATCGTGAAGACGCCGTCGTCATCATCTTGATCGCGACACGGATCGGATGCGATACGAGTCGTCGTGACCGAGGCGGCGAGCAGCCAGCAGCACTCGAAGAAGAGCCTGGACCTCGTGCAGCTGCGCGATCTGCTCGGGGAGCTGTGCCAGCGAAAGGATTCGGACGCCTTGTTGGACGTGGTCTTCGGCGTCTTGCTCAAGGCGGAGAAGGTCATCGAAGATCAAGCGGTCGAGATTCAGCACCTGCGCAAGCAGCTCTTCGGGCGGCGTAGCGAGAAGCTATCGCCCGATCAGCTCAGCCTGTTTGCTCAGATGTTGGTGACGGTCATCGCGGAGCCACCCATGGCGGAGACCCCGACGGACTCGGGTAGTCCGAAGCCGGCGCCCAAGAAGAAGGGAAAGAGGCCCCCGCGGCGACCGCTCACGCCCACGCAGACTCACGAGATCCTGGTGCCCGAGGGCGAGCGCGATTGTCCGCACTGCGGCGGCCCCCGCTGCACCTTCGACCATGTGCGCTCGCTGGTCATCGAGTACACCCCGCCCAAGATCGACGTCATCGAGTACCGTCGGGAAAAGGTCGTGTGTCGGCGTTGCGAAGGCGAGATCGGCGTGGCTCCGGCTCCCGCCGAGCGGGTCATCGAGGGCGCGCTGCCGGGTCCGCAGCTGCTGGCGGCCTTGGCCACGCACAAGACCGTCGATGGTTTGCCGCTCAACCGCACCCAGAAGATCTTCGCCCGCAGCGGCCTCGACATTCCGCTGCAGACCCTCAACCGCTGGGAGGGTTAT
>JAICTU010000822.1 GCA_025936205.1 Polyangiaceae bacterium | reverse complement strand
TGTCGCCGTCATCGGCACCAGCCATCGACCGGTGACGGCGGCGCTGTTCCAGGCCTCGAGCGCTGGCTGCGGCGAGATCTGGATGTGCGGCTCTCAGTTCTCCGCGCGCCTGGCACCCGCCGTGTATCGCCTCGGCGTGAGCGACGCCGAATCCGGGCCTGGAGGCGCTGCGCAGCCGCTTCCGAACCAGGCCGACGGGGAACCGAACCCCTTCGCGCTGCGCATCGGCCTGACACCAAGCGATTGCTCGCAGACACGGAACGACAGCTGGCAGACCGCCATCGACCTCGATCCGACTGCGGAGCGTCAGCTCATTCGAGGCAACACGGCGTGCGGCACGGATCGGCTGCGCGACGAATGCTTCGGCGATCGCGGCGCTCCCGAGCTGTACTATCGCCTCGACCTGCGCGGCGCACCGGGGCCCCGCGAGCTGTCGGTGCAGAACCTGCTCGGTGCCGGTAACGTCTTTTATATGGTGCTGCCCGATCCGGCGGGAGGCGAGCCGCAATTCATCAGCTGCCAACCACCATACACCGACTCCTCGGGCCGGTATGAGCTGGCTCCGAGGCTGTACTACTTCGTGGTGGACGGACGGGTGCGCAATGCGGCGCGCTTCGAGCTGGAGTTGCAGCTGCACGAGCTGCGGCAAAGCCTGCTGTGTCCGATCTCGACGATCGAGGGTTGCATGACGGACAGTGAGCCGGCCTGCTCTGACTCGATGGCCAACCCGAGCTGTCTCGCGAGCTCCGTCGAGTGCGGCTTCGATCCGCGCGCCTACGACGCCTTCTGCGCCGCGGCCTCCGGATGCTGTTCTGGAACACAGGACGTGAGCACCTGCCTGCAAGCCTGGCAGTCGACCACTCGGTGTCGCTGACGCTCACAGATCACTCGTCGATCCCGGCGCTCGAGCCGTGTATCTTGGGTCGAAATGGGGTTCGAAGCCGACGACCTCGATTTGACTCGGACGGAAGCGGGCGAGCTCGAATCAGGGCAGAGCCAACAGTGTCTCGGCATTTTGTGGCTGACACCGGAAGAGCACTTCCACCCGCTCGAGTCTGGCGCGGTGCTGGGGCGCGGCGACCATTGCTCGCTGCGACTGGGTGGGCCGAGCGTCTCGCGCCAGCATGCGCGCCTCGAATGCGAGGGTCCGCTCTGGCTCCTGCGCGACCTGGATAGCAAGAACGGCTCCTTCATCAACGCGGCGCGGCGCGAGGTTGGCGCCATCACGGCGGGCGATACCCTGCGCCTCGGCGACTGGGTCGGCGTGGTGTGCTGGATGCCGCAGGCCGCAGTCAGCACGCAGCAGTGGTTTCGCGAGCTCGTCCCGGGGCTGCTCTTGAGCGCTCCCACGCTGGCGCGCTTCGAGGCGCTGCCCGCGCTGGCGGCGAGCGACGTGCCGATCATCATTCTGGGCGAGACCGGCACGGGCAAAGAGCGGCTGGCCCGCGCGATCCACGATCTCAGCGGGCGCTCGGGGGAGTTGCAGGCCATCAACTGCTCCGCCATCCCCGAGGGACTGGCGGAGGCGGAGCTGTTCGGGCACCGCAAAGGCGCCTTCACCGGGGCCAGCGAGGCCTCGCAGGGTCGCATCGTAGCGGCGCGCGGGGGCACGTTGCTGCTCGACGAGATCCTGGACCTGCCGGCGGGCATCCAGAGCAAGCTGCTCCGGGCGCTGGAGGAGCGCGCCGTCACGCCGGTGGGCAGCTCCCAGCTCGTGCCCGTGGACTTCCGCGTGCTGTCTGCTTCACAGGTGCGGCTCGATCGGCTGGTGCAGAAGGGCGAGTTCCGCGCCGACCTGTACGCGCGCCTGAACGGGGCCGAGCTGGAGCTGCCACCGCT
>JAICTU010000315.1 GCA_025936205.1 Polyangiaceae bacterium | reverse complement strand
CCGTCAGCGGCAGATCGACACCACTCATCAGCACCATCGTTTCCAGTCGCAGCAACGCGTCACGGGTGCTGTTGGCGTGAACCGTGGTGAGCGATCCTTCATGGCCGGTGTTCATGGCCTGCAGCATGTCCAGCGCCTCGCCGCCGCGGCACTCGCCGACCACGATCCGGTCGGGGCGCATGCGCAGCGCATTCTTGACCAGGTCGCGGATCGTGTATTCGCCCTTGCCCTCCATGTTGGCGGGGCGCGTCTCCAGCCCCACCACGTGCGGCTGTGCGAGCTGCAACTCGGCGGCGTCTTCGATGGTGATGATGCGTTCGTCAGCGGGGATCGCGGCGGAGAGCACATTGAGCAGCGTGGTCTTGCCGCTGCCCGTGCCGCCCGCGATCACGATGTTCTTCTTGGCGATCACCGCGCGCGTCAGGAAGCGGCCCATCTGCTCGGTCAGGGCTCCGAGCGAGACCAGCTTGTCGAGCGTGAGCGGGGTCCTGGCAAACTTGCGGATGGTGATCGCCGAGCCGCGCAGCGCCAGCGGTCGGATCACCGCGTTCACGCGCGAGCCGTCGCTCAGGCGCGCATCGACCAGGGGCGACGATTCGTCGATGCGGCGCCCGAGCGGCGTGACGATGCGTTCGATCACCGCGCGCACGCGCTCGTCGTCGGTGAAGCGGGCCGCGGAGCGCAGCAGCTTGCCGCGCTGCTCGACGTAGATGGTCTGCGGGTCGACGACCATGATCTCGTTGATGGTGGGGTCGTTGATCAGCTGCTCCAGCGGACCGAGGCCGAGCGCTTCGTCGAGCATCTCGCCGACCAGGGCGTCGCGGTCGGTGTCGCGCGGCAGGTGCGCCTCCAGCGTGGCCACGATGCGCCGCAGTGCGCTCAGCACCTGCGGGCGCAGCGAGGGGTCGTCGAGCTTCTTTGCGTCGATGGCGGCGAGATCGAGGTGCTCGAGCAGCAGGCGGTGGATCTCGCGACGCAGTTGCACGGCATCCCGGCTCTCGCTCGCAGCCTGGTGGGCGGGTGCCGGCGAAGCCACGGGGGGCGGAGGCGCTTCGGGCAGGGTCACGTCGGGCGCGGTCCGCGGCATCAGCTCCAGCGTGCAGTCGCCGACCGTGAGCCGGGTGCCGAGCGGGACCTCCGCCTCCGAGTTGCGCAGCAGCAAGCTGCCCGCGAGCGTGCCGTTGCGCGAGGAGTCGACCACGCGCATGCGGCCCGCAGCGTGTGAGACGTGCAGGGTGACGTGGCGGCGTGAAACCAGATGGCTGTCGATGCGCAGCGCGCAATCTTCACCGCGGCCGACGCTCAGCGGGCCATCGGTCTCGACCTGGCGGCGTTCCGCGCCCTTCGGCCTGTCGATCACTACTTCGAGCTGCATGGTCTGCTCCTCTCCGATCGCGCTCAGCGCGGCACGCCGGCGCTGCCGCCAGGGCGGCGGTCATAGGCCTTCAAGTCTTCGGTGTTGCCGGAGTACGCCTCGAACTTGTCGAGCGCCGACTGCACCAGCTCGGCAGCGGCATCCGGCACGCTCTGCACCACGCTCGGCACGACGAAGATCGCGCCTTCCGTCTCGAGGTTCATGTTCGAGCGCGAGCCAAACAGGATGCCCAGGAGCGGGATCTCGCTCAGCCCCGGCAGCCCGGTGTTGGAGTGGGTCAGCGACTGGGTGCGAATCCCGGACAGCACCAGCGATTGGCCGAGCTTCAGGCTCACGTGCGTGGTCAGCTTCGAGGTCAGGCGCCCCGGCAGCGTCGTCCCCGATGCTGCCGAGGACAGGTCGCTCACGTCCGCGACCACGCGCATGCTGATCTCCGACTTGTGGGCGTCGTAGTGCGGCAGCACCGTGAGGTCCGTCCCGAACTGGATGCGCTCGAGCCCGATCGTGAGCCCCGTGTTGACGGGGAAGTTCTGCTCGCCACCGTTGGCGTAGGTCGCCTCGGCGTCGTTGTTGGTGATGACGGTGGCTTGCTTGATCACCTTGGCCCAGCCGTGGCTCGCTGCCAGATCCAGCCGCGGCAAGGGCTGCGACGCGACCGTCGCGGTCGCCGTCGCTGCGCCGCCTGCAAGAAAGTCGTAGGCGTAGGTGGCCGTCGCGGTTCTGCCGATCGCGTCGGGCCAGCCGATGCCGACCTGATAGCTCGAGTTCTTGTCGTATTGCACGAAATAGAAGTCGATGCGGATCAGCGAGCGCACCGCGGCGGCGCCCGAGAGCGTCCCCGGCTCCGACAGCTGCACCAGAGAGGTGACCTGCGCCGGATACAGGCTCGCGATCTGCTGCACGCGCCGCAAGTCGGCCTCGCTCGTGACCACGCCGTCGAGCACGATCTGCGGCCCCACGCGGCGAGACTGCACGTTGAGCCCGGCGAGCAGGTCGGCGAGCTCCTTCTCCACGAGTGCGGGCGGGCGCGCGAACACCGCCACGTTGACTGTGGACTGGGTGCCGTCGTTGCGGATCAGCAGCAGCGTGGTCGAGCCCGGCGCCTTGCCGATCAGCACGAACTGCGTCGCGTCCGAGGTCAGCGTGACGTCCACGATGCCCGCCACGCCCACGGAGTAGTTGCGCACGGCGCGCGCCGAGAGCGTCAGCGTCTCACCGACCGCGAGCGACACGTCGTCTCCTTGCACCGCGTGCTTGGCCTCGGCCTTCGGCTCCGCCTGCGCGGGCACGGCAACGAGCTCGGCAAAGGCGGTCAGCACGCCCGCGCACAGCCACGCGCACGATCTTCCGTTCATGGTTGGCTCCCGGCGAGCAGCACCGGGCGCCGGCTGGGGCGCTGCACGGCCTGGCGCACGGCGCTGTCATGCAGGGCGCTGCGGTCCACGTCCGGCGGCGCATCGAAGACGCGCGGATCGCTCGCTCCGCGCACGACCACGGTCAGGCCGCCCAGCGCCTGGGCCAGGCTGAGCAGCTGCGCTTCCTGCAGGCTCACGCTCAGCGTCAGCAAGCTCGCGCGGTAACCGGAGCTGTCCGTGTCGCTCTTGCCGGCGCTGGTCTCGCTGCCGATCGCCAGCACCAGCACCCGTTGCAGGAGCACGCTCGACTGTCGCGCGTCGCCGTCGACGCTGAGCACGTCCACGAAGTCGCCGGGGCGAATCAAGGCCAGCGCCTCGTCCAGCTGCACGCGGACCGGCAGCGCGCGGTTGCCGGGCTGCACCAGCGAGCTCAGGTCCCGCCGATCGTCGTTGGTCGCGATCAGATCGGTCCAGACCAGTGTCTGCTGGACCGGTACGGTCGAGACCGCGCGCAGCTCCAGGATGCTGTCGCGCTCAGCCGCGCGGATGGCGCGCTCGTCCACGTACGCCTGGGGTACCGAGCGCTCCGCCAGCATCTCGGCGGTGATCTTGGTGCCGCGCTCGATGGTACGCGCAGCGGCGAGCACCCGCACCCTGGCGCCGCCCGAAGCCTCGGCCTCGAAGCGGTGCAGGTACGTGAGCTGGAGCCCCAGGCCGAGCGCGGCCAGAGCACCACCGACAATCAGCTTGCGTCGTTCGTTCATGATCGAGTTCCCGTTTGGAGGTTCACACCCGCGAGAGCAGCGCCAGCACGGTGCCGCCGAAGATCGCGGGCCCCAGGCGCAACCAGTGGGCCGCCGCGGGCGCCAGGGCGCGCCGGCGTGCGCGCGGCAGGAGAGGTTGCAACAGTGTGTGGCCCGCCCGGGCCAGCTGCTCGCGTAGCCGGCCCTGGCGCAGCAGTTGTGCAGGCACGAAGCCGGCGGCGAGCACGAAGGCGTACAGCTGCACCTCGATGCCGAGCAGGGGGTGGCAGCACACGCCGAGAGCAGCGAACAGCTTCACGTCGCCACCGCCCATGCCGCCTTTCGCGAACAGCACCAGCGGCGCGAGGGCGCACAAGAGGCCACCGGCGAGCGACGCGCCCAGCGCCGAGAGCCCCGCAGCCAGGCCCCCGAGTTGCCAGCCGTAGGCGAGTTGCCCGAGGGCGCCGGCGAGCGCGCCCCCGAGCGTCAGCGCATTGGGGATGAGTTCCCAGCGCAGGTCCGTGTACGCGGCGATGGCGCTGATACAGACCGCGCCGATCAGGAAAGGCAGCATGCTGTGCTCCGCGCCGCGTTACTTTCCGCCGCCGATGCTGGTCACCTTCTTCGCTTGCTCGTCCACCTTCTTGGTGACGTTGTCACCGAAGGTCGTGAACGCGGTGATGGCCACCAGCGCGACCAGCCCGATCAGGATGATGTACTCGACGAAGCCGCCGCCGCGTTCGTCGCGCGGCAGGTGTTTGATGTTTGCGTTCATGTTTGCTTCTCCTATGGGTTTGAGGGGATTTTGAGGGGATAGAGCGGCCTGCGCCGCTCAGGGGATCGGTGCCAGGATCAAGCTCCGCACCAGATCGAAGTTGTCGACCAGGGCGATGCCCACGCCCACCAGGCCGATGGCTGCACCGAGTGCCATCGCGCCGACCAGAACTGCGTATTCGACCATCGCACCACCTTCGATCGAGCGGTTCTGCAAGGCTGAGGCCAAGCGCGCCCGGCCTCTGCCTCGAGCCCGCTGGGCCGCTGGGAGCAGCCAATTTGCTGCTGGATCGCTCGGCTCGCCGAGTCGGCCTCTGTGCTCGCGCGGCGCGTGCTGCCAACCTGCGGTTGGCACCCACGGGTTGCACGCCACCAGCAGTTGTCAGGCGCGGTCCGGGTCCGGAGCGGAAAACGCCGAGGAAAAGCCGCTGCACGGCGCCGTCGGCGCCGAGCGTGCCCCTGGTACGTCACCTGCAAGTGTCCCGCGCGTGATGCAACGGCAGACACGGAGAGAGAGCGCGTGCGTGCGCCGCCTGTTCACGCGCAGTGAGGGCGCGGTGTTCGTCGAGTTCCTGATCTGTTTCTTGCCTGTCTATGTCTTCTTCCTGTGCTTGCTCCAGCTGGGTGTCTTGTTCGCGGTGCGCCTGCTCGTCGAGCACGCCGCGATCAGCGCGGCGCGCGCCGCCGCGGTCGTGATCGGCGACGACCCGCGCCGGTACGGGGGTGAGCCCTTGCATCGCATCGACTCCGAGCACGGCCGGCGGCAGCAGAGCGTGCGCAGCGCGGCGCTGCTGGCTCTCGCTCCGCTGATCGCCAACGGCACGATCCAGGGTGTGCGCGTGGAGTTTCCGCCCGCGGAACAGCCCGGCGGTCGCGCGCGCCGCGGCCCCGTGGTGTTCTCGCCGCTAGAGCCGCTCGCGGTCAGCAAGGTGCGCGTGCGCGTCGAGGTGGATGCGGCCTGCCGCATCGGCTTCGCCAACCGCATCGCTTGCCCACTGCTCGGGGGTGGCCTGCGCTCGCTGATCGGTGCGCCGGCGCTGAGCATCGGCGCCGAAGCCTTCTATCCCTACCAAGGAGCCCGCTATGCCTACCCTTGAGCTCGACGTGCACGTGCCGGCCTCACAGCGCTCCGTCTGGCGCGAGGAGCGCGGCGCCGTGCTGGTGCTGGGCGTGTTCATGGGCGCCTGCATGGTGGGCTTGCTCTGGTACCTGGCCGGTATCGGCGACGCGATTCTTCACCGTGAGCGACTGCAGGAAGCTGCTGACGCCGCGGCCTTCAGCTCGGCGGCGCTGCACGCGCGCGGCATGAACATGGTGGTCCTGGTCAACTTGATCATGGCCTGCATCCTGGGCGTGCGCGTGACGCTGAAGGCGGTGGAGATCGGCCTGGGCATCGCCCTGATCTTCTGCACGCTCGTGCCGCCCTTCGAGCCTCTGGCCGCCGTGTGCGCGGAGGGCATCGAGGCCGTGCAGAGCGCCATCAACGCCACGCGCTCGCCCATCAATCAGACGCTGAGCGCGCTGAGCAAGAGCCAGAAGGCATTCGCGGCGCTCGTGCCCGGTGCCGCCGCCATCGGTTCCGCGCAAGTGGGCGCGCGCTACCGACCGCTGGTGAAGAACGCCGTCGCTGCCAGCCCGCAAAGCCTGACAGGGCTGCCCGTGGAAGAGGACAGCATCGACCACCTGTGCTCGGAGGCGGGGCAGAGCGTGATCGGCCTGCTGGAGATGGCGCTGCCGGGCGGGCTGCGGACGCCCGCGGTGCGGACTGTGTTCGACAAGATCCAGGGGGTGGTCGGCAAGGTGGTGGCGAGCGGTGGCGCGTTCTTCTGTGAGCTGGGCAGCGGGGCGACCACGCCGCCGGATCTCGGCTCCGAGACGCAGGAGCTGGCCGAAAAGAGCTGCGCGCGAGAGCAGGAGCGGCGACGGCGCGCCGGGGACAAATCCAAGTTCGATCTCGATCAGTGCCGCCGCGACCAGCAGGCGGAAGCGCAGCGCCGCGTGCAGCCGGCCAAGCCCTCGAGCGCTGGCTCCGGCGCGGGCATGACGCCCAAGAAGGTGAGCGCGGGCTGGCAAAACGGCGCCGACGCGGCGCAGTTGACCAGCCTCGCCTTCGGTAGCGGCGACTCCTTGCGGGCCGGCGCGCAGGGTGTGCGAGCGGGGGCCTGGAGTCAGGCGCCCACCGCACGCGCCACGGCCGGCGCCGAACAGGGCTTTGCGCAGGCGGAGTTCTTCTTCGACTGCGCCGGGCGCTGGTCGGGCGCAGCCTGCAACGGGCCGGGAACCAGCGAGCTGGCGCTCTGGCATTTCCGCTGGCGCGCGCGCTTGCGCCGCTGCAACACCGGCTTCACGTCGCTGGCCCAGGTCGAGAGCAGCGCGTCCTTGATCCGCGCCGCGCTCTCGGGCTCCGCGGACGTGAACCCCCGGCTCGGGCGCGAGCTCGAACGCGCCGCGCAACAAGGGGTCATCCACTGAGCGTTCGCGCTCGGAGAGCTCGCCATGCTGAATCCCGCCGCCCACCGCCTCCGAGCGCGCGCGCGCCGCCGCGGCGCCGTGTTCGTCGAATCGCTGATCGTGATCTCCGCGCTGACGCTGGGCCTGAGCGGCCTGGTCTACTTTCGTGATCTGTACCTGCGGCAGCTCTCGGCGTTGCGCCTGGCGCGCGGCGCCGCGCTCGCGCACGCGCTGGCGGGCTGCAAGGAGGACGCGCCCGCGAGCTGGCTCGGCCGCGACCTCGCGGACTATCGCGTGAGCGGCGCCCCTCCCGAGCGACAATCGGCGCGCGGCAGCGGCAGCTCGAGGCCGCTCGCGGGCGGCGATGGCGGCCGCGCGGCGCGGCTGTTCGGCGGAGCCGGCTCGGCCACGAGCGACGGTGAGGGCTTGCTCAATCCCATCACGGACGCGGACGTCTCGGGAACGGCACGGGTCCAAGGCCAGCGCGAGGGCCGCGCGGCGACGCTCTTCGAGGGGCGAGCGCGCTCCCGCTCCTACGTGAGCTGCGCAGAAGAAGTGAGAGATGGCGACTTCGACCAGTTGCTCCCGGTGATCCGGGACGAGGCCGCAGCGCTGTTCGGCATGCGGTGAAACACGGCGCCCTCGAGGCGTCCACAACCAAAGGATCAGCCATGACGCGAGGGATCGCTCGGTCCCGGCGGCGCAGCGTTCTGCGCCGGTTTTTCTACCTGCTGGCGACGGGTGCGAGCCTGGCCATCACCAGCGGCTACGGACTGTACGCCCAGGCGCGCGAGTCTGCGCTCGGCTTCGGTGAGGAGTTGGCGCAGATCGGCGGGCTGGCAGGCGGAGCCGACGAGCTCCTGATCAACGGGCAACGGTTTCGCTACCTCGTCGACGTGCGCGAGCGGGCGCCTGCGCAGCTGCTCGACCAGGTGCAGGCGGAGTGCGCGAGCCAGCGAGGTGCATTCGGTTCGGCGCTGGCAGAGCTGGCCGATGCGGCGGCACGCCTCGGCGCCGAGCCGGCGAGCTCGCTGCGCCAGGGCGTGCTGCGCAGCGAGCGGGACGGACGCGGGATGATCGTTTGCTTCCCAGGCGCCGAGGCTGAGGGGCCCGCGGGATTTGCGCAGCGACTGCGCGGACTGGTGCACGGCGGGCGGGGTTCGCTCGGGCGCGTTCGCTATGTGTACGCCGAGCCGATCGCAGCGGGCCAGAGCCGCGTGAGCGCGTTCTGGACGGACGAAGGCCTCGATCCGAGCGCGATGTTCCCGAGCGCCGGAGATGCGCCGGGCAGTGATTCGCCGTGGATTCCGCGGCCGCCCGCGGCGCGCCGCACGCTCTCCGCGGCGGCCAACGGCGCTCCCTTCACGTTGCTGGGCTACGCTTCGCAACGACCGCCGCCCGAGCTCGGGCGCTTCTATGCGGCGCGCCTGGCGGCGCTCGGTTTCCAGCCGGCGGCCGCGTCCGCTGAAGCGACGGTGTATCAGCGCCCCGACGGCGCGCAGCTCTTTCTGTCGTTGTTCGCCGAAGACGGCGAGACCCAGGTCACACTGATCGAGAGCCGCGGCGGCGTCGCCGGCGTCCAGCTCGGGGAGTGAGGCGATGAAACACCGAGATCGCTCGCGCTCATCGACTGCTCGCTCGCGGCCCTTCCTGCGCTGGCTCGCGCGGCTGCGCCGCGATCAGCAGGGTGCCTCGCTGATCGAGCAGGTGCTGATCATGGGCGTGGCCGTGGTGGGGATGGTCGGCTTCTCCCGCTTCGGCACGGAGGTGCACGACGACCTCGATCGCGAGGCGCAGCACGTGCGCGGGCGTGGCAGCGCCAGCGCCGCGCTCTCGCTGGGCGCGCTCGCCGGCAGCTATCGACCGCAGTTGCCCACTTCACGCGGCACGCCGAGCGGCGCTGCAGTGGCGCCGTCGCCGGGCCGCGACCCTGCCGGCCGCGCCTCTGCCGGCGATGGCGCCTCTGGCGGCCGCGGCACACCGGGTGCTTCCGCCGGCGGTGGCTCTGCCGGCGCTGGCTCCGCCCAGAGCCGCGGCATCAGCGCCGGCGACTCGAACGACGACGAGGACAAGCCCCGCGTCGATCTCGAGTGCGGCGACCACGGCCGCTACCAGGCGGATCTGGGCGCCAACAGCCGCGCGAAGACGGCGCCGCGCGTTCCGCAGGGCAGCGACCTGGAACGCGATCATATCCCGCAGGGCCACTCGCTGCGCGTGCGCGCGCAACAGCTGCTGCGCGCCGAGATCCGGCGCCGGGTCCGCGCCGAGATGAGCGCACGCTGCCGCCACCTCACCCCCGAAGAAGAAGCCCGCATCGTGAGCGCGGTCGTGGAGAAAACCGCCGCCGCCGTCACCAAGAACATGAACAAGATGGTCGAAAATCAGGGCTTCACCGTCGCCGTGCCGCACCCCTTCCACGAGAACGGCCGCACGCACTCCAACTCCTCGCTGGCCGAAAGCGAAGCCGGTGACCTGGCAGCGGCGGCCAACGCGGACATGCAGCACTACCTCGACATCCTCGACGACGAGGTGCGCCGCGGCTCGATCTCCGAGGAGTGCGCCGACCTGCTGCGCGGCGTCTTCGCCCAGCGCATGAGCGTCAGCAAGGAAGAATACGACGCCGAGCTCCGCAACATCATGCTGAATCATCTGCAGAAGAAGCTCGGGACGCTGAGCTCGTCCCTGGAAAAGCAATTCAAACAGGAGGAAAAGTGCCAATGATGACTGCCACGATCCCCAGCCCCATGCCGAGCGCCGACGAGTTGCTCGCGCCGCTGGGCCTGCCCGCGAGCAGCGCCCGCGTCACCCGGGTGCTCTCGCGCCTGGGGATGAAGCCCGACTTCAGCGAGGACCCGGCCGTTGCCGTCGCGGCTCCCGCGCACGGCGTCAGCCTGCGCTTCGACGGCGCGACGGAGCTGGCGGAGGCGCCGGCATTTCCGGTCGATCTGGCCACCCTTCTGGTGTGCGTGTTCTTCTACGCGCCTGGCCATGAAGGCCACCGCGGCTTCGGCGCGCCACTGCCCTTCGGGCTCGACTTTGGCTGCTCCCGTGCGCGGGCGCGCCAGCTGCTCGGGGCACCCTTCTGGTCCAGCGTGCGCTACCAGAGCGACCGCTGGAACTTCGATGGCCGCTACCTCGCTCTCGACTTCGCGAAGGACGAGGCCTCGATCCGCCTGGTCACGGTGGGCTTGCCCTGGCGGGTGCACTCGTGAAGGCAGCTCTGCTTTTCGCAGCACTCGGCTGCGCTGACACTGCCATCGAGCCCGGCACCGCCGCACCCGCCTACGCGCTCACCCTCGTGGCAACGGGGGAGGAGCACGAGCCGCTCGCCGGGGTGCGCATCTTCACGGAGGATGCACCGCTCGGCGCCACCGAGGAGACGGGCAGCATCGAGCTCCAGTTGCGAGGCCGAGAAGGCGACCGTGTGCCCCTGCGCATCGAGTGCCCCGAGAGCTTCCGTTCGCCAGCACAGCCCCTCGTGGTGGGCCTGTGGCACCCGAGCCCGGGCTCGCCCGCGCCCACGTTCGAGGTCGAGTGCGCGCCGCTCGTCCACTCTTACGTGGTGGGCATCGCGGCCGAAAACGGCGCCCACCTGCCGATCTCCTATCTGAATGAACCGCTCGCCGAGACCGACGATTTCGGCGTCGCCCACGTGCTGGTGCGCGCCCCCAGCCAGGAGCAAGTCAGCCTCACCCTCGACACGAGCGATCGCGCCGAGCTCCGCCCGCAGAACCCCAGCCTCGCCTTCGTCGCGGGCGAGAGCTCGGAGCTCGTGCTGTTGCAGGTGAAGTTCGTGGCCCTGCGCCCCGTGAAGACGCGCCGCGCCGTCCAGGGCCCGATCGAGCTGAAGCACTGAGAGCGAGCATTTTTGCAAAATTGAGCAAAAGGGCTCGCTCCCGAGCACGCCGTGTCTCACCAGGATGTGCCCAGCGAGCAACACCGCGCGTGTGTCACGGCGGGCACATTCTGGGGTCGGCGGGGGCCGCACCCGCGGAACGCGGGCCCGGTACTGCTGGCGAGCCCTTGCTCACCTCGCCATACATCGCTCGGCGTGTGCGTGCCGGGTCGAGCAGGGACATACTGGGGTGTTCGAGCTCGCGCCATGAGGGGGCGAGCTCATCCGGTGGGACCCTACACGAGGAGCTCTGATGTCGACGTCGGTGAGGCGAGCGTGGATCGAGTCGTCAGTGG
>JAICTU010000778.1 GCA_025936205.1 Polyangiaceae bacterium | reverse complement strand
CCTTGGAGGCTTTCGGACGCCAGCCGCCGATCTCGCCGCGCCGTCCCTCAAGCGGCCGCCATCCGAAACCCTTCACAAACCCCGACCTTTCCGGCCTCACTTACCCACTTCGGTGAGCAACGTCTGAGCCTGCTTCAAGTCCAGCGTATCAAAGCCCTCGGTGAACCAGCCGTAGACTGGAGTGAGAAGCTCGCGGGCTTCTCTGCGCTTGCCGCGGTCCCGCCAGAGCCGGGCCAAGCTGATGGCGGCGCGCAGCTCCAGGCATTTGGCGTTCTGGCAACTAGCCACGTCGAGCGCACGCTGAAGCCACCCTTCGGCTTCGGTCTCGTCTCCGCCCGGCCTGGCAAGCGTCAGCTCCCCAGTTAACCGATAGATTTCCGCCTCCCACCGCCGCTCGCCAGTGTCCTCGACAATGCGCCCAGCCTCGACCAGCGCGGTCAATCCTTGCTCGATTTCTCCGGCCCACGCCGAAGCTTCAGCCAGCAGTGCAAGATGATAGGGCCGACGGATTCGCACGCCCGTCGGCTCGATGGCAGCGAGACCGCGGTGAACCTCCGCGATCCCTTCCACAGCCTGCCCGCGTGCCGCGATTGCCCAGCCCCGCAAGATACTCCCGATCGCCGCCATGTGCGGCGCGATACCATGCTCGGCGCACACCGCGACTGCGGCCTCGGCTTGCTCCTGAACAGGCTCAACTTCCCCCCGATGCTGGTAGATCATGGCCGCCCACACCAGGGCGAGAACAAGGCTGAAGGGGTGCGACAGCCCGCGCGCCATGCTCACTGCCTCGTTCGTCGTCGCGAGCGCCTGCTCGGGGAAGCCAAGCGTCCACAGCGTGGCGGCCGAGGTGTATCGATTGCAGACGGCTGCGTCGTGGCCGCCATACAGGAACGTATGGGCACGGTGCGCGTCCGGCCGATACAGCGCCAGTCCGGCTTCGAGGTGCGCCCGGCACGCGGTCAGCTCCGGGAGATGGACGAGTGTCGTCCATGCGGCATGATGCGCCTGCAGGAGGAGCGCCCGATCGGGGCTCTGCCGAGCGACCGCGAACAGCCCGTCCAATAGGCCACGAGCCGCCTTGAACTCGCAGCGCTGCTGGTAAATAAGCCACAGCCCCCAGTTCACGGCAAAGAGCTGCGCTACATCGCCGGCTTGCTGACACAGGTCGCGTGCGCGCAGGTAGGCTTGCTCCACCTCCGGCGCCGAATAGCTCTTGGTGGCGAACAGCACCGGCGCGAGGACAAGCTGCAGGGCAAGTTCGCGGCGGGCACGCTCCACCGGATCGGCGACCCGCTTGACGAGCGCCAGCCCCTTGTAGAGATGGGCAAGGGACTCGGCGTGCGCCGAGCGCTCAGCCGCGCGCTGGCCGGCCGCTTGCCAGTAGGCAACGGCGTTTTCCGCAAGGTCAGCTTCGGTGAAGTGGTGCGCGAGCACTTCCGGCTGGGTTGCCGCGACGTCCGGGAACGTCTCCTCGAGCGCCCAGGCAATGCGCGCGTGCAGCGCGTGCCGTCTATTGCGCAGCAATGTGCCGTAGGCGATGTCCTGAACGAGGGCGTGCTTGAACAAATAGGTCGCGTGCGGCGGGATGCCATTTCGGAACAGCAACCCGGCTCGCATCAGGCGCTCGAGCGCCGAGACCAGTTCCGGCTCTGACTTCCGCAACACGGCGGCTAACAGCACCTGCGAGAACTCACGACCTATCGCCGCCCCGATTTGTGCCAGCTCCTTTGCCGGGCCAAGCCGGTCGAGCCGCGCCATCAGGGAAGCGTGCAAGCTCGCAGGCACCGCCAGCGCCGGAGAGGGAACCGCGGCCGCAGTCTGCATCGCTTCAATGTCGCTCCCAGCCTCCAGCACCGCCTTCGTCATCTCCTCGGCGAACAACGGGACGCCATCGGTGCGCTCGACAATGTCCTTCCTGATGTTCGCCGGCAGCAGCGTGTTGCCGACGACGCGGTCGATCATGGTGCCGATGTCGCGCTCAGCCAGCCGGTTGATCGTCAGCATGGTAACGTGCGATTGTCCGACCCACGGCGCGTCGAACTCAGGCCGAAACGTTACGATCAAGAGCACGCGAAGGCTCGCGATCCGATCCACCGCGCGACCGAAGACTTCCAGGCTGGTGGGATCGCCCCAGTGCGCATCCTCGACGATCATGAGCACGGGGCTGGAGCGCGCCAGGGCTTCCAATTGGACGCCGAGTGCCGCCAGCATTTTCTTGCCGGCGCTGTTCGGGAGCAGGCTCCAGAGCGGGATAGCGCCCGTCATTAGGAAGCGACAACATCTCGGCCAGGAGCGCCGCGTCCTGCGGGGACGTCGAGGTCTGCGCCAGGAGCGCATCGAGCTTGTCGAGCTTGGCTTGCGGTGTGTCGCTGTGCACAAGTACGGCAGCCCGTTCGAGCTGCCCGATGATTGGATAAAGAGCGCTGTCGGTGTGCTGCGGCGAGCAGAAATAACGCAGCCGCGTGTGTGGTTCGGCAGCGATTTCCTCCATGAGCGCGGCGGAGAGCCTGGATTTGCCGATCCCGGCCTCACCGGACAGCAGCACCACCTGGCCTTCGCCGGCCTTGGCTCTTGCCCAGCGCCGCAATAGCAGTTCAAGCTCTTCT
>JAICTU010000123.1 GCA_025936205.1 Polyangiaceae bacterium | reverse complement strand
GTTCTGCATGCTGGTGCCCCCGGAGATCTTCGAGCTCGCTAGCGATCTCTGGGAGCCGGTGTCGCCCGAGGAGGCCGCCACTCGCGAGATCTCCTTTATCGACACTCGCGGCTAAAACAGCCCCAGTTGCGCCGGGCCCGGGGCACCCGCATCGGGCTCGAGCCGTCCGTCAGCGCGGATGTGCACCACGCTGACGCCGGCGCGCTGGAGCGCGGGCGCCACCAGGCGGCGGCGGTGACAGTGCGACGGATCCTCCTCGGCGCACAGGATGACGGTGCGGCGCTCGCGTGCGAGCTCGATCAAGCGCTTCAGGCCCGCGAGGAAGTCGGCAGCCTGCGCCCTGCGCTCGCTGTCGAGGTGCCCCTCCGTCGTGTAGAAGTGAGCGCCCTCGGGCCGCCCGCCCAGCTCGCGGCCGAGGAACACGTAGTCGATGCCGCGGCCGCGCAGCAGCGCCGACAGCGCGGCCTTCGCAAACTGTGGAGACCACTTCGAGCTGGGGTGCGAGCGCACGTCCGCGAGCCGCTCCAGCTGGTGGCCGCGCAGTAGCTCCGAGAAATGTTCAGCCATGTGGCGCGAGTGGCCGAGTGTATACACGGTGGTCATGAGCCCGGCGAGTGTAGCCGGGAAACGGTCGCGATGGGATTCTTCAACGTTCCCGCGAACTGGAGCGCGGTGGCAGGATCGGCCAGGTCGATCATCTGCCGGTTGTTGCGAAGCTGGAGCCGGTTGAGACACGAGTGGCGAAACTCGGGCGCAAAGAGCTCATGACGGTCGAAGGCAGGAGCGGTAGCCGGGTTCTCGCGCCGGTAATTGTGCACGCAGGCCGCGATCTGCCGCCAGAACCGTTCCTCGGGATAGGCAGCCTGCTCGAGCAGGATCTGTGACAGATAGCGAAAGATGCCATCGAAAATGTCAGTGAAGATCGAGAGCCTCTGAAGCTCTTGCGGCACGGCGGCGGCAATGCGCCGAACTTCTTCCGGCAGCTCACGCGCGGGATCCATCAACACCGTCTCCTCCGCGATGTCTTTCAGCAGCACGCCAACCACAACGTTCCGCTCGAGGATCAAGATGATGTTCTCGCCGTGTGGCATGAAGGCCAGGCCATAGCAGCACAGGCAATGGACGAGCGGCGCCAGGTAGCAGTTTGCAAGCTGCTCGAGCCAGCGATCGATGCTGACGCCGGAGGCAGCGATCAGCTGAGGCAGCAGCGCGTGGCCGTCGCGATCGCGATGCAGGACGGCAGCCAGCGTCATCAGGCGCTGGCCCGGCCGTAGCCGGGGTACGGGGCTCTCCCGCCACAATGCTGCCAGCATTTTTCGATAAGGGCTTTGCGTGGCAACCACAGGATCGAAGCGTGGGTTGCGGTAGCCGATTGCGGCTACTTCGCGCAGGATGTCGAAGCCGTGCGCTGCGAAGAAGGGATCCGCGTCGAGCAGCCGGCGCAGCCAGTCGTTGATCGCCGGTGTTCCGCGCATGTAGTCCGGAGACAAGCCGCGCATGAAGCCCATGTTCAGCACGGAGAGCGCGGTCTTCACGTAACGCCGTTCGGGGTGCGTCAGGTTGAAGAAGGTGCGGATCGACTGCTGGGGGCGGTACAGATCCGCGCTCTGCCCGAGCAGGACCAGATCGCGCGTGGCTAGATCCGCGGCAAACATCGAGGACAATTTGTTGAGCCATTGCCACGGGTGCACGGGGATGAAGAGATACGCGCTCGGATCGAGTCCCTGCTGGGCGAGCTCTCTGCGGAAGCGTCCGAGCTCTTCAGCGCCCAGCTCGCTCGCGAGCAGTTGCTCATAATTCAGGTCTTCGGCCGTCGATGCTCGAGCATTGCGCTGGTGGGCGGCGAGCCACAGCAGCCGGACGGGCGCCGCGGCTTCGGGCGCGTATGCCTCGTAGTCCCCGATATCGAAACCGACGCGCCCGCTGTTTGCGATGAACGCCGGATGGCCCTCGCTCATCGCGGCCTCGAGCTCTTGAAAGTCAGCGTGGACCAGGTCGGCCGAGCTCAGCTCCTGGTGCGTGAGCTTGAAGGCTCGTGCATACAGGGTGCTCGCGATCTCCTCGAGGTAGGCCGGGAACAGCGCGGAAGGAATGCCGAGCTGCGACTGAAACTCGATGAAGAAGTCGAAGGCATCGAGCGGAGCCGCGGCACCCTGTTGGAGCTTGTGCAAGGAGCTGGCCTCGATGGCCCAGTGCTCGAGCTGCAGCAGCTGGGCCGAGAACAGGTACTGCGTGCCCGCTGGGCTGGAGAGCGAGTAGCGTTGCCGCGCGGAACCGGAAGAGGCTGTCAGCTCCGGGTGGACCAAGCGTTCGTGCGCGAGCTCGGAGAGCGCCTTGCACAGGAGTTGTCGGGTCGCGCTGGCCCAGGCCTCGCGATTCAGATGCGGGAGCCTCGAAGTGACGGAGCCAGGGCGAGCGCCGTCGGGGCGCCGGGACCGGGCGCGCTCATGGTCCTCCCGCGTGCAGAAGGCGAGGTGAGCCGTCTTGTTGGGCAGCGCGATCGCCCGCTGGTAGCGAAAACCCGCGCGCCGGTTCAAGGCATGGATCTTGAAGTTGCGGATGTCGGGTTCCACTACCACGCGCCGCGTTGCAGGATCGGAGAACAGGAAGTCGAGGACCGCGCAGAACACGGACCAGGTGAAGCCTGGGGTAACGGTGCTAGGCGGAGCCACTAGCACGTGCATACCGCGATCTCCCTGCTGAACGGGGTAGTGGCGGCCGACGACGTGCAGGCCTGGATCATAGCATTCCAGGAGGAAGGCGGCGGAACCGTCGCGCAGACCCAGATACACATCCGCGCTCTTGGTGATCTGACGGTACGCAGCCAACACCACCTCTCGCGACTCACCCACGAGCCCCCAGTACTTGGCGTAGGGCTGGCTGACCCAGTCATGGATGACCTCGACATCGTCGGGAAGGCGCAGCGGGCGCAGCTGAAAGCCCCCGATTGGAAGCTCAGGTGCGGGCATGGGCCTCTGCTGCAGCGAAGGTTGCGATGGGGTTTGCGAGCGTGCCGGCGAATTGCAGGCTGTTCACCGGGTCGGGAGCGTTCAGGTCTACCATCATTCGGTTGTTGCGCAGCTGCAACCGGTTCAAACAATTGCGCGCGAAGCTCGGCGCGAACAAGTCGTAGCGGCGGAACTCCTGCTCCAGCTGTGGGCGCTCGTCCTCGTAAGTGCGGATCGCCTGAGCGACCACGCTCCAGAAGCGCGCTTCCGGATACTCAGCATGGTCCTCCAGGATCTGCGCCAGAAAGCGGAACACACAGTCGAATATATCCGTGAAGATCGCGAGCGTCATGACCTCTTCCGGCACGCGCAGAGCGAGTCCGCGCACCGCTGCGGGCAGCTCCTGTTTCGGGTTGAGCACGCCGACATCCTCCGTGATGTCTTTGAGCATGACCCCGACGGGGAGGTGATTCTCCAGGATCAACAGGGTATTTTCGCAATGCGGCGTGAACGTCAGATGGTGCTCGTAAAAGCAGTGTACCAGCGGGAGCAGGTAGTGTTTGGCATATCGCACCAGCCACGCCTCGGTGCTCACCCCAGAGGCTCGAATCAGCATCGGCAACAACGCTTGCCCTCCGCGGTCGCGGTGCAGCAGGGCCGCCATCGTGATCACGCGCTCACCCTCGCGCAGGCGCTGCAGCGGGTTCTCGCGCCAGAGCGCGGCGAGCATCTCCTTGTAGGGATCGCTCTTTCGGGCAATGACCCGCTCATAGTGGCGGTGCGGGTAACAAGCAAAGGCGACCTCGCGCAGCACGGAGAAGCGCCGCGCCGCGAGGTAGGGATCGCTGGAGACCAGCTGATTGACCCAGTCGTTGATGGCGGGGCCGCTGCGGGCCACAGAGACTGGCATGCCGCGCGTGAACCCCATGTTGCGGATGGACAGCGCTGTCTTGACATAGCGCCGGCCTGGCTGACTCACATTGAACAGGGTGCGAATGGATTGCTGGGCGCGATACTGATCTCTCCCCTCGCCGAGGTACACGAGGTCGCCCTGTGCCAAGTCCTGGGCGAAGAGTTGCGCGAGCCGGTTGTGCCATTGCCAGGGGTGAACCGGTAACAGCAGGTACGACGCGGGGTCGAAGCCGCGCTCGGCGAGCGCGCCGTGCAGCTCGGCCAGCACCTCCCGATCGAGCTCGCCTGCCATTAACCGCGCGTAGGACAGGTCCGAGACCGCTGAGAACGTCGCCAGCTCTCGACGCGCGGCGAGCCAGATCAGCCGGATCGGGGCGGCAGCTTCCGGCGCATAGGCAGCGAATTCGGCGGCACTGAAACCAATGCGCGCCCCGTTGGCGACGAAGATGGGATGCCCTTCGGTCATGGCGGCTTCCACGCTCTGGAAATCAGCGATCGCCAGCCTGCCGGCGCTGTACAGTTCTCGATGACGCCTGTATGCAGCGCCGTGGAGCGTGCAAGACAACTCCTCCAGGTACTCGGGCAGCACCTCGGCGGGGATCTGCAGTTGCTGGCGCAAATCTCCGATGAAGGTGAGCGCGTCCACGGGAGTGTCGACACCCTGCTCGAGGCGGCGGATTGAGTCGGCGCCGACGACCCAGTGCTCCAGGCTCGCCACGCGCGCGCTGAACTGGTACGCGACGCCGCCATCATCCGTGCCCAGCACGTAGCGCCCGCCGCGCTGCTCCGGCACCAGCAGGCGAGGTTCGATCAGCAACTCGTGCGCAAACTCGCCGATCGCCTTGGCGACGAGCAGGCGATTGACCGAGCTCCAGGTTTCCGGCTGAAGGTGCTCGACGGCGCGAGCGGCTTCGAGGGCTTGGATGTTCACGTGATTCCTTTCGTGGTGGCTTCGCCGCGTCCGAGCGGCGCCGCCTGGGTGTTCCGCAGCTCGTCGCGAAAGAGTGTGCAGTACAGGGTCAAGCCCAGCGCGAAACCTCCGGCTGCTACCAGGAAGGTCATCCGGGGGCCGCACGCGGAGACGAGGGCGCCGGCGCCGAGCGATGCGAACAGGACGCCCAGGCCCTGAAAGGCGTTGGCCTTGCTGAAGTCGAGCGAATAGCTCTCCGGCGTGCTGGAGCGAAAGAGCAATGAGTCGAGGCGCACCATGGCCTGGAATAGACCCCACCCGGAGAGCAGCCTTCCGGCGAGCACGAGCGCCCCCAGGCCCGAGGCCTCGAGCGCCAGGCCCAACATGGCGAGTCCCACTGCGGGGAGCACGCCGGAGTGGCCGGCGTCGGACTCCTGTGTGCGTCGCTGGTTCGCGATCAAGCCGGCGAGCGCGGCCATCCCAGGTAACGCGTAAACCAGGCCCGTGGCGATCCTGCCATCGGCGCCAGACAAGCCCTCCCAGTAAGAGGAGAAGAACGGCTCGCTAAAATAGGCGCTGAAATACATGACCAGCATCACCAGCCCGAGGCGCGACACAAAGCGCAGCGGGACAGCTCGAGCCACGCGCGGCGCGCCGGGGGCTGCTGACAGGGTAGACGCCTCGGCGTGCGCTAGCGGCGCTCGATCCAGCGCGAGCAACCAGAGACAGAGCAGGCTCTGCAGCGCATCGCCCAGAGCCATGACCGTGAACAACGAGCGGGGACAGAGCAGTTCGAAGACGGCCCCGCTGAGCAGAGCCGACAAGATATTGCCGAAGTACACCACGAACGCGAGCAAGCTGATCGTGCTCAGGTGCCGTTCCTTGCTCTCGCGGCTCATCACGTATGGATAGATGAGCAAGTAGCTGGCCTTGAAGACCATCATGCCGAGCGAGAGCGCCCAGAACCAGGGCAGCGTGCGGACGACGCTACAAGCGAGCGCGAGCAACCCGGTGCAGACCTGCGTGATGAGCAGCACGCAGATGGGACTCATGCGCGCAGACAGGCGCGCCCAGAGTGGGAATGAGGCAAGCACCGTCAGGCTGCACGCCGCCACATAGACTCCGACCTGGCGAGGGTCCGTCACCTGGAGAACCTCGGCAAAGTACTGCGGATAGAACGGGTGTAGGAGCGAGTCCGAGACCACGGCCACGGCGGTCATCAGAATCAGGGCTAACTTTGCGGTCACGAGGGGTCGAAGAGGGAAGGGCCCGCGGCGGGCGCAGACGTGATCGAAGCGGGTTGGATTGCCGGCAATGCCGGCGCCCCGAAGCTCGTGAACGCCGTGCGCACAGGCAGGCGATAGACTTCGGCAGCCAGAATCGTATTCAGGATGCTCGCGTTGCGGTATGCGCTCACACCAAGATCGGGGGTTGCCGCACCATGGCTGTGCAACTCCGCGTTGGCGACGAAGATCCTGCCGCTCAGTGCAGGGTCGAGTTCCACGGAGTAGTTGAGTCGCACGCGGTAGCGTCCGCGCTCGTCTCGGCGGATGAAGGGCTCGATCGGGGCGAGAAACTCCGGGAGTCGCTCACGGTAGCCCGTGGCTGCGACGACCAGCGACGTTGAATGACGGAAGCGCGCCCCCGTATCGAGATGGCGGCAACTGAGCAGAGCGCGCCCATCACCCTCGAGGCCGGGTGGCTCCACGGCGACTCCGCAGCGGAGTTCGACCGGCTTCAGACCACTCGCCAGCTCGCGATCGTACAAGAGTCGATAGATCTCGGCCAATGTTTCGGCGGAGATGCCCTTGTAGTGCTGCCATTGTTCGGCGTTGAGGCGGTCCTTGGTGGCCTGCGGCAGCGCGTGGAAGTACCGCACGTAGGCGGGCGTCGTCATCTCCAGCACCAGCTTGGTGTAGTCCAGCGGAGCGAAAGCGCGGGTCCGGGTGATCCAGGTCAGCGCCGGCCCCCGCTGCAGGTTGCGGCGCAGCAGGTCGACGACCACCTCGGCCGCGGATTGCCCTGACCCGACGACGGTCACGGTGTCCGCCGCATCGACGTCGCGACTGCGCTCGAGGTAATCAGCCGAGTGGAGCAGCCGGCGCGGAGAGAGTTCCGCGAGTCCTTCCGGCACGCAGGGCTCCGTCCCGATGCCGAGCACGAGATCACGGCAGCGCAGGCATGAGCGGCTGCCGTTCGCGCCCGTGAACTCGACGACGAAGCGTCGCTGATCAACGTCCCAGCGCACCGCCTCCACGCGCTGGCTGAAGCGGATGCTGTCGAGTCGTGTCACCACCCAGCGCAGGTACTCTTCGTACTCGCGACGCGAGGGGTGGAATTGCTCGCGGATGAAGAAGGGATACAGCCGATCCATCGCCTGTAGGAAGGCGAGGAAGGAGAGCGGGTGAGACGGGTCGACCAGTGTGACCAGATCCGCGAGAAAGCTGAGCTGCAGCACGGCGTCATCAAACATCAGCCCCGGGTGCCAGCGCAGCTCCGGTCGAGCCTCGAGCACGGCCAGTCGCAGGTCGAGTCCAGAGGCCAGCGCGGCGAGACCCAGGTTGAAGGGACCACAGCCTACGGCGATGACATCGACTTCCGAGTTCATTCCGGCCGCTCCTGCAGCTGTTGCTCGGCGTCCCGTCCGGCCCGCAGCACGGCATGCACCAGGTCATCGATATCGCCCGGCGTGGCCGATGGATTGAGCAACGTGAATTTCAAGCATACGCGCGGTTCGCTGCCGCTTCCCGCAGGCTGGGCCAGAGTGCGACCAATCAGGGCGATGCCTCGTTCCAGCAAGCGTCGCCGCAGCTCCCCGTTCACCAGGTCCAGCTTGCCGAGCGCCAGATCGCTGCGACCCTGGTAGCGGAAGACCACCGTGGTGAGCTCCGCTGGTGAGACGAGCTCGAGCTCTGCTTCTCTGCCGATCCGCTGCTCGGCGTAGCGGGCGAGATCATGGCAGATGTCGACCATGTCACCCAGGCCCCGGCGCCCATGGGCGAGCAGTGTCGCGGCGATCTTGACGGCATCTGGCCGCCGCGTCGTCTGCAGACTGCGGCCAAGCAAACCGTCCAGACCGGCTTCGCTGTCGTCGACCGGATTGAGATAAGCAACCTCTCGCTCCAGCGCGGAGAAATTCGCCGCGTTCGCAACCAGCAGCACGCTCGCAGCAGCGGGCTGCCAACCCAGCTTGTGCAGGTCCAGCGTGATGGAGTCGGCGCGCTCGATGCCGTGTAACTTGCCCGCCAGGCGTTCAGAGAACAGCGCACCGAAGCCGTAGGCGGCGTCCACATGGAGCCAGACGCCGTGCTCGGCAGCGATTTCGGCCACCTCAGGCAGGGGATCAATGGAGCCGAAGTCGGTCGTACCCGCCGTGGCCACGATCGCGATCGGCGTATTTGACACCCCTGAACTGCGCAGCACTTCTGCAAGCGCTGCGGGCTGTAGCCGGCGTCGCTCATCCGCCGGCACCGTGCGTACCGCGTTCTCTCCGAGCCCCAGTGCGGCACAGGCCCTCTGCACGGAGAAGTGCGCCAGCTCCGAACACAACACGATCGGCGCAACGATCTCCTTCACCCCATCGCGCCGGGCATCGACTTTCTGGCGCAGCCCCGCGGCGTCGCGCGCCAGCAACAGGCCGAGCAGATTCGAAAGCGAGCCGCCCGGGGTCAGCACGCCATCCCCGCGGCGCTCGAAACCCACCATGCGCGCGAGCGCTCCCACTACCCAGCGCTCGATCGCGATCGCGGGTGGTCCGGAGTCGTAAGTATCGAGGGAGGCGTTCGTCACACTGGCGAGCGCATCGGCGGCGACGGCCACTGCGAGCGGCGGTGGCTGGAGGTGCGCCGCCGCGCGCGGATGGGCCAGATCGAGGCCGTACTCGATCAGCACGCGCGCCAGCCGGGACAGCGCCGCTTCCGGGCCGATGCCCTCTTTGGGCAGCTCGCGGCAACCGAGCGCCGCGGTCGCGCTGCCGAGCACGTCGCTCGCGCGGCCCGCGGGTAGCGGCCCTGCGAGCCGGCGCGCGGAAAGTGCGGCATCCGCGATCTGATCGAGTAGGCGCGGCAATTGAGCCAAGCCCTCGCGCGAGCCCGCGAGCATCGCCGCGCAACGCCGCCGTCCGAGCTCTTCAGCAGTTTCGCTCCTGGCGCGGCTCAGCGCGTCACTGCCGGCATCGAACGCGGAAGCGCTCGTGGGCAGGGTCTTCGTTTCGAACAGCAGTTCCATTCGTCTTGATGTCTCCTCTCGCTCGGAAGGTGGGGCGGAGCGAAGTGGAGCTCGGGACGCAGGGTCGCTGGCTCTGAGCGTGATGTTGCATGATTGATAATGATTTGCAAAATCAAAATGGCGGAGTCGCACGGTAGCCCCGCGGCTTCCGCGCTTTTCAGCGCTCGGCCGTGAGCTTCAAGTAGAACGCGCGGCCTGGGCGCTGCACACCGAAGTTGTCGAAGGCCTTTGCATTGCTGAAGTTGTCGACCTCGAGCGTGGCGGAGCCGCGCGCTGGGTAGCGATCGAGGGTCCAGATCAGGCCCGCGCCGTGCGTCCATTGCGTAGCGATTGTCTGCTTGAACTGGCGCAGACCCACGCTCTCCCAGCCGCGAAAGAACGAGTGCACGTAGCGCCCCGAGTAGAACGGCTCCAGCGTGTCGAGGGCGCCGGGGAAACCGGCGAAGCGCAGGCGAGCACCCCAGCTCGCGAACAGATACGGGCGGTTCGGGATGCGGTCACCGGAGTACTGGGCGAAGGCGCCCCCGTCAGAGACGTTGCGCACGTCCTGCCAGGTGAAGGCCCCATCCAGATTCAGGTAGCGGCCTGGAGAAAGCCACTCGAGCGCCGCCTCCACGCCCAGGCTGCGCACAGCGTACACATTCTGGTACGTGTAAAAGCGATCATTGCCGAGCAGCGCCACCAGCTGGTCGGCGCTGCGCAAAAAGCCGTTCAGCTCCAGCATCCAGTCGCCGAGCTTCGGGGCCCTCAGCTCGACGCGGGGCCCGAAGTTGACGTTGTGGCTGACCTCGGGCGCGAGCTCGAGGTTGGCGTGGACCAACACGCCGTCGCCGAAAACCTCGTCGGCGCGAGGCAAGCGCGTCGCATATTCATAGGAGGCCTTCGCCGACAGCCACGGCGCGAGCTGCAGGCGCAGGGCATCGCCTACACCGACCCGGTGTCGGTCGGCGCCGCGGTCCCGCTGCAGTCCTCCCGGCACGGTCTCCTTCGTCTCCGTATGGTAGACGTAGTCCTTCACGAAGACCGAATTCGAGAGACGGTCGCCCGGCAGTGTGAGCTCGTGTTCGAGACCGCTCACCAGCGTGAACAGGCGCTGCTTTGCGTTGAGTGGATCGCGTCCGTTCGGGGCGGCCTGAATGCGTTCGTCGCCGGTCCGGCGCGCGTAGCTCGGAGTGATCGACAGGCGCAGCGCCTGCTCCGCTGCGAAGCTCCAGGTCAGCATGGCGCGTCCGAACCCCGAGTGTCGCCACTGGGACTGGTCCGTCGCGTCGTCGATCTCTCCCGGCATCGGCCGCATCCGAACGCGCTGGCCGTACCAATCATAGACCCACTCGCTATCGTCCACGAAGTCCGTGAGCTGGTGCGCGTAGGCGGCGATCAGATCGAGCTCCCAGCTCGGAGCAAGCTCCGCCGAATAGCGGGCCGTGCTGCCGTAGGCGGTCTCTCCGTAGGCGACATCGCCGTACGGGATCGTCATCACCAGGTTGTGCTGCAGCTCCTTGGCGTAGCGCGAAGCGTACGCGGAGAGCGTGAGCCGCTTCGCCCAGGGCTGATCGACCCAGCCCGCCTCCAACATGCCACCATACGCTCGGTAGCCGTCGTGGAAGCGCCGCACCGTCGCCGGCCTGAGCTGGCCGAGCTCATTGGCGACCTCGACGTCGATTGGATAGTCGTTCTTGGCCAGATCCAGCATTGCGGCGCCGCCGGCCACGAACCCCGTGGGCTCGTGACGCCAGCGCGCAGCGAGCGTGGCCCGATGCGTACCGAAGGAGCCGACCTGATAGCTGCCAGCGAGGTGAGTCTCGAAGCTCGAATCGCGGACGAGGTTGACGGCGCCGCCGAGAGCGTCGGCGCCCAGACGCACGGGTACGACGCCGCGGTACACCTCGACGCGCTGGATCAGGTTCACTGGCACGTTGGCGATGCCGAAGGGAAAGCCCGCCAGATCGAGCGGCACGCCGTCGAGGAAGAAGCGGATTTGATCGTCGTACAGACCGTTCAGGGAGACACGCGCGTCGCTGCCCAGGCCTCCGTCGCGGCGCAGGGCGACGCCACGCGTGCGCGCCAGCACCTCGCCCAGATCTGCGCTCTGGTGCTGGGATTTGCGGGTGTCGACCACGTTGACCGCATCGGCAGAGTGCTCCAGCTGTTGCTGGGCGCTGCGCGTGACCTGGACGGTCACCTCCGCTTCCGGCGACCTGGATTCGGACCCGGGCTCGAATGACGCCGCGGCGGTATCAGGCGCCGGCAGGCCCGCGTCCTGCGCTGCCGCTGTGCGCAACGTGCACAACAGCGCGCCACCCAGCAGGATCGCCTCTCGGGCGAGGGGCTTCATGGCCGCGGTCAGCGAATCCTGCCGATGCCCGCGATCTCGCCCCCGCTCTCGAGCGCCTTCTCCGCGCTCTCCCTGCCGACTCGGTACAGCGTGGAGCGCGCGTTACCGGCGGAGCCGTCATCGGCCAGCGCGCCCTGTGACTGGAGCACATAGAGCTCACCGTCCAGACGATAGTCGAGCGTACTCCAGACCGCGGATTTGGGCAGGTTCGCGACCTTCGTGCTGACACCCTCGTCGATGCGCACCAGCGTGCGCAGCAGCGGGGCATTCCAGTAGTCGTCGGAGCTCTCCAGAGTGTTCGGGTCGTCGGCGGGGTCCCAGACGGCGGCAAAGAGCGTTCGGTCCGGCAGCGCCCACGTGTAGTAGACTGCCGGCGAGCCCGTGATCTGGTCGAGATTGCGCGAGTATTCGGCGTCAAACTCGGTGGTTCCCGATAGCATGCGCACGACGCAGTCGTCCGGATAGCTGCCTGCATCCGGACCGAAGAAGTGAGCAATGCCGAAGTAGGCGTTGCCCACCGCGTACAGGTCGCCGGCCTCGTCCGAGAACAGGCTCCAGCCCGCGCCGCAGCGCGCATCGGTGCGCACGATCAACTGCTGCTCATCGTCGGCGTGCGCGAGGGCCACGCCCACCACGGGCTTGAAGCGCAGGTTGTCGTAGTCCGTCCAGGAGATCGGCCAGGCCACGTAGTCACCGAAGCGGACCGCCTCGCCGTACTCGACGCGCGGATATTCTGCATCGAACAGCGCCTCGGTCGAGATGTCGCCGATCAGCTCCATCGTGCTCGGGTTCCAGACCACCAGCGCCTGCGCGTCGCTTAGCATGCTGTAAGCGCGCGTCGGCGACACGAAGTGCGTGAGCGCCGGCCCGGTCACCCCGAAGCCGGAGAAGCTGACGCGCGGGCCCTCCGCGAAGCGCAGCTCCGCATCGACGGAGTAGCGCGTGTAGGTCGCCTGCTCGCCGTCCCACGCGTACACGAAGCCACCGGCGGTGATCACGCTCGCCGAGTCGCCCAGCTCGAGCATCTGCCCTGTGTCGAGATCGCTCGCGGGCAGCTCGGGGTACGCGCCGGCGTACGTGTGGCGCCCCTCGGGGGAGCTCAGCTCGAGCGACACCAGTACCGCCGAGCCTAGCGGCTGCGCGCTGCGTTCGAAGGCGGCAGGGGTGGTTTGGCTGCAGGCCAGCGCTGCGCCGCTCAGGCTCGCGGCAACGATGGTGAAACAGGACCGGACTCGCATGAGGCGAACGCTAACCAAATCTGTATTGAAAATGCAAATCAATATCGATATACGGTCGACATGAGCCATCAGGGATTTTTTCGACACGGGGGGAGTTTCCGTGCGCGCCGTTGGAGCGCCTGGTGTGCGAGCAGTACGATCGCAGCCCTTGCGGCCTGCTCCAGTGACGTGAGGCATGCAACACAGGCGTCGCTGGCGGAAGAGCCCAGCGCGGCGGCGCCGAACGGACCCGAGGGCGAGAGTCCGACCGGTCGCGTCGACTCGCGCTTCGTGCTCTGTACGATCGTCACCGACGACGAGGGGAGCACTGCATATGTCTCAGTGCTGCCCTCGCTGGATCTGGGAGGAGCCAGCGTCAGCCAGGAGCGTGCGCGGGAGTTTCCGGGCGACGCCGATCTGTGGGTCCGGGGCGGCAAGATCTTCGTCGCCAGCGGCGACGAGCCGACCATCACGCGCTACGCGGTGGACGAGCAGGGTGACCTGATCCAGGAGCAGACGCTCAGCTTCGCGGGCCAGGGGGTTCAGAGCGCGGCCTTCTGGAACAATACCTTCGTCAGCGACGAACGCGCCTACATGGCCAACGGCGTCAGCGAATACGTGATCTGGAACCCCACCAGCATGCTGATCGAGGGCACGATCGAGCTGCCGGCTCTACCCGATCGCGACGGACTGGTCGCGACTGCGGGGCTTGCCGATCGCGCCAACCAGGTGGTCGGGGGCAAGCTCTACCAGCCGATCTACTGGACCGATTCTGACTCTGCTCGGCGCACGGACGACTCGCGCATCGCCGTCATCGACGTCGAGCGGGGCGAATTTCTCGAGTACCTGAGCGCGCCCTGTCCGGGCCTCGACTACAGCACTCGCGCCGCCGACGGCCGGCTCTATTTTAGCAACTGGACCGGCGGCGTGGGCACGCACTACGTGCTCGGCACGGCTCCCAACTGTGTCGCCGCGCTCGATCCTATCGACGGCAGCGTGCGCCGCGCCTTCGAGTTTTCGGAAGTGACGGGCGGGCACGAGGGCGCCGCACTCGCGTACGTGGACGGAGACCGCTTTTCGATGTCGGTCTTTCACGAGGAGAAGGTGGCCGACCTCGCCGCCGCGGCCGACCCCTTCGAGATCATCGCCGACCGGAACTGGCAGCTGTATTCCTATGAAGCGCGCAGTGGAAACGCGGCGCCGGTGGGAGGCATCGATTGGAACAGCGGTGCCGTCTACTACACCCGCGTCGGCAGCCGCTTGCTGCCGCTGGTCCCGGGCGAAAACTACGCTTCCACCGACGTCTACGATCTCGGCGACGGCACCCAGGCCACGCCGCTGTTCGCTACGTCGGGCTGGGTCCTGCGCGTGTTCGCGCTGGGCGAGGCGCCCCAGACCCAGCGGTCGAAGTGACTCGTCGCCAGGCCACCGAGCGCGAACGCCACGTACAGATAATTGGCGCTGGCCACGTCCGTCTTACCGGCGAAGATCATCCCCACGGCCAGCGATAACAGCACGGCGGCAGACGCCTTCCAGGCCAGCGTCAGCCGGTAACCGCTCAGCAGCCAGAGCGCGAGCACGAACTCCACCAGCATGATCGCGCTGGCGTGAGCCGTCACCAGGAAGCTCGGTAAGAGCGAGTGCTCGAACAGCTTCGAGTAGTACCCCACGGTGCCGGCGATGCCTCCGGGAAGTTTGGAGATCGCTGCGCTCAGAAACAAACTGCCCAGGGATGCGCGCGAGAACACCGATACCCAATGTAGGTCGCGCAGCCACGCCGTCCGATCGAATGTCTGTTGGTTCATGAGCAATAGACTGCGCCCGGTTGGCGGCTTGCGGCAGTCTGCGGCGGGGCGTAACACTATTTCCCATGAGGCAACAATCCCGCGCCCGCCGGAATGGCGCACCGGCCCGCGCCGGGGAGGGTGGCGGTCCGGGCGCGCTCGACGACGTGGCGGCGCTCGTGATCTTCGCGCACGTCATCCAGCAACGTTCGTTCACGCGCGCAGCGCACGACCTCGACACCTCCACGTCCGCGGTGAGCAAGCGCATCGCGCGGCTCGAACGCAGGCTGGGTACGGCGCTGCTCACGCGCACGACCCGCCACGTCTCGCCGACGGAGGCGGGCCTCGCCTTGTATGAGCACAGCCTGCGGATCCTGCGCGAGGTGGAAGACGCGGAGCTGCTGGTGGCGGATCTCAATTCGGCGCCGCGCGGCTTGTTGCGCGTCAGCGCGCCGGTTTACTTCGGTGAGCTGCACATCGCGCCCTTGCTGGCGGAGCTCACTCGGCAGTATCCCGATCTGCGGCTCGAGCTCTCGCTGAGCGATCGCTACGTCGATCTCGCGTCCGAGGGCTTTGATCTGGCCGTGCGGGTCGGAGCGCTGGAGAGCTCCTCGCTGGCCACGCGCAAGCTGGTGCAGGACCCGCTGGTCGCCTGCGCCGCGCCCGCCTACCTCGAGCGCAGGGGCACTCCGCAGCACCCGCGGGATCTGGTGGAGCACGACTGTTTGCGTTACACGCTGGCGTCGCAGCGCGGCCGCTGGCGCTTCCGTGGTGCGGGCGGTGAGATACTGTACATCCCCGTCACGGGCAGCTTCGACAGTGACCATAGCGGCGCCTTGCGCGTGGCGGCTTGCTCCGGACTGGGCATCGTCTATTTGCCGCGGTTCTATCTGGCGGAAGCCATCGAGCGGGGCACGTTGCTGCGCATCCTGGCCGAGTTTTCCCCGCCGCCGATCGATATCCAGGCCGTCTACCCCAGCCGCAAGCTGCTCGCCCCCAAGACCCGAGCCTGCCTCGACTTCCTGGCGCGCGAGCTGCCGAAGCGCATCGCGCGCTGCGAGTCCGTGGCCCGGAGCGCCGAGCGCTAGCGTTCGCTCCAGCTCCGCACCACTTCTGCCAATTGGAGCAGGTTCGCTGCCTGGTCGCTGATCGTGGGCTGCCTCAAGGGCTGCGATAGCAGCTGCCCGGGCGCGAGCTGGAGCGCGGAAAAGACCAGGCGCGCGGCTTCTTCCGCCACCTCGGTGTATGGTGTGGCGGGCAGTCCGTGGTCGTTCAGAAAGCGCCAGGCGCCGAGATACACGAGCGGCGTACCGAGCTTCAGCGCGAGCCCGATCTCCGAGAGTGTGCCTGCTTCCCCCGCCAGGGCGATCGCGGCATCCGGAACGGCCGCCATGAGAAAGTTTCTGCCGTCACCGAGGCCGGTGAAAACGGCATGGTCGATGAACTCGTTGGGGCGCTCCCCGCCGCCTTCCGCGAACGGCAAGAGGCCGATCGAGCGCCCGCCGCCGCTGCGCGCGCCCCGCGCGACCGCCTCCATCACGCCGCCGCGCCCACCACAGAGCACCAGTGCGCCGCTCTGCGCCAGGCAGTGTCCGAGTGCCACCGCGAGTCCATGACTCGGAGCGCCATGCAGCACGTTGCGTGGTCCGCCCCCGAAAACGCCAATCACCGGTTTGCGCATACGGCAGACGGTATGCCAGCCACGGCGGAGGCGACAGATGCGACGCTGAGCCCGTGGGGCAGTCTGGGACACCGTCGGCCCAGCCGCTGTACGAAGTTCAGACAGCCGGCGCTTTTCTCGCCGGTCGCGACGGGTTCGCGCGGCCGCCGCGTTTGCAGCGCGATACATGCCGAGGGTGCGGCTCGCATCCCGCAATTGAGTGGAGACGAACTATGAACACACGATCGATCAAGCTCACGGCCCTGAGCGCCGTGCTCGGCCTCGCCGGCGTCTCGACCCTGGCGCTGGCGCAGCCCAGCGCTGGCGACGGCAAGGGTCCGGGCCCGCACGGCCATCCCGGGCGCGCCTTTGCGGAGCACTGGTTCCGCAGCATGGATGCAAACAGCGACGGCAAGCTCACCCAGCAGGAGGTCGAAGTGGGCACCTTGCGCCTGTTCGATCGGCTGGACGCGAACAAGGACGGGGAAGTCACGCGCGAAGAAGCGGACAGCGGCGCGGCTGCCATTCGCAAGGAGGAGCTGAGCAAGCATTTCAGCGAGATCGACACCAACAAAGACGGCCGCCTGACGGCGGACGAGTCCAAGATTCCGGCGCGCTTCTTCGACCGGCTGGATACCAACCACGACCACTCGCTGTCGCTGGACGAGTTCCTGGCGCAGCCGGACTTCGGCGAGCACCGGCGCGAGTTCGTGTTCGAGCACGCCGATCAGAATCATGACGGCAAGGTCACGAGGGCGGAGGCGCAGCAGGCCGCGAAGCAGCGCTTCGAGCGCCTCGACGCCAATCACGACGGCGCGGTCACCCGCGACGAGTTCGACCAGCACCTGAAGCAAATGGCCGAGGCACACGGCCACCCGGAGCACGGCGGCGAAGCTACTCCTGCAAAATAATTGAGCTAATTTTGTGGGCCGGGCCTGCGCGGCGCGGCCCTGACGCCTCCTCGGGGCCCTGCCCGTCCGCGCTGCAGAACACTTTTTGACCGAGTGAGCGGGCCGTTTCACACTGAAACCCACCCTGTCCGAAGCAGGGAAAGGAGCAGCCGTGAAGCATCGACTCATTCGCGCCCTCACCCTCTCTGGCCTCGCTGCCCTGGGCGCGCTCGCGCTGAGCGAGCCGGCGCGAGCCTGTGGTGGCTTCTTCTGCTCGCAGCAGAACCTGGTGAACCAGGCTGCCGAGCGCATCGTGTTCGCGGACAACGGGGACGGCACGATCACGGCGGTGATCCAGATCCAGTATCAGGGCCCTGCCGACAAGTTCTCGTGGCTGCTGCCGATCGGCAGTGTGCCGGGGAAGGATCAGATCGCGGTCTCGTCGGACTATGCCTTTACCGCGCTGCAAGCGGCGACGAATCCCAGCTACACGCTGAGCACCACCATCGAGGGGCGGTGCCGCGAATCGGGCAACAAAAATTTTGCGGCGGGGTCCCCAGATCCGCGTGCAGTGGACGACAGCGCCGAGCACGCCAGCGTCATGGTGGATGCGAGCGGGGAAGTCGGCAATTTCGACTACGCCGTGATCTCGGTCGACGGCAACCTCAGCGATCCGGCGGCTCCGGCGGTCGAGTGGTTGCATCAGAACGGCTACGACGTCACGCCAGAGGGCGTGGCGCTGCTCGGCCCGTATCTGGCGGATGGCATGCACCTGCTCGCGCTGCGTCTCACGAAGGGCTCCGACACCGGCTCGATTCGCCCGATCGAGATCACTTACAAGGCCGACGCCCCGATGATCCCGATCAAGCTCACGGCCGTGGCTGCGACCCAGGACATGGGCGTCTTGACCTGGGCACTCTCCAACGCGCGCGCCGTGCCCTTCAACTACAACGCACTGGAGCTGAATGAGGCGCGCATCAACTGGTTCAATGCCGCGAGCAACTACAACCAGGTCGTTACCGAGGCCGCTGACGCAGCGGGAGGGCAGGGCTTCGTTACGGAGTATGCGGGCCCGTCGAGCCAGCTTCGCCCGGTGTGGTCCGAGGACGCCGAGCGCGGTTGGCAGCGAGATTTCGGCCCGAATGGTCAATACCGTGGCCTCTCACAGGATCAGCTGTTCTCATTGCTGGAGCAATCTTACGGCACCTGGAGCGGCTTCTGGGATGCCGTACGCAAGGTGGTCACGCTTCCGCCGGGGGTGAGCTTCGACGGTCTTCAAAGCCGCTCGTACCGCGTCCAGGGCGTGAGCTTCGACCCAGACCAGCTTCATGCAGTGCTCGATGCCGACGTGATCGAACCTGTCCGTCGCTTCCAGCGACTGATCGACCGCACGGGTTACATGACCCGGCTCTACACGACGATGTCGGCGGCGGAGATGATCGTGGATCCCGTCTTTCGCTTCAATCCCGACCTGCCGGATGTGAGCAACCTGCACGTCGCGCGCCGCGTGATTGAATGCCGCAGCGATCTAGACGATTCGCAAGCACCTTGGCGCATCGAGTTCGCCAACGGCTCGGTCTTGCGCGGCGCACCGGGGACCGGGGGGTCGTGGTCAGACGCCGTCGCGGCGCAGCCGGCAAACCAGCGCGTGCTGATGCTCTCCAGCTCGGGCGAAGGTCGTGTGGTCGAAGACAACACGGACCAGATCGTGACCAGCCTCGCGGAATACAACGCGCACGTCCCCGGCGCACCCGATCGCGGCGGTTTCTGCAGCCTGCAGTCGGCGCCGGACACCCGCAGCGGCGCCCGCGCAGGGAGCGTCGCGCTCGCTGCACTCGTGGGCCTCGGCTGGCTACGGCGCCGAAATTCGCGTTAGCGCCGCAGCGCTCTCCCGTCCCCGCTTCCCAGCCGCGCTGGGTTGGCCCACACTTCGGTCATGTTCAAAGCAACCGAAAGTCTCACCGCCGAGCTGGCCGTGCTGGAGGCCAACCGCGAGTTCTATGCCGCGTTCAGCCGCGGAGACTTCGAGGCGATGTCGAGGCTCTGGGCGGAGCAAGCCCCCAGCGCGTGCCTGCATCCCGGCATGAACGTGATCACCGGACGCCGCGCGATCCTCGATACCTGGCGCCAGATCCTCGCCCAGATGAGCGGCGTCGAGATGTCGTGCCGTGCCGCCCGGGTGCACTGGCTGGGTGATGTGGCGTTGGTGACCTGTCTGGAGGCCAATGGCAAGCGCCCGGCGCACCTGGCTGCCACGAACGTGTTCCTGATGGAGGGCGGGCGTTGGCGCATGGTGCATCATCAAGCGGGGCCACTCTCCGAGCCCGTGCCCGACACCGCCGAGCGGGGCGCGAACTGAATGTCGAAGGCGCGCACCGAGGGCACGGATGCACACCGGAGCGCCATCTATGCGGTGGTGAGCGCCATCCCGCGCGGCAAGGTAGCGACGTACGGTCAGGTTGCCGAGCTGGCCGGCATCCCCTCAGGCCACAGGATTGCGGCGCGCGCCATGCGCAGCTGCCCGGAGGCGTTGCCCTGGCAGCGGGTCGTGGGCAAGAAGGACGCGCGCCGAGGTCAGATCAACATCGAAGATGCCGACCACGC
>JAICTU010000406.1 GCA_025936205.1 Polyangiaceae bacterium | reverse complement strand
TGACCTCGTAGCCTTCCATCGCGGCCTGGAGCGCGCAGATCGGATCGATCTCGGTGATGATCACGCGGCAACCCTGGCCCTTGAGCGACTGCGCGCAGCCCTTGCCCACGTCGCCATAGCCGCACACCACCGCCACCTTGCCGGCCATCATCACGTCGCTGGCGCGATTGATGCCGTCGATCAGCGAGTGGCGGCAACCGTACAGGTTGTCGAACTTGCTCTTGGTGACGGAGTCGTTGACGTTGATCGCGGGGAACGGCAGCTCGCCCTTCTTCTGCATCTCGTACAGGCGATGCACACCCGTCGTCGTCTCCTCGCTCACGCCGCGCACGTTCTTGGCGAAGCGCTCCCACTTGCCGGGCGACTCCTTCTGCACGCGGCGCGCGAGCTCCAGGAACACGACGCCTTCCGCGGACTCATCCGACGCCGGCTGCGGGACGGAGCCCTTGCGGTTGAACTCCGCGCCCTTGACGATCAAGAGCGTGGCGTCGCCACCGTCGTCCACAATCAGATCCGGGCCGCTGCCGTCGGGCCAGGTCAGCATCTCGTCCGTGCACCACCAGTACTCTTCGAGCGTCTCGCCCTTCCAGGCGTAGACGGGCACACCCTTCGGCTTTTGCGGAGTGCCGGTGCCGACCACCACCGCGGCGGCAGCCGAGTCTTGCGTGCTGAAGATGTTGCAGGAGGCCCAGCGCACGTCCGCCCCAAGCGCGACCAGCGTCTCGATCAACACCGCCGTCTGCACCGTCATGTGCAGCGAACCGGCGACCTTCGCGCCCTTGAGCGGCTTGCTCGCGCCATGTTCGGCCCGCAGAGCCATCAGGCCGGGCATCTCCTGCTCGGCCAGCCGAATCTCCTTCCGCCCCAGCTCATGCAGAGCCAGATCGGCGACCTTGAACGGAAGCCGTGCCCCCGCAGAGGTTCGCGCGGCGGCGTGCTCGTTCAATGAAGATTCGCTCGTTTGCATCGTCATGTAGCTCCTTGGGCTGACTCGGGATGCGGGTGGCCCCGCCCTTTTCGGGCGGGCGTTCCCGCAGATGCTCCGGGCCGTCGCCAACCTCTGGGACCACCCGTGAACGAGTGGCCTATAACTCACCGCCCGAGCCCCCGCACCTATAAAACTGCGCGCCGGAGGCGCGCTGACGACTTCTGCTGCGGGGACACCCCCGAGCACGACGGTGGGCGGGAGGACGGAGTTACGTCAGAAGCTGCCCGTCGCCCCGAGCGACGGCAACATCACGATCGTGTCGTCGGGCTTCTCGCCCGCCCAGGTGAAGTCCCGCAAAAAGGTCGCGAGTAGATCGAGGCTCGCTCCGGCGGAAATCTCACGGAAGACGCCCATCCAGCGCGAATCGCCGGCCGCGCGCCAGCTGCCGGTGAGGCTCGCGCCGCCGAGCAGCGTCTGCAAGGGCGAGAGCTCGCGATCGCCGGACCAGAACTGCCCGCGCGGGCCCGTCGCTGGCTCGCCGCCGGTATAGTCGTCGCTCCAAAAGCTGGCGCCGGACTGCACGTACGCTCGCCCGTGCAAGAGCAGCCGCAGCCAAGGCTGCAGATAACGCTCCGCCGTGATCTCGACATTGAAGCTTTGCAGCTCCCAAGAGTCGCGATAGACGCGCGTCGAAACTCCCAGCGCCGTCTCGATGCTCCTGGCGTAGTACTTCAGCGCCAGCCCCGCGGCGATGCGCCGCCGATCATCGGGGTGGTTCTCCTGCGCCGCCTGCCCGGTGGGACCGATCACCACCTCTCGGTAAGGATTGCCCAGGAAGCCGTGCTGAAGCGCGCCCGTGAACACCAGCTGTGTCGTCAGCACCGGCGTCCAGGTCTGGGTCCAGGCGAGCCGGAAATTGTCGAGGCTGATCGGCAGGCTCTCCACGCGCTCGGACTTGGTAAAGCAGCCGTCCGAGCTGTCCAGGCCTTGGCGCAATGTCGCGGGCAGATTGCGCTGGCGCCGGCTGCAGACCTCGTCGAAGCCCTTCGAGTAGCCGATCTCCACATCCGTGTTGCGCTGCAGGAAATCCGTCCCCGCGTTCACCGCGAAGGAGTTGGACCGATAATCGTTCTCGGTGCCATAGCTGTACGAGCCGCCGAAGCGCGTGTGTTCACGCGCGAGGCTGAAGCCGCCCGTGGCCATCTGCCTGAAATCTCGCACCGATGCCCGGCTCACGATGTCGGGCACGTTCGCCAGCAGCGGGCCCGCCTTGATCGACTCGCTGGCGCCGGTGACGGCATCCGCCTGATAGTTGGCGGACACGGTCAGCGCGTCGCTCGGAGAGGCCTGGATGCTGACCTCCGGCGTGTACACCGTCATATGGCTCTGTGCCGACGGTTCGTGAAAGATCTGCGTCCGCAGATCCACCTCCGCCACCTGGCCCCTGCCCGGCTGAGGGAACACCGCCAGGCCGAGGGCGACCAGGCCCGCGGCGCGCCACCTCAGTTGCATCCGCAGCCCCCGCCTTGGACGGAGCCGGCACCGCTCGAGCCCTCGCGATTTTCGATCGCGTGCTCGAGTGCCGCTCGCTCGCGCGCATCGGCGCCAAACTGCATGATGCGATCCGCCAGGATGGCCCGCTGCTCGGGGCGCACCGTGACGCAGCCGAAAGCCCCGGCAGTGAAGGCAGCGAGCAACGCGACGAGAAGTTTGTCGTGCATGGGGTCAGTCCTGCGCTTCAGAAGTAACTGCCGAGCCCGCCCACGAAGCTCTGGGCGTTGCGGTAGGCGGACGCGTTGAACAGGACCGTGTTGGTCGCCTCGAGCCGCAAGGTGATGCGCCAGCGCAGCGAGACCAGCAGGCCACCGCCCGCGCGCGCGTGGAACAGGGTCTCGCGCCGCAGCACGAAGGCGTCGTCGTTCGGCATGGTGCTGTAGCCGCCACCGCCCAGACTGAGGTAGGGCGCCAGCGCAAAGTCGGGCGCGAGGTTCACGGTCGCGCCACCGCCATAGAGCAGACTCCTACCGGACGAGCTCATCACCAGCCCCACGTACGGCTCGAGCGACAAGGCGCGCGTGATCACGATCGCCGGCTTCAGCTCTGCGTAACCGTCGCCGGCGAAGATGCCGCCGGTCATCGCGAGCCCGCCGTGGGCGGAGGCCAGGGGCGGCGGCGCAAACACGCCCGGCGCGTCCGGCGCGTCCGAGCCCGCGTCGGTCGCGAGCATCGTGTCGGCGGTGTCGCCGAGCAGATAGGCGGTGCGCCCATCGGGCAGATAGACCCGCAGCCAGTACCCCGTCTGCTCGCGGCCCTGGACGAAGAAGGTAGCGCCGCGCTCGGCTCGTTCGATCACGCGATAGGAGAGGCCAGGACCGGCACGCAGCTCACTGCTGGAGCTGGTCACGCGGGCCACCGTATCCAGGTTCTGATCGAGTTCCGCGGGGCTCTGGGCGAGCGCTGTGTCGCTCGCGGCGAGCGTGATCGCGACGGCCGCAATGCCCGCGCAGCACCGGCTGATCCAGGACGTCATCGGCTGGAATACCTCGACCCCCACGTGCGGATGATGTCCGCCTGCTCGGAGGTCAGCTCGAAGATCAGGCGCGGGTGCGCCACCGTGCTGGTGGGGCGATTCAAGAGCGGGGAGCGCTCGGGGTCGACTTCCATCTGCAACTGCGCCGACTGGTAGTTTTGCTGCGCCTGCTGCGGCACGCCGAGGTCACCGAGTTGATCGTTCTGGCACTGCTCCGCCGCGAGCGGCGAATAGTCCGTCAGGCGCAGCCGCTGACGGTTGAAGTGACAGCCCTGCGCGGACTCACCGCGTGACGGGTCGCCTTTGCCGCAGCCCGCCTCGAACATCATCGGCTCCACCTCGCAGTAGAAGTAGTTCTCGTCGTATACGACCTCGGCGACCTGGAAGTTCTCGCCCACGTCCAGCGTGCAACCGGCGACGATCAAGGGGAGCAGCAGCGCGGCCCGACTGGAACGGATGGAAGGCGCGTTGTTCGACATCGGTCGCGGTGGTTTCCTGCGGGGAACTGAGCGGGCCCGCACAGGTGCGATGGCGCCGCCCCTGATGCACATGCGGACAGTTCGCCGCGGGGCCTAAGGGATCGCTGCGGCGTCTTTGCTGCCCGGCGTCGGAGCACCGATTCGGCGCGTCATGGCTTCAGGATGGCGCAGGCCCGTCCGTTCGTGCTGCCGTGCGACAATGCGCTCGCCGATCCCATGCAGAAAACCGGGCGGAGGCACCACTGAGAGGCGTTGCAGGGAATTCTCCGACGTCCCCCCTGAAAGCTGCTTGAAGGCCTCGGCCCACCCGGGCTAAGTCTTGCCCGGTTCACACGCTGCCGTGTTAACCTGGCTTCGCGATTGCTACTGAGAGTCCGAAGCTCCCACGAGCCGGACGCTCATCCAGCGCAATCCCCAGCTTCGGACGAGTCGTTTCGTCAGCGCCCCCAGAAGCCCGCCCAGCATTCCGGAGATGATATGATTCGCAGCTACTGGTACCTTGGGCTCGTCGCACTGGCGGCGGTGCTTGCTTCTCTCGGCCCCTACGGGGCGCCCCTGGCCGTCGTTGGGCTTGCTCTCGGAATCTTCTTTGGAACCGTCTCGATTCGCCGCGGCATGCTGTCGCCCACCAGCCTCAACACCGGTAGCCGTCACCCGGCGCCCGCCCCCGACGCTACGACACCGCCCGGCGTGTAGCCCATTCGTTTGGGGCTGCGCTGGATCTGGGGGCTGCGCCGGATCTTGGCGCTGCACTGTATCCAGCAACCCTGTACCTAGGGGCCTCGTATCCCGTTCGAGAGGCGAATGAACAGCGATCCGCCGCCCCCTTCGACACGCCGGGCCCTGGATCGTCTGGGAGAAGGCCTGCGCGGCCTGCGTGACCTCTCCGAGTTCAGCTTGCAGGACGTGGATGCCGTGCGGCTCATCCTGCAGGGCGACTCCGTCATCGACTGGCATCGTCTGAACTTCAGTGATCGCCAGCAGGCGGCGGACTTCATCCGCAATCACGAGCTCGACCCGGAAGACGCGCGCGACGTCGAATACATCACCGCGCTCAAGGAGCAGGCGATCGGCTACTTGCGCCGGAACTTCGGCCTGGCCTTCCCCAAGCCCGTGCAGAACGCACGCGCGGAGGAACTGGTGATGATGGCCTCGGGCAGCGGGCACCGGCAGCAAGCCGCCTGCACCGTGCTCAAGGCGATGCAGATCATCAACCACACCAACGGGCGCGAGCTGCTGTTCCGCTTGCCCGTGAGCGACCGCGACCTGTTTCACCTGGTGGAGGAAAAGGTCTATCGCGTGGTGGGCACGATGTTGAGCGAGGGCTTTCCGATCACGGAGTTCGTGGGCGGACGCAAGAACCTCGATTCCACCTATACCAAGCTGCTCTCCAAGCCCGAATCGTCGGCGGTGGCGCTCTACGACAAGCTGCGCTTCCGCATCGTGACGCGGCAGCGCGAAGACCTGCTGCCGATCCTGCTGTACCTCTCCGAGCGCTTGTTCCCCTTCAACTACGTGGTGCCCAAGCAGAGCACCAACACCATGTTTCACTTCCGCAGCTTCTGCGAAGGTCATTCCACCCTGAAGAAGTACATCTCGAAGTTTCAGGGCCCCGTCGAAGATGCCCTGACCCCGGGAGACAATCGCTTCAGCTCGCCTGCCTACCGCACCATCCAGTTCGTGGCGGACGTACCAGTGCGGGTACCTGCCCACATCATGGAACTCGCCCCTCCGGGCTCTGGCAACCTCGGACCCATCGTCTACATGCTGTGCGAGATCCAGCTGCTCGATGCCGAGACGGAGGAAGCCAACGAGACGGGCAGCGCCAACCACGAGGCGTACAAGCAGCGCCAGCGGGAAGCGGTGCACCGGCGCATTCGGCTCGGAGCCCGAATGCCGCGGGACCCCAGCACGGGCAAAAGCTGAGTCGAGTCCGCGTCTGAGCGCGCAAACGGAGCCCGGAATCGGCTCCGGGCTTTACCCCGGCAGATACGGACGGTACGACTAGGGCATGTGGCTCACGCGCGCCAAGCTTCCAGCCCTGGCATCAGCCATCGTCAAATCCCTGGTGGACCCGGAACTGATCGAGACCGACGCCCGGGACGGCGTGCAGGCAGACATCCTGGCAGTCCTCGAGCAATACCTGCGCGACGAGCAGGACATCTCGACGCGGGCGCGAGACGTCGCTGCGAAGCGTGGTGCCGCGCCCGCAGATGCGAGCCGCATCAAGAAGGAGCTGGCGCGTCAGCAAGGGGTCGGGATCGGCGACGACACGATCGACTACCTGCTCTCTCAGCTGCTGGAGATGCTGATGCACTCGGGCAGCGTCGAAGAGATCTTCGCCCAGGACCACGAGCTCAAGCTCGCCATGCGCGCGCCTTTGCGCAAGGAAGAGGCCGCAGCCGAGCAGGTGGAAGACGTCGTGCGCAAACGGCTCAAACACGTGGAGGAAGGCTCGTCCCAATGGGAGGTCGAGTACCAACGCCTGCGCGAAGAAGTGACGCGCAGGCGCACCTGAACGAAGCCGGGCGGCCCGAGCTGCACGCCGGCGGCCGGAGGCGCACATGCGCAGCATGACCGGCTTCGGCCTCGGTGAGCAGCCCTTCGGCCACGGGCGTGTCTGCGCCGAAGTGCGTTCGCTGAATCACCGGTTTCTCGAGCTGCGCGTGCGGCTGCCGATCGAGATCACGGAGCACACCTTCTTCGTGGAGCAGCTGTGCCGGGAGCGGCTGGGTCGCGGACGCTACGACGTCAGCGTGCGCCTCGACGGCAACGTGCTGCCGGCACCACAGCTGGACGTCGAGCGTGTGCGCAGCGCCTATCAGACCTTGCAGCGCGTGCGCGATGAGCTCTCCCCCGGCAGTGATCTGCCGCTCGGGCTGCTCGCTGGCTTTCCCAATCTACTGTCCACCCCCGGCAGCGCCGATCCGGAGCCGCTGCGCGGCGCGCTCGCGCAGGCCATCGGCAGCGCCCTGGCGCGCCTGGACGAGATGCGGGAGGTCGAGGGCAAGCGCCTGGGGAGTGAGCTCGGGGATCGGCTGCGGGCAGTGCGGAGTCTCGTGTCCGAGCTGGCGCGGCACGGCCCGAGCTTGCTGCAAGCCCAACAGGCTCGGCTGCAGCAGCGCCTGGCCCGCCTGATGGGCGGGGTCGAGGCGCTCGATCCGGCTCGCCTGGCCCTGGAAGTGGCCGTGCTCGTCGATCGCTCCGACACCACCGAGGAGCTCGTGCGGCTGGAGAGCCATTTCGACCAGTTCGAAGCCTCTCTGAACGCAGCGGGGCCCAGCGGAAGAAAGCTGGATTTTCTGCTGCAGGAAATGGGACGAGAGACGAATACGATTGGGGCCAAATGCCAGGACGCTAATCTTTCGCACCTGGTGGTCGCACTCAAAGCCGAGGTCGAACGCCTGCGCGAACAGGTCCAGAACATCGAATGACTCGGCCCCCAGTGCCCGTAACTACCCCTCGAGATCGGCCCATGGAAGAGCGCCCGCTTTCCCCGCTTCTTTTGATTGTCTCGTCGCCTTCCGGCGCGGGCAAGACGACGCTGACCAACGCGCTACGCGCACGCGTCGGCGGCGTCAACTTCAGCGTCTCCCACACCACGCGCAAGCCGCGCGCCAGCGAGCAGCACGGGCGCGAGTACTACTTCGTCGATCGCGAGGAATTTCAGCGCTTGATCGAAGCCGATGCGTTCCTCGAGTGGGCGCTCGTCCACGGCAACTTCTACGGCACCAGCCGCAGCGAAGTGGCCCGCGCGGGCGGCTGCCGCGCCTTGCTCTTCGATGTGGATTACCAGGGCGCGCGCCAGATCCGCTGCGCCGAGCCGGACGCCGTCACGGTCTTCATCCTGCCGCCGGACATGCCGACGCTCGAACGCCGGCTGCGAGGCCGCGCAAGCGAGGATGACGCGACCGTGCAGCGGCGCTTCCAGGCGGCCAAGGACGAGATCGCTCACTACGGCTTTTTCGACTACGTGCTCGTCAACGACGACCTGGAGCGCGCCATCCAACAGCTGATCGCGGTGCTCCTGGCGGAGGAGTGCCGGCGAAAACGCGGCGCTTCGCGCGCCGAGCAGCTGCTGAACGACGTGCGCGGCTTCGGCGGCACTCGCCCGCCGCGCTGACCGTCTCGCGTCGGCCGCCATTGCAGACGGCGTGGCGGCCATGCTAGCCGCTGGGCGTGGCATACGTTCTGGGTGTCGTTGGCGGCAGCGGAATTTACGACCTCCCGGGTCTGCAACGGGTCGAGACGCTGGAGGTGGCGACGCCCTACGGCGCGCCGAGCGCTCCGATCTTGCGCGGCGAGCTCGGCGGGACGACGTTGTTGTTCTTGCCGCGCCACGGTGCGCAGCATCAGTTTCCGCCTCATCAGATCAACTACCGCGCCAACATTTGCGCCCTCAAACAGCTGGGCGCCACGCACGTGGTCAGTCTGTCCGCGGTGGGCTCGATGCGCGAGGAGATCGCTCCAGGGCACGTGGTGGTGGTCGATCAGTACATCGACCTGACCAAACGCCGCGTCTCCACCTTCTTCGAGGACGGCATCGTCGGGCACG
>JAICTU010000259.1 GCA_025936205.1 Polyangiaceae bacterium | reverse complement strand
GAAGTCGCGGAGAGCTGGCAAAACTTGAACTACTCGCGCGGCGCGCTCTACTACCTGATGCAGCCCTTCTGGCACACGGGTCTGCGCGCCACGGTGAGCCCCAATGACAAGGTCGCCATCACGGGCATGGTGGTGAACGGCGTAAACACCGCTCATGACGACAACGAGTCGCCGGCGCTCGCGCTCCAGCTGAGCCTGACGCCGAACGAGATGTTCTCGCTCTCGGCGGGCTGGCTCACCACACCTCAGCCGAGCACGGATAGCGGCAATTTCGATAACTTCTTTGACCTGGTCGCTTCTCTGACGGTGGATCGCTTCAGCCTGGTGCTGAACGCCGACCTCGACGTGAACGCGGATAAGACCAACACCGGCCCGGGTTACACCCAGCACCTGCAGTCCCCCATGTTTTGGGGCATCAGCCTGGCCGCTGCCTATCAGGCGACGGATCTGTTCGGCGTGGCCTTGCGCGGGGAGTACCTGAGCGACTCCGACAACCAGCTCTACAAGGTGACACACCAGGAGTCGGGCGTGGATTTCCCGGCCACGACGCAGACGAACCTCGTCACCGTCACAGGCACCCTCGACTTCAAGCCGGTCAAGGGCGCGAACAACTTGATTATCCGCTGGGATAACCGGATCGAAACGAGCAACGAAGACGTGTTCTTCAATCGCTCGGACAAGCCGACCAACGTCTGGTTCGGCAGCATTCTGGGCTTCGTCGTCACGACCTCGTCGTAATCCTCTCGCGAGGAATCGAGACGGGGCTGCTGGTTGCCACCAGCGGCCCCGCTTTCATTTGGCACCTCAGGACCTCCAGAGGCAAAGGTGCGCAGAGGTCGTACCAGCGCTCGTTGCCGGTCCTCGCCTTGCCGCGCAACGGTTCCGAATCCATACCAATAGTCATGGATTTTCTCGAGTCCGAGGAACAAGGCCTGCTCCGCTCGTCGGTCTACCGGATCGCCGCCAAGTATGGGCACGAGTACTATGGCAAGGAGGCGCGCGCCGGCGGCAAGGCCGAGGCCTTGTGGAAGGAGCTCGCCGAGGCAGGGTTCCTGGGCGTCAATCTGCCGAGCGAGTTCGGCGGGGCGGGCCTGGGCATCTACGAGCTGGCGATCGTCTGCGAAGAGCTGGCCCACGCGGGCACGCCCTTCCTGCTCCTGATCGTCTCGCCAGCCATCTGCGGCACCATCTTGGCCAAGTACGGCACCAACGACCAGAAGGAGATGTTCCTGCCGGGCCTGGCGAGCGGCGGCAAGAAGATGGCGTTCGCCATCACCGAGCCCGACGCGGGCTCGAACTCGCACGACATCGCCACGCGCGCCAAGCGCGACGGCAAGGGTTACCGCCTGAACGGCACCAAGTACTTCATCTCCGGGCACGACGAAGCGGAGAACGTGTTGGTCGTCGCCAACACCGGGGCCGCGGCTGAACCGGGTGGACGCGCGCGCCTCTCGCTGTTCGTGGTGCCGACCAATGCTCCGGGCCTCACCGCCACTCGCATCCCGGTCGAGATCCAGTCGCCCGAAAAGCAGTTCACGCTGTTCTTCGATGACGTGTACGTGGAGGAAAATCGCCTGATCGGCGAGGAAGGCTCCGGCCTCAAGCAGGTGTTCACCGGCCTCGTGCCGGAGCGCATCACGGGCGCGGCGATGGCGAACGGCCTCGGGTTGTACGCGCTCGAAAAAGCGGCTCGCTACGCGCGGGAGCGCAAGGTGTGGTCGGTGCCCATCGGCGCGCATCAGGGCATCGCTCATCCGCTGGCCAAGGCCAAGATCGAGGTGGAGCAGGCGCGGCTGATCACGTGCAAGGCCGCGTGGCTCTACGATCAGGGCCTCGACGCGGGTGAGTCCGCGAACATGGCCAAATACGCCGCTGCAGAGGCGGGTTTGGCGGCCCTCGACCAGGCGATCCAGACGCACGGTGGGAACGGGCTGACCACCGAATTCGGGCTGGCCGATCTGTGGGGGATGGCGCGCCTCTTGCGCACCGCTCCCGTCAGCCGCGAGATGGTGCTGAACTACGTCGCGCAGCACTCGCTGGAGCTGCCGCGCTCCTACGGCGAGAACAAGAAGAAGGCCAGCTGACGCACGCTGGGAGAAACCGAAGTCCGCGCCGGGTTTCTCCCAAGGTAGAGGAAGTACCGAGTGCAGAGTGCCCCATCTGCCGGGTTTCGCCGTGCCCGTCACAGCGCAGCGGGGCACGGCGAAACCCGGCCCGGACATGGGGCACGAGGTACTGGGTTAGCGCCGGGCGCGTAGCAGGCGCGCATTCTGTCGCGCTTGCCCTTCGGCAAATGCGGCGCGCTCGACGTCGTTCTCCAGCTCCAGCCCCGGCACCGCGGTGGCGAGACCGTCCTGGTCCAGCGCCACGAAGACAAAGTGCGCAGAGTTGGTGTGGGTGATGCGGCCGCTGATCGGGTTCTCCGCGTGCACGTCGACCATCACCTCCATGCTCGTGCGCCCCACGTAGGTGAGCGATGCAGTGAGAGCGAGCAGCTCTCCCACGTGCACCGGTGAGTGGAACGACACCGAGTCGATCGCCACCGTCACGCAGGGCCGCCGCGCGTGGCGCATGGCGCAGATGGCGGCCGCCTCATCCGCAACCTTCAGGATCACGCCGCCGTGTACGTTGCCGAGCGCGTTCGCGTCCGCGGGCAGCATCAACTGATGCAGCGTGACGCGCGACTCATTGACCCGCTTTCTCACAGCCGGAGCTTCGGTCACACGCGGAGCCTAGCAAGAAATTCCCTTCGCTTCGAAGCTTTCATGACGCTACTCTCGGTGACGGCGATGCGAAGGTTGTTTCGCGCTGTGGCGCTGCTGATGCTCGGAGGGTCCGCGAGCTCGTGCAGCCCATCCACGCAGCGCTCGGCGGAGCTCTCGCTCGCTCCCTGCCGCCTCGACGGGCTGGGTGTGGAAGCGCGCTGCGGGCAGTACGGCGTGTGGGAGAACCGGCGCACACGCGAGGGGCGGCGGCTGAACTTGAAGGTCGCCGTCGTGCCGGCGCTGGCCGCGAGCCCGCAGCGGGATCCGTTGTTCGTGCTCGTCGGCGGACCGGGCCAGGCAGCGACGGAGGCGGGTCCGCAGATCGCGGAGGCGCTGCGCGAGGTGCAACGCCGGCGCGACATCGTGCTGGTCGATCAACGCGGCACCGGCAGCTCCCACCCGCTCGATTGCAAGGATGACAGCGCCGAAGCGTTTGAGAAGCGCTTCGCCCCCGAGCTCGACCTGGCCACGACGCGCGCCTGCTCCGAGCAGCTCGACGCCGACCCGACGCTCTACACCACCGACATCGCCATGGACGATCTCGACGAGCTGCGCGGTGCGCTCGGCTACGAGCGCATTAACCTGTGGGGTGGCAGCTACGGCACACGGGCGGCGCTCGTCTACTTGCGCCAGCATCCGGCGCAGGTCCGCAGCCTGGTGCTGGATGGCGTGGCGCCGTTTGCCATCGAGCTGCCGCTGTTCGTGGCACGCGACAGCCAGCGCGCGCTCGACCTGCTGTATCAGCGCTGCGAGCAAGATGCCGAGTGCGCGAGAACATTTCCGGGAGCGCGCGCCCAGCTGCTGCAGCTGCTCGCTCAGCTGGAGCAGAGCCCCGCGTCGGTACAGGTCACGCATCCGCGCAGCGGCGTGGCGCAGACGATTCGCGTCGAGCGCGAGGGCCTGGCTGCGGCGCTCACCAACCTGTTGTACGTGCCCGCGCTCGCCAGCCTGATCCCGCTGGGCGTGGAGCGCGCCAGCCGGGGCGACTGGACCAGCCTGGCCGGGGCCACGGAGGCCTTCTCCAGCACGGTCGATCTCTCGGTGGGCATGTTTCTCTCGGTGGCCTGCGCCGAAGACATCTCGCGCATCACGGACACGGAGGCGGCCGAGCAGACGCGCGGCACCTTTCTCGGCCCGGGCTGGCTCTCGCGGCTGCGCCAGCAGTGCGAGGCCTGGCACACAGCTCAACTGCCGAGCTCTTTCTTCGAGCCGGTGCGCGGCAACGCGCCGAGCCTGCTGCTCTCGGGCCAGCTCGATCCGGTGACACCCCCGAGCTGGGGCGAACAGGTGGCGCGGGCGCTCAGCCCTTCCCGGCACGTGATCGTGCCCGGCGGCGGTCACGGCGTGAGCACCCTGGGTTGCGTACCCAAGCTGATCGCCGAATTCCTGGACTCGCTCGATCTGAATGCGCTGAAGCTGGAGTGCGTCGAGCGGCTGCAGCCCCCGCCTTTCTTCCTCAGCCTGGAGGGCCCGAGCCCGTGATCGAGATCGATGGGCTCGAGAAGCGCTACGGTGCCGTGCATGCCGTGCAGGGCGTCAGCTTTCGCGCAGAAGACGGCCAGGTCACCGGGTTGCTCGGGCCCAACGGCGCGGGCAAGACCACCACGCTGCGCATGCTCTCGTCGCTGGTGCAACCCGACGCTGGTCGCGCGCTGGTCGACGGCATCGACGTCCGGCGCGAGCCGCAGCAGGCGCTGCGCCGCCTGGGCATACTGCCGGACAGTCGCGGGCTCTACCCGCGGCTCACCGCGCGCGAGCACCTCGCTTACTTCGCCGGCCTGCAGGGCCTGCCCGGCGCCGAGATCGAGCGCCGCGCGCGCGAGCTGGCGGAGCTGCTGGACATGACGGAGCTGCTCGACCGGCGCGTGGCCGGTTTTTCGCAGGGCGAACGGACCAAGGTCGCGATCGCGCGGGCGTTGATGCATGGGCCGCCCAATGTCGTGCTGGACGAGGCCACCAACGGGCTGGATGTGATGAGCACGCGCGCGATGCGCACGGTGATCCGCAAACTCGCCGACTCGGGCTGCTGCGTGCTGTTCTCCAGCCATGTCATGCAAGAAGTATCCGCGCTCTGTGATCGGATCGTGGTCTTCGCCAGGGGCAAAGTGGTCAGCGACGGAACACCGGATGAGCTGCGCGCGCACACGGGCGAGGACAACCTCGAGAACGCCTTCGTGAAGATCATCGGCACGGACGTGGGGCTCGAGTGATCCGCCTGGTCTTGCGCAAGGAGCTGATCGACCACTGGCGCGACCTGCGCAGCGTGACGGGCTCGCTGGTCCTTGCGGTGCTCGGTCCGCTGCTCTTGTTCGGCCTGTTCCAGATCGTGCAGAACCTGGAGAAGGAGCGGCCGCTCGACGTGCCGGTGGTCGGCGCCGAACAGGCTCCGCATCTGATCCAGCACCTGGTCGCGAACGGCGTGCACGTGCTGCCTGCGCCCGCGAATCCCGAGGCTCTGGTGCGCAAGGGCGAGGCCGACATGGTGCTGGTGATCGACGATCACTACGCCGAGCACTACAAGGCTGCGCAGCTGGCGCGCGTGCGCCTGATCGTCGACGACTCGCGCAACGAATCCCACAAGAACGTGCGGCGTGTGGAGCGCATCCTGCTCGGCTACACCCAGGGCCTGGGCGCGTTGCGCCTGATGGCGCGCGGCGTAGCGCCACAAGCCGCTACCCCCCTGGCCCTGGAAGAGCTCGATCTCGCCACGCCGCAGAAGCTGGCCGCCAATCTGCTGAGCATGGTGCCCTTGTTCCTGATGCTCGCGGCGCTGGTCGGTGGCATGAATCTGGCCATCGACAGCACCGCGGGAGAGCGCGAGCGCGGCTCGCTCGAACCGCTGCTCTTGAACCCGGTCTCGCGCCGTTCGCTCGTGCTCGGCAAGTGGCTGGCGACGGCGCTCGCGTCGACAATCGTGGCACTGCTCACGCTGGTCGGTTTGACGCTGACGATCCAGTACCTGCCGCTGGAGCAGCTGGGCATGAAGGTCGCGCTGGGCCCGAAAGAAGCCGGGCTGATCCTGGCCGCCCTGCTCCCCCTCACGCTGTTTGGTGCGGCGGTCCAGATGCTGATCGCCACCTTCGCCCGCAGTTTCAAGGAAGCGCAGACCTATCTCGGCCTGCTCAATCTGGTGCCGATGGTCCCATCCATGTTCCTGATGATGGGCTCGACGCAAAACGCTTGGTGGATGTACCCCCTGCCCACCGTGGCGCAAGTCACGGTGGTGGTGAGTGTGCTGCGCGGGGACGGGATCGCCGCCTGGCAGCTGCTCGTGATCGCGCTCAGCTCGCTCTTCTATTCGGCCCTGTGCGTCGCCGTCATCGAACGCCTGCTGGGCCGCGAGCGAATCATCTTCGGGCGCTGAGCCTGCCGCCGAGGCGTTCGAGACCCTGGCGGGCTCAGCCGGCAGGGATTTGCTGGATATACAGCGCGTTGTCCTCTACCTGAGGCACCACCAGCTGACGCCGCTTGCGATCGTAAGCGATCTGGCCCGGAGCGGGCAGATCGCTGATCAGGGGCGTAAAGCTGGCAGGCGGCGCCACATCAGCAGCGCCAGCATCCGCCGGTCGCTTGCCGATGTAGATCGTCGACGTCTCCGCACAGGCGATCACCAGCCGCCCCAGCTCCGTCTCGACCAGGCCATGCAAACCGGCGCCGGGTAGATGCACGCCGGGCGCGCGCTGACCGTCCACCGCCACGCGGTACACCTCACCAGCCAGGTTCGCCACCCACAGGCCGGCGGCCTCCGCCAGCAGCCCCGTGGGTTGCCCGAGCTCCGGACCTTTGGCGAGCGCCCGCGACACGCCGCGCGGATCGATCGCATAGATGGCATCGGCACCGGTGGGCTGCAGCTCGTCGCCCTTGCCCTTCACTTTTCCCAGGCCGGAGTCCGAGGCGTACAGGGTGCCGTCGGGCCCGAGCGCCAGCGCGTCCAGGTAGCGCGCTCCGAGGATCGCCACCTTGCCCACCGCCTCACCGCTCTTGCGGTCGAAGCTCCGGACGATGTTGATGTCCGCCACGTACAGCTTGTCGCCCGAGAGCGCCATGCCCTTCGGCGCATCGAGGCCGCCCCCGTTCTCCCCGTCGATCCACTTGAGCGTGAGCAGCGTGCCTTCCGGCGAGACCCGCGAGATGAAGCCGTTGCCATCCGCGTCGGTCGCCGCGCCGTTGGTGTTGCTGACGAGATACACGTCGGCCTCGGGATCGTACAGCGCCGCCCTTGGGCTCGCGAACCCGACCTCTTGCAGCAGGACGGGCGGGCTGGGCGCCTGCGAAAGCGTGGCAGGCTGATCCGCGGGCGCCTGCTCCGCGGCGGACTCCGCCGCCGGCGCCTTGGGCGCCGGCGAATGGCATCCCAGCCCCGCGAGCAGCAGCAGCGAGGGCCAGAAAGCCCCCGATTTCTCTCCTGAGCGGCCCGGCCTGGCTGGGAAAAACCGAAGCATGGTTGACCTGACCACGCTGGAATGAAAAAAACAAGGCAACCGGTGAACCCGTGAACATCGTTCTCCTCGACGCCGCCGAAGCAAGCTCCTCCGGCGATTTGACGCTCTCGGATCACCGGGCTCGTCATCTGCTGAAGATCCTGAAGGTCAAGCCCGGCTCCAGCGTGCGAGTGGGTCTCGTCGATGGGCCGCAGGGGCGCGCGGAGGTGACGAGCATCGAGGGCCAGCGCGTCCAGCTTCGCTGCGTCCTGGACCAGCCCACACCTCCACCGGGCGCCGACACTCTGCTGCTCGCCTTTGCACGCCCGAAGGTGCTGCTGCGTTGTCTGGAGCACGCGACGGCGCTCGGCTTCGGGCGTATCATCCTGTTCCGCAGCCGCCGCGTCGAGAAGTCACATCTCTCGAGCCATGCCATCGAACCTGCCACGATCGACGCGCATCTGCGGCGCGGCCTGGAGCAGGCGCGGCGCACGCATCGTCCCGAGGTCTGTCTGGTCGAGCGCTTTCGGACCTTGATCGAACAGCGCCTGGAGCAGTGGGTGCCGAGCGAGAATCGCTTTCTGGCCGACGCCGACGCCGCTATCGAAGCCGCGCTGGCGCCCGTCTCCGTGCAACCGCTGAGTCTGGTGATCGGCCCCGAGGGAGGCCTGATCGATCACGAGCTCGCGGAGTTTGCGGCGCGCGGCTTCCAGCCGGTGCGTGCAGGGCGCGCGCCGCTGCGCGTCGAAACAGCGCTCTCGTATCTGAGCGGCCAGTTGCGCGCAGCGCGGACGCAGCGTGAATTCAGCGCGGCTCCAGGCGCTTGACCAGGATCGTGCCGTGCTCGCCGACCGCCCAGACGCGGTCGCCATCGCCCCAGATCGCGTTCAGCGCGTGCTCGCTGCCGCTCGCCTCCGGCTGCCAGCTCTGCCCGTCGTAGTGCAAGATGGTGCCGCTCGTGCCGACGGCCCAGGCGTCGTCGCCAGCGAGTCCCCAGACGTCATTGAGCGCGAAGGAAGCGTCCGGTGTCGCGCGCGTCCATACGCGCCCGTCCCAGTGCACCGCGCTGCCGCCCGTGCCCACGCTCCAGATGTCGTCGTCGGCGCTGCCCCAGACGCCGCGCAGGTCGACGGTCAGCCCGCCATCGGGACCGCTCGGGATCGCGGCCCAGCCGATGCCGTCGTGGCGCAGGATCACTCCGCCCTCGCCGACCGCCCAGGCCATGCCCTTGGGCGAGCTCCAGACCGCCAGCAGATCGTGATCGGTGGGCGTCGTGGTCGGCGTCCAGAGCCGCTTGTTGAGCAGCCCCCAGGCTTGTCCGCGAGAGCCCACCAACCAGCCGCCGCTGCCGTCGCTCCACAGCCCGCGCAGGAGCGCGTCTGCGCGCACGTCCATGTCCGCCCAGGTGGCGTCGGCGTAGCTGCGCGCCATGCCGCCCGTGCCCGCGACCAGCACCTGACCGCTGCTCGGCACCTGCAACGAGTAGACCGCGCGCGGGCTATCGCGCAGCAATTCCTTCCAGCTCTGACCCTGCTTCTGCTTTTGTAGCTGGAGCAGGCGATCGCCCGCCACCCAGACGTCCTCCGGGCTCGAGCCCGCCACGTCCAGATAGTTGTCGAGCGAGCCCTCTGCGATCACACGCCGCTCCCGCCCTTCGAAGGACACCAGGAGCCCGTACTCACCGACGGCCAGACTCTGCTCGCCGCTGGCCCACAACCCGTGGATCGGCAGCTCGCGTCCCGTCGCATGCGCGGGCAGCCACTTCGCGCAGGGCTCGCTGGCGCCCGCGTCTCCAGGCACCGGGCAGCTGCTGGCGCCGTCCCAGACGTAGACGTTGCCGTCGCTGCTCGCCGCGTACACCAGGTCCGGGCTCGCCACTTGCAAGCTCAGCAGATCGCCGTGCGGCGTCGCGCCCTCGCCCTTCGGTCGCTCCCACTTCTTGGTCTCGGTGTTCCACTGGCGCAGCTCGGAGGCCTGACCGCCCAACCATACCAGGCTCCCCCGGCCGTGCACGCTGTTCAGGTTGCGCGTGGTGCCGGCGTCCACCCGGCTCCAGCTGTCATTTTGCAGGTGCAACACCGTACCGCCGTCGCCCACGGCCCAGGCTTCGCCCCCGCCTGCCCAGAGCGCATTCAGCGCCCCGGTCGTGCCAGCGTCCACGCGCGACCAGGCGCCGGCGCGGCGTTCAAACAGCGTACCGCCCTCGCCCGCGATCCAGAGCCGACCGCCGGGCTCTCCCGCAATCGCATGCAGGCTGACGGTGGGATCGAGCCCGGGGAGCTCCACAGCTTGCCACTCGCCCGCGCTGTAGCGCAGCACGCTGCCGCCGTCGCCGACGACCCACACATCTTTGCCGTCCAACCACAGGGCGCGCAGCGGCTTCTGTGTTGGTGCCCAGTGCGCGCTCCAGGTGGTGCCTTCGAGCTGCAGCAGGAGCCCCAGCGATCCGACCGCCCACACGTTGCCGGCCGACGTCGCCGCGACGGCGCGCAGCGTATTGCCCTGCAGTCCTTGCGTCGCCCAGCACCAACCCGCGCTGCTGCAGACGGGCGGCGAGGCCTCGGCCAGGACCGGTGGCGGCCCCGCGTCTGCCTCCGGCAGCGTCGTTTCGCCGGCATCCGGCTCCGGTTGCTCCAGCACAGCGCCGTCCGAATCGTGGTGCCCGCAGGCCCAGAGCGCGCTCGCGGCGCACAGCAGCGTGGTAGCTCGCAGGGTGCCCCGGGCGGGGCGCGGGCGCAATCGCACAGCGTTGTTCGTCATGTCTCCCTCGAAGTGCCTGAGGCGCGCTCAGCGCGGCGGGCAGACGGGGCAGTCGAGCACCCCGCCGCAGCCGTCATCATCGCCCGTGCCGATGCCGCCCTGGCACGAACAGGTGCGCGGATGGCAGCAATACGAGCTGCTGGAGCCGCCGGCGACGCACACGTCGCTGCCGCTGCAGCTGCCGCAGTCCAGAGGCCGACCACAGCTGTCACCGCCCGGCACGCTGCCGCAGGCCACGTTCGCATCGTCGCAGGTGCGCGGCTTGCAGCAGCTGCCGCTCACGCACTCCTGGCCCGAGCCGCTGCAGCTGCCGCAGTTCAGCACGCCCCCGCAACCGTCGCTGGCCTCGCCGCAGTGCACCCCGATGCTGTCACAGGTGCGCGACTGACACAGCTCACACACGTTGGCCGTGCCTGCGCCGGCGCAGGTCTTGCCTCCCGTGCAGCCGCCACTGCATTCGATCGTGCCGCCGCAGCCGTCGGGCATGCTGCCGCACTCGGCAGCCGGGTTCAGATCGCTGCAGCTCGTGGCCGGCGAGCAGCACGTATACGCACCCTCGACGCACACGTCACCGTTGCTGCAGCTGCCGCAGTCGACGATATGGCCGCAGCCATCGCTCTGCTGACCGCAGTTGCCGGTGCAGGCGCGCGGCTGGCACACGCCGCATACGTTCGCCGTGCCGGCGCCGCCGCAGGTCTCGGCGCCCTGGCAGGTGCCGCATTCCACGCTGCCGCCGCAGCCGTCCGAGGCGGTGCCGCAGTTCGCGCCCAATTGCGCGCAGCTCTTGGGGGCGCAGCACTGCTTGTTGTAGCAAGTGCCCGTCTCGCAGGTGCCGCAGGTCAGCGTACCACCGCAGCCGTCGCTGACCGTTCCGCACACGGCACCTTGCTCTTCACAGGTCTTGGGCACGCAGGCGCGGCAGCGGTTGTCGATGCAGCTCTCGCCCGGCAGGCAGTTGCCGCACTCCACGCGCTGGCCGGTGCAGCTGCTGGTGATGCCACCGCAGTTGGCATTCTGATGCCGGCACTCGAGCGGCGGCAGTGGCGGCACGCATTCGTTCTGCACGCAAGACAGGCCCGGCGGGCAGGTCCCGCAGTTCAGGATGCCGCCGTTGCCGTCCGAGCGCTGTCCGCACTCGGCACGTTCTGCCGCGCAGGTGGTCGGCACGCGGGCTGCGCATTCGTGGGTGAGCGCATCGCACGCTTGATCTGCTGAACAGGCGCCGCAATCCAGCGTTCCACCGCAGCCATCGGGCACGCTGCCGCAGGAGCCCTGCCCGCACTGGAGCGGCACGCAGGCTCCACACTGACCCGTGCGGCCATCGCAGACCTCGCCCACGGCGCACGTACCACAACCGGCGCCGACGCCGCAGGCATCCGCCACCAGACCGCATTGAAATCCGACCGCGGAACAGACGTCCGCCGGCGCCTCGCAGCGATGGTTGCGGTCCGAGCAGACGCTGCCGCCCGTGCACGTTCCGCAGAGCAACACGCCGCCGCAGCCATCGGTGACCGCGCCGCACGTGGCATTCACGTCCTCGCAGGTGAACGGCAAGCAGCTCTGCGAGCCGTTGCCTTCAGGATCACCGAGGTCAAAGCCGCCGACGGGGCCACCGTTGCCGTCGCCCTGACCCGCGTCGGGCAGCCCGGCGTCCTGCGAAGTGAAGATCTGGCCGCCCCCCAGCTCATTGGCCTTCGGCGGGCGGCTGCCGCAGCCCGTGGCCAGCAAGCCCAGCAGGCCTGCGGCCAGCGCTGGAGCCGCGACCCAGCGGCGCCACAGCGCCCCCGCGCGAGACGATCGATGACATACAGCTGCACTGAGATTCGTATCGCGCATGATCTTGCTTCCAGGAGCGGAGGCCATCCGCCTCGCCTCAGCGGATGATGGCGGGGGCGATCTTCTTCAGATCGAGCCCCCCGGGATACATGTAGCTCGTGAAGGCACCGTAGCCGTAGACCACGATCCCGAAGGGAGCGGTGCCTTCGATCCGGAACACCTCCCGATCAGCGGGCAACCTGTAGCGAGCCACCCGATAGTCGGTCGCGCCGATCGCGTTGAAAGCGGAATCAGGCAGCGGTTCACCATCGAGCTGAACGGTTGCAGAGCGCGGCGCTACAACATTTACGAAATTGAAATCGTAGGTCTTCGACACGCTGAAGATGTAGTTGTTTCGATACTGCGCACGCGGCACCTCGATGGCCATGGAAGGATCGCCGGCGCCGCTGTCGACGGAGCTCTGCCCCTGTAGGTAGTGCGTGACGAGGATCGGCTTGTCGGACGTGACCCGGAAGTCTTCCATCACCCGTGTGAGCTCGAGTGGGCCGTCAGCGGGGCTGCGGGTCACGCTGTCGCCCACGCCGGGCAGCGCGTGATCGAAATGCAGCGTGGTCTCGGCAGCGACCGGCAGGATGCGCACGACCTGCGGGGACTGGCTGGCGGGCGCCGCCGGGAAGGTGACCAGGTAATCCTTGCCCAGCGTCTCGGCGGGCAACATGGCCTGCTCCAGATGATCGCAGGCTTCGGTGGTGGCTTCCGGCACAAAGCCGCACGAGTTGCCGGCGATCACCTGTACCGGCGCGCTGGCGCTGATCAGCGTCCCGCTCAGATCGCTCCCGAAGCTCTGCGAGCTAGAGGCTTCGGCCACGATCTGCAGCACGTCTCCAGGCCCGATCACTGCCTGCCCGGAACCGTTCTCCGAAATGCCCGCGCCAGGGCCGACGCGCGCCAGACCCAGCACGGTGACCTGGGTACCGAGCGATGACCCGACGATG
>JAICTU010000185.1 GCA_025936205.1 Polyangiaceae bacterium | reverse complement strand
GTCGACGCGCGGCGCCGAGACCGTAACGGGTTCCGCCGGGCTGCGTGTGCCACGTTCTCGCAAGACCAGCTTCCGCTCGCTCCGTCCGTCCCTGCCGGACTCGCGCCACGCTGACGCCGGTCAGAGGCCGCCGCGCGCCCCGAGGTTTCGGACCGCACCGTGAAGTGGAGGTCCGGCCCCAAACAAACGCACGCGGTGTGCAACCAAGGTTCGCTGAGGCTCAGTCGCAGGTGGGCGGCAGCGACGGGTCGAGCTGGTGTGTGAAGGCTTGCTGGATGTCGGCGGGCAGGGTGCGGCTGAGCGAGAGTGGGGGCAGGGCATCCAGGGCGAAGAAGCCGACCTCGGTCGTCTCGCTGGAGGTTTGCGCTTTGCCGCCGATCAGATCTGCCAGGAAGAGCAGTTTGTAGACGCCGCCGAGATGCTGGGGGCGGTAGGGGTGGAGGCGGCGGTCGCGCACGGCGACGAGGCGTGTGACGCGGACGAGGTAGCCGGATTCTTCGCGCACTTCGCGCTCGGCGGCCGCGCGCGGGGAGTCGGGCTCGTCTGCCCAGCCTCCGGGGAGGGTCCAGGCGCCGTCGAGCCATTCTTTGACGAGCAGGACGCGGCCCTCGGAGAACACCGCGGTTCGGACGTCGACTTTGGGCGTCGGATAGCCTTTTTCCACGCAGAAGGCCTCGCTGATGTGCTCGGGGGTGCGCTCCAGGAGTTCCGCGAGCATGGCGTGGGAGAGATCGCGGAGCTCTTCGTAGCGTTCGCGGTCGAACCGTCCCTCGGTATAGGTGAGCCCGGTCTGGGCCATGGCGCGCAGGCGCTGCGCTGCGGCGAGCCAATCCAATGCCATGCAGCGTTATAGCGCACCAGGCGCGGGATTGACGATTGTGGCTCGCGCAGGGCCCGGGTAGCGTGGGGTCGCGAAGTCCCATGGCAAAGTCGCTGTATTTTTCCTCATCGCTAGCGCTGCTCATCGGCTGTGCCGGTGCCACCAGCAGCAGCGAGCCCGGCGCGGTGCCGGCCGCTCCGGCGTCTGCCGCCGCGGTGAAGGGCGAGCGCGCCGTCAGCCCGAGAACGCCGCACGATCCAGGGCAGTACGTCGGCTTTGAGCCGGGCGCGGGGCGGTTTGCTCTGGTGGCGGGCGGGCGCGTCACGCCCCTGCTCGCGAGCTCGCGGGAGGCACCCGGGGTGCAGCGTGCGGCGCGCGACCTGGGCGCGGACGTGGGCCGGGTGAGCTCGATCGAGGCGCCGGTCGTGTTCGACAGCGCGCCAGGCGGGGCCGGGCAGGTCGTGCTGATCGGTACGGTCGATCAGAGCCCGCTGCTGGCGGAGCTGGAGCGCGCGGGCAAGCTCGACCTGTCGGAGCTGCGGGGGCGCTGGGAGATGGCGATCACGCAGGCCGTCGAGCAGCCGTTGCCCGGGGTCGAGCGCGCGCTGGTGATCGCGGGCAGTGATCCGCGCGGCACGATCTACGGCATCTACGATCTGTCGCGCCAGATGGGCGTTTCACCCTGGTATTACTGGGATGACGTGCCGGCGCGTCACCACGCCGAGATCTATGTGTCGGCGGGGCGTCACTCGCAGGGCGAGCCCGCGGTCAAGTATCGCGGCTTCTTCATCAATGATGAGGACCCCGCGCTCGGCAGCTGGGCGCGGCATACCTTTGGCGATGCGCCCAACGCCAAGTACCCGCACGGCTTCGAGCATCAGTTCTACGCCAAGGTGTTCGAGGTGCTGCTGCGGCTGAAGGGCAACTACTTGTGGCCGGCGGTCTGGAGCCGTTCGCTGTTCGACGACGACCCGCGCAATCAGTCGCTGGCCGCCGAATACGGCGTCGTGATGGGCACGTCGCACGAGGCGCCGATGATGCGCGCGCAGCACGAGTGGGACCGCTTTGGCAAGAAAGACGGGCCGTACGGCGGCACCGGTGAGTTCAGCTTCGTGCGCAACGCCGATACGCTCGAGCGCTACTGGGCGGACGGCATCCGGCGCATGAACGGCTTCGAGAGCATCATCACCGTGGGCATGCGCGGCAATGGTGACACGGGCATGGAGGACGCGCAGGGCATCGAGCTCATGCAGCGCATCGTCACGACACAGCGCCGCATCATCGGCGAGGTCACGCACAAGGATCCGGCGACGGTTCCGCAGATCTGGTCGCTGTACAAGGAAGTGCAGCAGTACTGGGAAGACGGCATGCGCGCGCCGGACGACGTGCTGATCAACTGGTGCGACGACAACTGGGGCAACATGCGCAAGCTGCCCAACCCCGGCGATGCGCCGCGTTCGGGCGGCTACGGGATCTACTACCACTTCGACTATGTGGGCGGCGGGCGCAACTACAAGTGGAACGACACCAGCCCGCTCGCGAACGTCTGGGAGCAGCTGCATCTCTCGTTCGAGAGCGGCGTCGAGCGCATGTGGATGGTCAACGTCGGTGACCTGAAGAACGATGAGCATCCGCTCGAGTTCTTCCTCGACTACGCCTGGGATCCAGGGCGCTGGCCCAGCGAGCGGCTGGGCGCCTGGGAAGAGCAGTGGGCGGCACGTCAGTTCGGGCCCGCGCTCGCGCTCGACATCGCGCGTCTGATGACCCGCTATGGTCAGCTCCAGTCGCGTCGCAAGCCGGAGCTCTTGAATCGCGCCATCTCGCTGGATCCAGCTCTGGACATCAGCAAGACCGAGCAGGCGGTGGTCTACCGTGATGGGAGCCCCTTCAGCCTCAGCAACTACGGCGAGGCGGAGCGCGTGACGGACGATTGGACGCAGCTCGCGAGCGAGAGCGAGGCCATCCAGCGCCGGCTCGATCCGCAGCTGCGCGACGCTTACTACGAGCTGGTGCACTATCCCGTCACGTCGACGGCCAACGTGTACCAGCTGCGGCTCGCGCAGTTCCGCAACATCCTGTACGCCGCTCAGGGGCGCGCCTCGAGTCTGGCCATGGCCGACGCTGCCGAGGCTCGGTTCAAGGACGATCAGGCCATGAGCGCGTATTACAACAACGAGCTCGCGGGCGGAAAATGGCAGGGCTTTCAGACCCAGACCAAGCTCGGCTACGGCGGCCCCTATCGAGAATCGAGCTGGCAGCAACCGCCGCCCAAGGACGGAGATTTCATCTGGCCGGCGCTCGTGCGGCCCCAGCTGCCCGCTGCCGCCGAGCTCGGCGTGGCGATCGATGGCTCCGAAGAGGTCTGGACGGCTTCCTCCAAGAATGCGCCAGCACGGCTGCCCGAGTTCAGCCCGTACCAGACGCAGGGCGAGCAATACATCGAGGTCTTCAACCGCGGCCAGAAACCCTTTCAGTACCGCATTGAATCTCCTGCTCCCTGGCTCACGGTGAGCCCGCGCGAGGGCACGGTGAAGGATCAGGTGCGGGCCACGCTGCACGTCGACTGGGCGCACGCCCCCAAGGGCAGCACGCCCGTCATGCTCAGCGTCACGGGGCCGAACCAGAGCCGCGTGCGCGTCGAGGCCCGTGTGAACAACCCGGATCAGAGCCCGCCGCCGTCCGGCTTCATCGAAGCGAACGGCTATGTCTCGATCGAGGCCGAGCACTTCGACCGCGTCGTGGATCGTGCGCCCGTCTACTGGCAGCACCTGCCGCACATCGGCCGCACCGCAGGCGGCATGACTCCGTTCCCCGCGACGAGCCCGCGTCAAGCGCTGGGCGCGGATGGCGCTCGGCTCGAGTATGACGTGCAGCTGTGGAAAGCGGGCAAGCTGAAGGTGTGGGCCTACCTGTCGCCCCGCAACAACGTCCGGGCCAGCGACGGTCTCGAGTACGCCGTGTCGATCGACGATGCACCGCCTCAGCTGGTGAACATCACCAAGGCCCTGAACGGCATTCCGATGAACCGCTCGTTCGAGCGCAACACCTCGGATAACGTCAACCTCACCTCGACGGAGCACGAGGTGTCCGCCCCGGGACGCCATGTGCTGAAATTCTGGGCCGTCGATCCGACCGTGATCGTGCAGAAGCTCGTGATCGACACCGGTGGCCTGCGGCCCAGCTATCTCGGCCCGCCCGAGAGCGCCCGCAACACTCAAAAACCAGCCCGAGGAGAGCGCCCATGACCACCGCAGACGTCAAAGCATCGCTCGCCGGCGACGCAGCTCCCGGCGAGAGCGCAGCGCCCGCCGCTGCCAGTCCGGCCAAGGTCGGCTACGTGCGCTGGGGCATCTGCGCACTGCTCTTGTTCGCGACGACCATCAACTACGTCGATCGCCAGGTCATCGGCATCCTAAAGCCCACCCTGGTGCAGGAGTTTGGCTGGTCCGATGAGCGCATCTATGCCGCCATCGTCGTCGGCTTCCAGCTCGCCTATTCGATCGGGCTCGCGCTCGGCGGGCGTTTTATCGATCGAGCGGGTCTGCGCATCGGCTTCGTGTGCGCGGTCGTGCTCTGGAGCCTCGCGGCCGCCGGACATGCCGTCGCGCATCGCCTGGGCGGCTTCGAGCTGCCCGGCATCATCATCGACCCCAAGCTGGGCTTTTCGCTGATGACGCTGGGTGGAGCAGCGGCCGGCTTCGCGTTGATGCGCTTCCTGCTCGGTCTGGGTGAAGCCGTCAACTTCCCCGCCTCGATCAAGGCCGTGGCCGAATGGTTCCCGAAGCGAGAACGTGCCTTCGCGACCGGTCTGTTCAACTCCGGCAGCAACATCGGCGCGCTGCTCACCCCGCTGATCGTGCCCTGGATCACCCTGCACTGGGGCTGGCAATGGGCCTTCATCGGCACCGGCCTGACCGGTCTGCTGTGGGTCTTCGCCTGGCTCGCCTTCTACCGTTCGCCCGAAGCTCACCCGCGTTTATCCGCTGCCGAGCTGGCCTTCATCAGCAGCGATCCGCCGGACCCGCCCGCGGTCAAGGTGAGCTCCGCCGTTCTGCTGCGCCGCCGGCAGACCTACGCGTTTGCGCTCGGCAAGTTCTTCACCGACCCGGTCTGGTGGCTCTATCTGTTCTGGATCCCCGACTTCTTGAGCCGCGCCTATCACCTCGACCTGAAGTCCATCGGCCTGCCCCTGATCACCATCTATCTGCTCGCTGATGTCGGTAGCATCGGCGGCGGCTGGCTCTCTTCGCGGCTGCTCGCGCGCGGCTGGTCCACCAACCGCGCCCGCAAGGTCACGATGCTGATCTGCGCCGCCTGCACGGCTCCGGTCGTGCTCACCTCGCAGGTCTCCAACCTCTGGGTGGCGGTGGCTCTGATCGGTCTGGCCGCGGCGGCGCACCAGGGCTGGTCGGCGAATCTCTATACGCTGGTCTCCGATATGTTCCCGCGTCGCGCGGTGGGCTCGGTCGTCGGCTTCGGTGGCATGGCGGGCGGGGTGGGCGGCATGCTGCTGAGCTTGATTGTCGGCGAGGTGTTGCAGCGCACCGGGCGTTACGACGCGCTCTGGGTCGTGGCGGGTGCCGCGTACCTGGTCACCTGGGGGCTGATTCACTTGCTCGTCCCGCGGCTGGAGCCGGCGCAGATCGATTGAGCGTTCAGGCGCGCAGCCTCGACGATCTGCCCGCGCCAGGAACGGAGCCTGCCCGAGTGAAGCGCAGCCGCAGAACGGGCGTATTGCTGCTGTGGTTTCGATGGAGGGTTCCGTGCAGCGCTGTACGCCGTGTCGGAGAGGCGCGAAGCGCCGAAACCAGCTCGCTGGTGGACGCGAGGGCTTTCGGGCGGCGCCGCAGCGTTCTCGCTCTGCTTCAGCGCTGCCTGCCAGATGAATCTTCAGTCGGGGCACAGCGTGCGCACCGACGACTGGATCGAGATCGAGACCCCACACTTCACGGTGGATTCCGATCTGCCGGAGATGACGGCCCGCGAGGTCGCCCGCAATCTCGAGGAGATGCGGGCCTCTCTGATCGAAGCCGCCTGGACCGGGGCGCACGAGCCGCCCCGGGGGCGCATCGACGTCGTCGTGTTCCGCACGCCAGGGGAGTTCGATCGCTACTCGGGGCATTCCGAGCAGGCGGCAGGCCTGGCCATCAGCCGCCCGGGCTTCCGCCGCCTGCTCGCCTTCAGTCCCGGATCGGAGAACAAGATCCCGATCGTGGTGACGCATGAAATGGCGCACGATCTGAGCCAGTGGTTCTTGCCGATTCAACCAACTTGGTTTGCCGAGGGCATGGCGACCTATCTGGAAACGACGCAGTATGACCCCGCGACGCACCTGGCGATCATGGGGGAGGCTTCGGAATTGCGCCTGGGATGGCTGACGGGAACACGCCAGTTCTGGCCCACCGCGGACCTGTTCGCAGCGCGAGAGAGCATCGATCTCGATCCTCGCGTGTCTTCCTTGTTCTACTCGTCGGCTTGGCTCTTCATCTACTACCTGATGAACGCGGAGAGCGAGCGCTTCGCGCAATTCCAGACGCGGCTCGCCCACCTCGACGAGTGGCAGAACGCCTGGCAGGAGGCCTTCGCCGGCTTCACGCCCGAGCTCATGGATCAGAGGTTGACGGAGTATTTGAAGGACGGCGGCAAGCTCACGACGGTCACGATCCCCGTGACCGTGGAGCTCCCCGAGCCAAAGGTACGATCCCTATCCAGCGCGGAGATGCACGGTGTGCTCGCCTGGTTCGCTCGCACCGGTGATCGTGAGCTCGCGGATCGAGAGGCGGCGGAGGCTCTGCGCCTCGACCCCAACGAGCTGCGCGCGCTCGCCGTCCGTTTCTACCTGCTGGGGGACAGTGCGGACGAGGTGCGCCTGGACCTCGCGAAGCGAGCCATCGCAGCTCACCCCAGGAGCTCCGACGCCTGGTGGCTCTGGGCTAGCATGCAGGCTCCGGGCGAAGCACGCCACAGGGCGCTGCAAACGGCCCAGAAGCTCGAGCCAGAACACCCGGGCGTATTGACGCTGCTTGCTGACGAGCTGGTTCGACAGGGCCGCGCGGCAGATGCCCTCCCGTACACGCGACTCGCTCTGAAGCGCTCACCTGCGACCTTCGAGCTCATGCAGCTGCATCTGGAGGCGCTCATCGCGCAGCATGAGTGCCGCGATGCCATGTGGGTCGAGCTCAATGCGGAGCGCCGTTTCCAGGACAATTGCACCACCAGGGTCAACGGCGCCGTCGTCAATTGCAGCCAATCTCTGCGCGACAAGTGGGTGGAAAGGAATCAGCGCTGCTACCGCTCCGCGCGCCCGTCCAAGGCATCTGCCTCCAGGCAGCAGTGAATGTTTCACGATGGTGTGGCCAGTGCCTTGACAGAGGCAGGGCGCCCGCCGAACCTCCGTGCCCGCGAAAAAAAAAGGGCGGGCAAGTGCAGGAAACGATGAGACGATTGGCGTACATCCCCGACGCGAACCTGGGCTGGGTGGCAGATCTGTGGAGCCCGGGTCGCGATCCGCTTCCCGAAAAGCTGAACCCCAACCAAGCGGCGCTGGTGGCAGGCCTGAAACAGGCGGGCCTCACCCCGGCGAAGTTTGCGGCCGGGCACGGCTCCACGGGGGAATACGTCCCGCTCGCGGCGCTCGAGGGCAAGTAACACCGGACATACTGCCCCTCCACCGGCGCCCGCCGAGATTGCCGGCGGAGGCGGCCTGCGGTTAGAGTCGTGGCCCAGAGACTGTCATGGGCCGCGATCCTCGAGAGTTGACGGCGGGCGCCAGCCTGCTCGGGATCGCCGCGCTCGCGCTCTGGCAGGGCTCCCACCTGGAGTCGGGCACGCTGCGCCAGATGGGGCCCGGAATGTTGCCGCGCGTGCTCGCCGTGGCGGTGGGCGTTTGCGGGATTGCGATCGGCCTGCGCTCGCTCCGGCACGCCGCGTCCCAGGTCGCAGAGGCCGCAGCTGCGCCCGGCGTTGAAGCAACGCGCAGTGCCGAAGCAACGCGCAGCGCCTGGAGCTCGCTGCGTGCGCCAGTGTTCCTGGTGCTGGCCGCGACGGTGTTTGGGCTGAGTGTGCGCCCGCTCGGGCTCGTGGTCGCCTCGCCGCTGGCGATCCTGATCTCCACCTGGGCCAGCCCGGAGACGAAGCGGCTGGAGAGCTTATGGTTCGCCCTCGGCATGACTGCCTTCTGCACCGTGCTGTTCTGGACCCTGCTGAAGCTACCGATCCCGGTCGCCCCCTGGCTGATCGGCTACTGATGGCATGAGCGACCTCGTTCACAACCTTCAGCTCGGGTTTGCGACCTCGCTCTCGCTGCCCAACATCGTGCTCTGCCTGGGCGGTTGCCTGATCGGCACGCTGATCGGGGTACTGCCCGGTATCGGGCCGATCGCGACCATCGCGATGCTGCTACCGATCACCTTCAATGTCGACCCGACCAGCGCCCTGATCATGCTCGCCGGCATCTACTACGGCGCGCAGTACGGCGGCTCCACCACGGCCATTCTGGTGAACATTCCGGGGGAGGCGACCTCGGTGGTCACCGTACTGGATGGTCACCCCATGGCGCGGCAAGGGCGGGCTGGCATCGCGCTCGGCATGGCGGCCATCGGTTCGTTCATCGCCGGCACCATCTCCACCCTGGTGGTGGCGGCGCTCGGTGTTCCACTTTCGGAGCTGGCGCTCTGGTTTGGGCCGCCCGAATACTTTTCGCTGATGGTGCTGGGGCTGACGCTGGCCATCGTGCTCGTGCAGGGCTCGCTGCTCAAGGCGGGCGCGATGGTGCTGCTCGGCCTGCTGCTGTCCACCGTGGGCGCCGATCTGGAGACGGGCCAGGACCGGATGACCTTCGGCTTCGACGAGCTCTCCGACGGCATCGATTTCGCCGTGCTGGCGATGGGCCTGTTCGGCTTCGCGGAGGTGTTGCGCAACCTGCAGAGCTTCGAGGTGCAGCCGCAGGTGCACACGAAGATCGGGCGGCTCTTGCCCTCGCGCGAAGACTTCAAGCAAGCGCTCGGACCGATCCTGCGCGGCACGGGCCTGGGCTCGATCCTGGGGATCCTGCCGGGCAACGGCGCCGTGCTGGCCCCATTCGCCAGCTACGCGCTAGAGAAGCGCATCTCGGGCGACTCCAGCCGCTTCGGCCGCGGTGCGATCGAGGGCGTTGCCGGGCCGGAAGCGGCCAACAACGCCGGCGCGCAGACGGCGTTCATCCCGCTGCTCACGCTCGGCATCCCGCCCAACGCGGTGATGGCCTTGATGGTCGGGGCCATGACGATTCACGGCATCATCCCGGGCCCGCAGGTCATCAACAATCGCCCCGATCTGTTCTGGGGCATGGTCACCAGCATGTGGATCGGCAACCTGGCGCTGCTCGCGATCAATCTGCCGCTGGTCGGCTTGTGGGTGCGCCTGTTGCGCGTGCCATACCGGCTGATGTTCCCGGCGATTTTGATTTTCTGCTGCATCGGCATCTACTCGATCAACAACCGCCCGGGGGACGTGCTGCTGATGGCCGGCTTCGGCATCGTCGGGCACTCCCTGTTCCGGCTCGGGTTCGAGCCGGCGCCGCTGCTGCTCGGCTTCGTGCTCGGGCGCCTGCTGGAGGAAAAGCTGCGGCAGGCTCTGGTGCTCTCGCGCGGGAGCTTCCTGCCGTTTGTCACGCGCCCGGTGTCGTGCGGGCTGTTGATCGTGGCCGTCGCCGTACTCGCCATTGCCCTGCTACCGGCAGTCAGCAAGAAACGTGCAGAGGTCAGCCTAACGTGAGGCAGTCAGGAGAGAAGGCGATCATGAAAAAGATGAATCACTGGCGCAGGCTGCGGGCGGTCGCGCTCGGCGCGGTCGCGTGCCTCTGGGGTAGCGTTGTGGCTGCTGCAGATCCGTTCCCGACGAAGCCCATCACCGAGATCGTACCCTTCGCGGCAGGCGGGCCCACGGACGTGATCGCGCGCATCACTGGCGAGCACATGTCGAAGGTGCTGGGGCGGCAGATCGTGATCGAGAACGTGACCGGCGCGGGTGGCACCACCGGCATCACCCGCGGCGCGCAGGCCAAGGGCGACGGTTACACGATCATGATGGGACACATGGGCACCCACGCCGCGGCTCCCGCGCTCTACCCGAAGCTCAAGTACAACCCCGAGAAGGACTTCGAGCCGATCGGGCTGGCCGTGGGCACGCCGATCCTGATCGTCGCGAAGAAGGACTTTCCGGCGAAGGACTTCAAGGAGTTCGTCGCCTACTTGAAGGCGAACCAGGGCAAGGTCAACGAGGCCCATGCCGGTGTCGGCTCGGTGTCCTTCACGACCTGCACGTTGTTCGACTCGCAGCTGGGTATCAAGCCAGCGAGGGTGGCGTATCGTGGCACGGGCCCGGCCCTGAACGACCTCATGGGCGGTCAGGTCGACTACATGTGCGATCAGATCGTGAACCTGGCCGAGCAGGTCAAGGGCGGAAAAATCAAGGCCTACGCGATCGCGACCGAAAAGCGTTCGCCGGCATTGCCGGACGTTCCCACCACCGCTGAAGGTGGCATGCCACAGTTCCAGGTCAGCGCCTGGAACGCGCTGTTCGCGCCCAAGGGCACGCCCAAGGACGTGGTGGCGAAGCTGAATGATGCGCTCGCAAAGTCGCTGGACGACGCGACCACGCGCCAGCGCTTGCTCGATCTGGGCGGCATCCTGCCGGACGGGCCTGGTCGCACGCCGGGAGCGCTCGGCGAGCTGGTAACGAAAGAAGTTGCGCGCTGGACACCGATTTTGAAGGCAACCGGCGCGGTCGGCGAGTGACCTGCCCGGGCCTGGCAAGCGCGCGTGATTCATTCCAGAATCACATGCATGCGGTGTTTCAGAATGGAGCGCGCGTGTCGCGCTGTCGGGCTGGTGGTAACGTGCAGCGCACTCGCCTGCGGCGGCAAAGCGGAGGATGACGCGAAGCCCGCTGAGCCCTCGTACGGCGCGCCGCGCGACAATCCTGGGTCGCCGCCGCTGGCGCCGGCGCCGGCTCGACCGCAGCCCGCGCCCATGAATACGCCGCCACCAGAAGAGCCGCCACGCCCTCTGCCCCCGCCATTCCGGGAGGCCCCGCCGGTCGACGTGGCCAAGGCCGCTGTAGAGAACGTGCTGCTGGCGAACTGCGGATACTGCCACAGCTCTGTCCTGACGCCGGCCCAGGCGCAGGACGGCATCAACTACATCAACGACGTCGACAAGCTCGTCGAAGCCGGACTGATCGACCCTCTGAGCTCGCTGACGTCGCGGATCATCAGCGTGATGCGCAGCGGCAAGGAGCCCCCGGCCTCCTCGGGCTATCCTCGAATGACCGATGCCGATATCGACCTCGTGGCGTCGTACATCGACAATCCGCGCTACTGGCCCGGTTCCTATATGGCCGACAGCGCGGATGCAGGGGTCGCAGCGCCGAGCGTTGATGCCGGTGCCGACGGCGGCTGACCATCGACATCACCGGGGCCTGCTGCATCTGCAACGGCGCCGCCAGGAAGTTCGCGCGCGGCCCCGTCGCCAACCAGTATCTCTGTCGCTGACGGAGGACGCGCGGAGGGTATATTCTGGCGCCGCGCGGGGTGCGCGGCGCCGAGCCCTCCTGGACGCGCGCCACGGCCGTCAAACGGTTGCCGATCGGGACGTAACTGTTACGAGCGACTATGGCCGCTTCGCATGCAGCTGCCCGAGCTGCGCGCTGTGCAGCGCCAGCTTGTTCTTGGAAACGCAGTAGTCTTGCGCGTTCGTGCCTTCGACGATCTGGTTGTCGGCCACGACGTAGTTGGCGGTCGAGTCCAGCGTGAGGGTACCCGTCAGGTCGCAGGCGCAGTTGGTCTCCGCCAGCTTGCACGTCACCATGGCGTCCGGCAGGTTAGAGCGCAGCTGGGGCGCTGCGGCCGCCCCCACCAGGGAGCACAGGTTATCGTTCAGCGTGAGCTGCAGCGGCAGGACGCTCGCAATGCACGCTGCGCTGAGACTCAGGGTGGCGTTCAAGGCCGCCCTGCCGCTGGCCTTGCGGGTGGTGGCCGTGTACTCGAGCGTGATATCGTAGCTGGGGATGTCCACGCTCTGCACCGCGCCCTGGCAAGCGGCGGGCAGCTGGGCGCCGAGCAGTTGCGTGGCCGTCGCGGGATCGGGGCACAGCGCGTCCACTTGCCAGCTGCCCACGACGTCGCCGCCGCAGGCCTTGATCTCGCTGCAACCGTCTGCCCCGTCGTCGCTCTTCTTGCCGCCGCAGGCCGCCATCAAGAGCAGCCCACAGAGTAACCAGGGGCCGTGGCTGCCGGGGCCAGAGCCCCTCATGCGCTCAGACAAGGGCCATCCCCGCAGCAACGAGCACGGCCACGCCGCCCCCGACCATCACGTACGCGACCGAATTGCGCTTGCTCAGCGCCCCCTTGGCGAAGCGAGCGACGAGCGCTGCACTGACCACCGCTGCCAGACCGAGCCCGACCGCAGGTTGGCTCACCGCGAGGGCTGCCCCACCCAGCAGCAGCAAGCCGGAGACGCCACCCGCGATCAGCGAGGCGCGGCTGTTTGCCCGGACATAGCCCATCACTCCGCCGGCGAGGGAGAGGACACCATAACCAGCGGCGACCGCGATCGCGATTGTGTGTAGCATGTAGGCTCCTTCGCCTGACTGAGGGGTGAAGGCAAGCGCAACCTGGTTGGTGCGGGAGCCGTATCTGCATTCATGACCCTGCGCGCCCGCTGTATTCTGCTTGCGCTGGGGCTTTTGCAGTGCCGCGCGGAAGTGCCGGCGGCGGAGATCCTCTCGCAGCCCGCCCCGCCGCGCTGGCGGCCGCGCACGCTCACCATTGCGAGCTGGAACCTCGATTGGCTCAATCACAGCAGCCAGCGCGGGCCCGTGCGCCGCAGCCCCGCCGACTACGAGCGCCTCCAGCGCTACGCGCAGCGCCTGCATGCCGACATGATCGCCGTCCAGGAAGTGGACGGTGAAGCAGCACTGCAGCAAGTCTTTCCGCCCGGCGAGTACGACTATCACCTGTCGACCCAGCGCGGCGTGCAACTCGTGGGCTTTGCCTATCGCAAAGGCCTCGGGGTGGAGCGGCATCCGGATCTGGTCGCGCTGGACGTGGGCGGCGTGCGGGACGGCGTCGACCTGACCGTGCACGTGAATGGCCAGGCACTGCGTCTGCTCGCCGTTCACTTGAAATCGGGCTGCTTCGCGGCGCCGCTGAGCAGCCGCAAGGCAGCTTGTGTGAAGCTACGCGCCCAGCTGCCCGTGCTGGAGCGCTGGATCGACGAGCGCGCCCGCGCCAACGAACCCTTCCTGGTGCTCGGGGACTTCAATCGCCGGCTGAATGCCCACGATCCGTTCTACGTCGAGCTGGACGACGGCGATCCTCCGAACGCCGATCTGAGCCTGCTCAGTGACGGGCACGCGTCGCAGTGCTGGGGCGGGAAGTACCCGGAGTTGATCGATCACATGCTGCTGTCGCGTGACGCCACCTCGTGGCTGAAGCCCAACTCCTTTCAGCAGCTCGTCTACGACGCGGCCGATACCCCCTTCCGGCAAAAGCTGTCCGATCACTGCCCGATCGAGGTCGTGCTCACGCCGGGCCAGCGCCCGTAGTCTGGCCTGGCAAGTAGCCCAGCCTGCCGAGGGGTCTACCTGGCAAGGGCGAACGGCCGGGGTAAAACGGCTGCTCCGCCTCGGGAATTAATGGTTACGAGGCGGTGTACTGCTTCGGAGGATGGATCCCCTGGCCAGTGACGTTGCAGCCCGTCTCCGCTCGTGCTGGATTAGCAGTCCATGAAATTGCCATCCCCCCTTGCCAGGCGCCTGATTGCCGTTGGACTGAGCCTCGGGCTCGGAGCGGTCGCGCTCGCGGCCCCGCCGCCGCCAGCGGCGACGCCGAACAAGACCGAGGCCAACATCACGCGCCTCACGACGGGCCTGCTGGAGCACTCGCAGTTCGCGCATCATCCGCTCGACTCCGAGCTGGCCGGGAAATTTCTGGATGGCTATCTGGATGCCCTCGACGGCCGGCGCTCGCTGTTCCTGCAGTCTGACGTGCAGGAGTTCGCCCAGTACCGCGCCACGCTCGCGCAGGCCACGCGCGACGGCGACACCACGGCGGCCCGCGCCATCTGGCGCCGGTACCAGCAGCGCCTGGGCGAGCGCACCGCGTACCTCACGCAGCAGCTGAAGACGGCCAAGTTCGACTTCACCGGAAATGACAGCTTCTCTTTCGATCGCGAGCACGCGCAGCGCCCGCGCGACATGGCCGCGGCGCAGGCGGGCTGGCAGCAGGAGCTGCGCGCCGAATACCTCGACGAGAAGCTGCGCGACACACCGGAGAAGCAGATCGCGACCACGCTGACGCGCCGCTACGAGCAGCAGCAGAAGACGATGCAGGCCTTCGCGGACGACGACGTGCTGGAGGCGTACCTGAACGCGCTGGCCCACGTTTACGATCCGCACTCGGACTACCTCGGTCACGAGCAGATGGAGAGCCTCTCCATCTCCATGAATCTGTCGCTCTTCGGCATCGGCGCCGTGCTGGAGTCCAAGGACGGGTACACCACGATCCGCGAGATGGTTCCCGGTGGGCCCGCCGCGCGCGGCGGCGTTCTGCAGCCCGGCGATCGCATCGTGGCGGTGGCGCAGGCGGGCAAAGATCCGGTGGACATCGTCAGCATGCCGCTCTCGCGCGCGGTCGAGCTGATCCGCGGCCCCAAGGGCACCGGCGTGATTTTGACGATCGTTCCGGGCAGCGCGCCCGAGGGCAGCGCGCCCAAAAAGGTGGAGCTGGTGCGTGACGAGATTCAGCTCGAGGATCAGCAAGCCAAGGCGCGCATCGTGGACCTGCCCAGCGCCAAGGGCTCGGTACTGCGAGTGGGCGTGATCGACCTGCCGTCGTTCTATGCCGACATGGCCCCGCCGGGCTCCAAGGGTCACCGCAGCGTCACCAGCGACGTCGCGAAGCTGCTCACCAAGCTCCAGTCGGAGCACGTCCAGGGCGTGATCGTCGACCTGCGGCGCAACGGCGGCGGATCGCTGGAAGAGGCCATCAGCCTGACCGGCTTGTTCATCCCCAAGGGCCCCGTGGTGCAAACCAAGGGCCCCGACGGCAAGGTCGAGGTGGACGCCGACACCGATCCGTCCCAACTGTACGCGGGCCCGCTGATCTTGTTGACGAGCCGGTTCAGCGCTTCCGCTTCCGAAATCCTCTCGGGCGCGCTGCAAGACTACGGCCGCGCGCTGGTGGTCGGCGACTCCTCCACCTTCGGCAAGGGCACCGTGCAGAGTGTTCTGCCTCTCGCGCGGCTCATGGATCAGAGCGGTCTCTTCCACTCGTATGATCCAGGGGCGCTCAAGGTCACCATTCGCAAGTTCTATCGACCCGGTGGTTCCTCGACCCAGATGCGCGGTGTCGAGTCCAACATCGTGCTGCCGTCCACCACCGACTTCAGCGCGGTGAGCGAGTCGGCGATGAAGGACCCCTTGCCCTGGGACTCCGTGCCCGCCTCGACCTACAGCCGTGACGATCGCGTCTCGCAATATGTCGAGGCGCTGCGCCAGAAGTCTGCGCAACGCATCGCCGCCTCCAAGGATTTCGCTTACCTCGCTGACGACATCGCACGCCTCAAGACCAGCCTGGACAAGAAGACCGTCTCGCTGAACGAAGCGGAGCGCCGCAAGGAAATGGCCGACGCCAAGGCACGCCAGGCCGAGCGGGACAAGGAGCGAGCGGCTCGCAAGACTCAGATCCCGAAGACCTACGAGATCACGCTCAAGAACGCCGGCACACCCGGCTTGCCACCGCCTCTCGAGCCCAAGAAGAGCGCGAAGCCCGCTGCCAAGAACACCAAGCCCGCCCCGGACGACGCCAACGATCCGCCGGAGCCCGGGTCGCGAGATGACGTCATCTTGACGGAGGCGCAGCACATCCTCTCCGACTACGTCGAGTTGCAACGCGGAGCGGCGAAGCCCAAAGCCAAGTCAGAGCCGAAGTCGGCAACGACGGCCCAGCCCTGACTCAGAACGAAACCCCCAGCGCGCGGCACGGCCCGCCCGCTGCCGCGAGCTGGACCGACTCCGGCGTCACGCCGCGGGTGACGACCAAGGAGCGCTGGCCCAGTGTCGCC
>JAICTU010000482.1 GCA_025936205.1 Polyangiaceae bacterium | reverse complement strand
GGGGTAGCGGCTCCTTTTGTCACACTGGCTAAAAACGCGCCGCTCCCTTCTTCGTCAGGTGCGAGCCCTCTCCGCGTGCGATCGCAAAACTGCGCGCGATGGGGCGCGCAGCGTAGCTGGGCATATCGCTTGCATCCGGCAAACGCGCTCGCCCAGTCGAGTCACTCTGTAGCTGCGTTGCCATCCCAAAGTAGCCGCTCGGGTGGTGTTGACGCTCGACTGGGCGAGCCCCTCCTGAGCTGTCGGCTCGCGGCTGACGGCTCGCCGGGCAGGGATCGCCGATCTGCGCTCGCGCCTTCGTCGCCCGGATGAGCGAACGAACTGGCGCCGCTCGTGAAGCGGTGCCGCTGCAAGGGAGTAACATGCCGGATGTCGGCTTCAACCTCGGCGGCATCTGGGCGATGCTGGCGCCGGTCGTCGGCATGGTCGCGATCGGCTTCGTCGCGGTCTGGAGCGTGCTGAGCAATGCGCTCTGCACGTTGATCATCCTCGTGGATCGGCCCTTTGAAGTGGGAGATGAGCTCGAGTTCGCCGGCGAGCCCGTGCAAGGCAAGGTGGCTGATCTGAACTTCATCTACACCACGCTACGAGCGGCCGACGGCAGCTGCCTGCAGATCCCCAACAACCTGTTCCTGCAGAAAGCCACGCGCGGTCAGCGAGCGAACGCCGCCCCCCGGCGTTTCGTCAGCGAAGGCGCGGGTCAGAGGCCGCACGACGGCACAGGCCGGGCGAGCCGTCTCGCACCAGCTGTGTGACAGGTGAGACCCACGCCGCAGAGTCGAGTACTCTCGGAGCGCCGCAGCTCGCTCCCGACCATGCTCCGAGAGTCCTTTGCACCCCCGCCTCGCCGCTCGCGGCCGCGCTGGCTCTTGCTCTGCGTCGCGGCGCTCACGTCCGCGAGCTGCCGCATTCAGCGCGAGCTTCCGGCGGGCAGCGGAGGCTCCGGCGGCGGGCCAGCCTCGGCAGCCCGCGAGCGGGGCGCTCCCGAGCGCGCTGCACCGGAGGCGCAGAGCTCCGAAGCACTCAGCCTGTGGGTGCTCAATCGTTCGGAGGCGGAGCTCTCGGCGCGCGGCGCCGAGCCCGCCCCCGAGCCCCGTCCGGAGCCCGTGTCCGCGGTGCTCGTCGTGCTCGGTCCGGAGCGCGGGCGCAGCTGCGCTCAGGCCATCGCCCGAAGGGCGCGAGCGCGGCTGGAGCAGGGCGAGCCGATCCAACAGGTCACACTGGAGGCTTTGGCTCGAGCGGCTCAGTTTCGCTGGCTCCAGGCAGCCCGGAGCGCCCGGTTCCATGTGGCCTGGTCCAGCTCCGTCGCCGGCACGGCCGGCGTGCAGTCCGCCCCGCTCTCGCCCTTTCCCGAGCGACAGCTCGAGCGCGCGCGGCGCTCCGGCGGGGTGATCGATGCGCAGCGCGTTCCCGCGGCCGCACCGGATGCCGGCGTGTCCGCTCTGCCCGAGGGATGCGCGCCGGGCGAGCCTACAGCCGACCCGGGAACGGTCGCGGTGCTGGCCGGCGCTGGCGGGCAATTCGTGTCGAGCCTGGTGCAGCTGCAGGCCGACTCCGACGCGGGGCTGCTGGGGTACGCCGCGCAGCCCTCGAGCGCGGTGGCCGCGGGCCAGGCAGGCGCGCTCGCGATCGTCGGCAGCTGCAGCTTCGCCTCGGAAACGGCCGGCGCCGAGGCGCTCTATGCGGAGCTCGCGGCAGGGCATGCGCCTGCGGCACTCCGTCCTGGCAGCTGCGCGCGCGGCTATGCGCTGCTCACCCCTGCGGGCCCCCGGCTCCTCGCGCCGGCTTCCCTCGCGCGCGGGGTGGGGAGCGAGCCTGCGGTGCCTGAGCTACCCGTGACTGAGCCTGCCCAGCCTCAGGCTGCGCGCGAGCCACCCGCGCACGCTCCTCCCACCGATCGCGCGCCAGCAGACGCCGGTGCCGGCTCGGGGGCGTCACCATGAGCGTGACGCTCCTGCTCGTGGTCCTGGTCGTGTTCGCGTTCTTCGCGGCCCACCTGCTGAACCGCTACGCGGCTCGCTTCGTGCCCCTCTCCGGCGTCGAGTACCTGGTGGTGGGCGCGCTGATCGGGCCGCAGATCTCGCCGCAGCTGCTCAGCAGCGATTCGCTCGACCAGCTCCGCCCGCTGGTCTCGCTGTTGCTGGGTGTGATGGGCTTCCTCGTGGGGTTGCAAGCTCGTCGCAAGTCGGAGGCCTGGCGCTTCACCTGGACCGGCGTGCTGATCGCGCTCGCCACCCTGCTGCTGCTCGCCGTGCCGTTTGCCGTGGCCTACGGGCTGCTGGTCTCGCCGACGGATACGGTGCTGCTCGAACGCAGGCTGTTCGTGCTGGACGGGTATCGCTTCGAGCTGTTCCTCACGCGCGAGCAGTGCGCGATCGCGCTGGTCCTCGCGGCGGTGGCGGGCGTCTCCTTCACGCTGCCGGGCCGCGCCGGGCGCTGGACGGAGGCTCCCGTGTTCCAGCTGCTGCGGCGCGCGGCGTTGGCAGGTCAGTGGGTGGCCGTCACGGCGGTCGCGCTGGTGCTGGCCTGGACTCGCAGCCGCGCACCGGCGACCTCGATCGAGGGCTCGGCAGCCTACTGGTTCCTGGGAGCGATCGTGCTCGGTGTCGTGCTCGGCGCCTGCTTCACCCTGTTCGTCGGCCAGGAGACGGTGACCAGCCGCATCTTTCTCGCCACCGTCGGCACCATGACCTTCGGCGCCGGGATCGGAGCCGAGCTCGGAGTGAGCCCGCTGTTCGTGAGCCTGGTGACGGGGGCCACCGTGGCCTTCTCGTCGCGCCACCACGAGCAGCTCCGGGAGCAGCTGAACCGCTTGCATCATCCCAGTGCGGTGCTGCTGCTGGTGCTCGCCGGCGCCTTGTGGGTGCCGCCCGCCGAAGCGACGCTGTGGCTGTTCCCGGTCGTGTACCTGGCGTTTCGCTGGCTCGCGCGGCGGACCCTGCCCAGCTTCTTCGCCTGGCTGACGACACCCGTCGATCCCACGCGCCTCGGCGTGGGCCTGCTGCGACAGGGCACCCTGGCCGTGGCCGTGGCCCTGGATTTCGCCCTGCGCGCGCCCGAGCACGCCGGCGTGGTGCTGACCACGGCGATCACCGGCGCGCTCGTCTTCGACGTGCTCGCGCGCGGTGCGCTGCGGCGCTTCTTGATCGATGCCGGCACGGAGAACAGCACGTCCACCGCGGGCACGCTCGAGCTGCCGGAGGCCGAGACGTGAAGAAGGTCCTGGTGATCGCCGCGCTGCTCGGCGTGATGCTGCTCACGGCAGGGTTGCGCGCCGACGACCGCAGCGCCGCCACCCTGGCGGCGATCGGCTTCATCGTGCTGACCGCTTACGCGGTGGCAGAGATCGGCAAGAGCCTCTCTCTGCCCCAGGTGACGGGCTACATCCTGGCGGGGGTGGTGCTGGGGCCGTCGGCGGCCCGCATCCTGTCCGGCGACGTGGTCGCCGAGATGCGCATGTTCAACACGCTGGCGCTGGGATTGATCGCGACCAGCGCGGGCCTGGAGCTGGACGCGCGGCAGATCACCCGGCTCGGCCGCACGCTGCTGTTGACGACCGGGATCAAGGTCGCGCTCGGTGTCCCGCTGGTCACGCTGACGATGCTAGCCGTGGAGGCGGCGCTCGGCTCGCTCGCCGTCGGTACACATCAGGAGCTGGTCGCGGCGGCGATCGTGATGGGCGTGCTGTCGGTCGGCACTTCGCCCTCGGTCACGCTGGCGGTGCTGAGCGAGACGCGCGCCCGCGGGCGCCTGTCGGAGCTCGTGCTCGGCGCCGCCGTGTTCAAGGATCTGGTGGTGGTGATCGGGCTTGCGATCGCGGTCGCCGTGGCTCGCAGCCTGATCGCCCCTGCGGCAGCGCTCGACATCGGGCTGCTCGGCGCGGTCGCCCGCGAGCTCGGGGGCTCGATCCTGGCCGGGGCCGTCGTGGGCGGCATTCTGATCGCCTACATCCGCTTCGTCGGCGCAGAGATGCTGCTGTTCGTGGCCGCGATGATCCTGGTGGTGGCGGAGGTCTCCCGCGCCTTGCACCTCGAGCTGCTGCTGGTGTTCATCACGGTCGGCTTCACGGTGCGTAATTTCTCGAAGCTGGAGCATCGGCTGCAGCAACCGCTCGAGCTGGTGGCACTGCCCGTGTTCGTGGTGTACTTCACCAACGCCGGAGCCAGCATCGATCTCGCGATGACCTGGCGGATCCTGCCGCTCGCGCTGGCGATGGCGGCGGTGCGCGCCGGAGTCTACGTCGTCGCCAGCCGCTGGGGAGGCAAGTGGGGCGGAGAGTCCGAGATCATCCAGCACCGGGCCTGGTTCGCCTACCTGCCGCAGGCCGGGGTGACGCTGGGGCTGATCGGTCTGGCCGCGCTGCAGCTGCCGGAACTCGCGCGCGTGATCACCACGACGGGCCTGGCCGTGGTCGCCATCAATTTGCTGATCGGCCCCATCACCTTGCGCCGTGCCCTCGCGCTCGCGGGCGAGCTGCCGCGCGCCGCGGAACCCGAGCCGGCGGAGCGCTCGGAGGCGCAACCCGAAGCCGCCGCGCCCGGGGCCCCGGCGGCGCTTCCCGCTCGCGTTTCTGCGGCGGAGAGCGTGCCGGAGTCGTTGCGCTGGGCCCATGAGCGGCTGCGCGCATCCCTCGGCGATGTGCTCGCCCGCTTCGCGCTCGAGGTCGCTCCGCGGCTGCCCGTGTTGCCCGACTGGAGCGCTGCCCCAGACGCGCAGGTCTTTCGCCAGCTGGTGCTCGATCACCGCTCGGCCTATCTGGCCCTGTACGCGGAGCTGACGGGGCTGCTGGGGGAGCTGCCCACCACCTTCGAGGTCGGTGCGAGCCCGGACCCAGTGAGGCGCAGCAGCCGGGCCCGGCGTCTGCCGTTGCGCCGCATGGCGCGCATCGCGCTCGAGCCCGCGATGGCGCAGCATGTCGCCCGCCTGTTCGAGGAAGGGCTGCGCGAGCGAGTGGGGCAAGAGCAAGGGGGCGCCAGCGCTCTCGCGGCGGCCGCCACGGAGAGTGCGGCTGCTGCAACTCCGCCCGACCCTCCGCTGCCGGCAGCGCTGGCGCTCGGCCTGGATCGCTTCGCCGAGTTGCTGCTGCTCGCCGACACGAGGCGCGTGCGGCTGCGCACGCTGCGCTACTCCGACGTGGAACCGCAGGTCCGGCGCCACCTGGAGGGCCTCTCCGGAGCCACGCAGGCCGACCTGGCGCGTGTGGCGCGCGCGGCGTGGGCGAGCCGCGTGCTGGAATGGCGCGTGATCGAGACGCGGAAGCGACTGCATGAGGTCATCACTCGCCACGTCGGCGAGCCGGGTCGAGCCGTTGCCCGCCGGCTCGAGCCGGCGCTGGGCGCGCTCGCCGCCTGGCTCGATCAGAAGCAGCAAGAGCTCCACGAGACAGGCCTGGACGCGGCGGCGCTGCCGCTGCTGCGCAGCGAGTTCGAGCACGCAACGCGCGCGGCGCTGGCCGAGCTCTCCAGGGACTTCCGCGTCTCCAGCACCCTGCGGCTCACCTCCAGCGCTCTCGAGGCCGGCATCGAAGGCCTGCCCGGATCCATCGAATGCCTGTACCTCGAACCGGGCGCGCGCCTGCACCAGGGTCGCGTGCAGACGCTGGACCTGCACGAGCGCGCCGCAGGCTTCGTGCGTCAGCTCGCCCCCGCGATCGACGCGGCGGTGCGCGCGCTGGGCACGGCCTTCGCGCAGCTTCCCTCGCGCGCGTCGGCGGCGGTCCAGCCCGAGTGGACGCTACTGGAAACCCGGACCGAGCAGGGCCGCCGCGTGGAGCCTGGCGCGCTGCCCCGGGATGTCCTCGCGCCGGCCATGCAACGCATGCTGCGCCTGGCTCGGCTCACGGAGCGCGCCAGCGAGTCCGCGCTGGCGGCGCTCGAAGCGGCGTTCGAGTCGGCGTCGAGCTCGTTCTTGCTCGAAGTCACCGTGCGGCACGGAGCGCAGGCGCGGCGCGGCGCGCTGCTGCACAAGCCGCTGGCGCAGGTACGGCGGCTGTTCGAGCGAGCCGGCCAGCTCACGGCGGAGCTGGCGCGCCGGCGCTCGCACCCGGGTGACGCGGCCACCCTGCGCCGCGCGCTCGGTAGCCCTGCCGAGGAACTGCCGGCGGCGCTCAGCCGCTGGTTCTCGGATCGCCCGGTGTCCGACGAACGCATCTTCGCCGCCCATCGCAACCTGCTGGAGATCATCGTGGACGCGGAAGCCCTGCGCGCGAGGGGCGCCGCGACCAGCGTGTTGATCGTGGGCGCGCCCGGCTCGGGCAAATCGTCGTTGCTCAATCTCTGCGAGCTCGAGTCGCGCAGCGGCACCCCGCTCCGGCTGCGCGCCAGCGATTTCGGCCGCGACACCACGCTCTTTCAGGCCCTGGGCGCGCTGCTCGAATCACCGCCGACGCGCGCCGGCCTGGCGCGGCACCTGGAGCTGGAACGCTCCGCGTTGTTCGTCGACGACCTCGACGCCTGGGTCAGCGCGGCGCTGGATCGGCAGCGCGAGCTGGTCGAGATCCTGCAATTGATCGCCGAGACCCGCTCCCTGGCCTTCTGGGCGGTGACGCTCGACCGCACCATGCTGCAGCTGTTCGGCGAGCTCGCCAACGTGCGCGAGGTGTTCACCAACGTCGTGTCGCTGCCGCCACTCAACCTGACCGAAGTGAAACGCCTGGTGGCGTTGCGCCTCGAGCGAGCACGCGTGCCGGTCGCGTTCCAGCCGACCTGGCTGGGGCGCGTGCTGGATCAGCTCCGGCTCGTGCCGGTCGAGGATCGCGTGTATCGCCGGCTGCTCAGCGTGTCCGGCGGCAACCCGGGCCGCGTCCTGGCAGCGTGCCGTGCCGGCTTCGAGCAGCGCGCGCAGGCG